>DAIOFH010000034.1:0-33000 GCA_036745875.1 Planctomycetota bacterium | reverse complement strand
GAGCCGCTGTCGCGGCTCTGGAAAAATAGTCGTGTACTGTGGGGCTGTTGCAGTAATAGGTGAAATAGTACGGGTAGACGGCGGCGCGGCCGTAATAGACGAAACCGTGGAAAAGATTGGCGACGATGATGCTGATGATGGGGCCGCTTTTCAGGCTGCGGAACCTGTCAGCCGCCGAAAGTTTTGGCTGCGACTCAGGCGTTTTCACCACTTCCTTGGTCTTGAAGGCGGTCCACCACAGCATCGGGACGGATATGACGCAGAAGATGGCGACTGCGGCTATATAGGCGCCGGATGGATTGCTTTCGACGCCAAGCCAGATGAGGAGCGGGGCTGCGACGGCGACAACGCCCATATTGCCGCAAAAACACATGATAAAGCGCAGGGATGAGATCTTGGTGCGTTCATGGACATTGGTGGTGATGGTGCCGTTCAAAACGCCGTATGGCATATTGGTGGCGGTGGAGAAGCAGACGACAAGAATGTAGGTGGCGTATACGTATACGAGCTTCCAGCCGCCGGACATTCCGGAATGCGCCCAGAACAGGGCCAAGATGCTTAACCCCAACCCCAATGAACCCCATTGGATCCAGGAGCGGTAGGTGCCGGTCTTGCGCTTGGTGTTGTCCGCCATCGCTCCAAGGAGCGGGTCGTTCACCGCGTCGAAGATACGTACGATAAGCATAAGCATCGTCACCGCCGCTATGCTTATGCCGAAAACGTCCGTATAGAAAATCATCAGATAGGCGCTTACCCAGAAATACATGAGATTATAGCCGAGATCGCCGATAGCATAGGACAGGCGGTCCTTGAAACCCACTTTTATATCGGTGGGAATTGTCGTTTCCTGCGACATGTGTTGCCTCCGTTGGTTGTTGAAAAAACAGCGTCCCCCGGCCGCAATGACAAATGCGCATTGCGGCCACCAGGCTTCTCTAGAGCATGAACGAGCTGGATGCTACAGGTTATTCTTTCGTTGCGTCCTCGGCGAGTTGCACCGAACGCTCGATGAATTTGCGGCAGGTTTTTTGGAATGCGTCCGCGGCGACGGCTTTTTCCAATTGGGTGGGGTCGGAAATGTCATACCCGAGAAGGGAAGGACAATCGGTGGCCCCGAATTCCGCTTGGAAGGATTTGACCATGTCCTTTCCAAGCAGATAGGTTTTCATCTGTTTTTCGCCTTCCTCGGGGCAGCTCTTGCCCTGGCAGGCCGGGCGTGCTTGGACGCTTGACATCTTCGTTCTGGCGTTCGGTGTATTCCCAGCATTCGCCGCCGTGCTTCGCGACCAGCGCGATGGCTTTCGCCGTGTCGATGGCGCTGCCGCCGCCGATGACCACCACGACGTCGCATTTCTTCTCGACGCACAGCGCCGTGCCGGCGTCGATGGAGGTGTTCCTGGGATTTGGCACCACCTCGTAGTACTCGATCGTTTTCACGCCGTTCGCGTGCAGGTCCTCCAGGACTTCGGCGGCGGTCTTCGACCCCTTGAGGAAGGGATCCATGACGACAAACGCCGTCTTGCCGTACTGTGCGGTGGTCTGCCCTATTTCCTTACTCCTGCCAACGCCAAACTTGATCGCGGTGGGAAATGAAAAATTGAAATTCTTCATGGTCCGTTTCCTTCCTTTTCCGGCCTTTAAACCCATGCATCAATCCACTGTAAATTATTCATTCGCACTTGTATGCAATACATATAATTTGTCGACAATTTAAAAATTGTAAAAAAGAACCCGAAAAACGGGCATGGCCTACAGATATTTTCCAAGCGCCCCCCAGTTGGGAAACTCCTGGACGGTGATGTATATGTTTTCCGCGGTGATTCCGGTATACTTGACAAGCATGGCGCAGGTCGATTCGACCAGCTTGGTCTTCGCCTCCTGTGCGGCTGCCCCATGCAGCTTGATGTCCATATAGATACACTTATCCGTAGCGCTGCCGGCGAACACCATGTCCGTGCCGTCCTGGAAGGCAATCATGAGATTGCCGACGTTCTTGCCGGGGATGACAGTGACAATCTCCCCGAGATCCCGGGCGATATTCTGTTTGAGCGAAGCCGGAAGGGTTGCTCCGGTGTGAAGCGAAACATACGGCATGGCATGTTCCTTTCTTCGAAATTATACAAATGAGGTAAAAATGGTCCATGCATTCAGAATGCGGCGCTTTTCCGGTGCATACGTAAATTTTGCGACAGGGTTGCTCCGAAAAGCAAAGATAAGCGGGTGAGTAGGGCACGCGGTTACAATTTGAGAAAACGCAAGTGATCGGTGTCGTGCATTTACACAGTATACACGAATTTTTATAATATGCAATATTAAATAATTGTACACAATTAAATTTCGTAAGATTTTTCTTTCGTATTGATTTCCCAGAACATCCAGTAATTGATTCACGGAAAAAGGAAAAGGTTTTGTTGTTTTTGCAGATTTTTTTTGCAGAACGCCCCTAAAAAAAAGCCCTTTGGCAAGACCAAAGGGCTTTCCATTTTTTCGAATATTCCATTGCAGCGATATTTACCGTTTCACAATGCCAGTGGCGTCATGGAGGCGAAGTAACGCAGATAAATATATGCGCTGCAGATGCACAGGCTCAGTACCATGATGGGGAAACCGATCTTGGTGAACTGCATGAAGGTGAGGGTATAGCCGTTTCTGCGCGCCAACTGCGTGGCGACTACGTTCGCAGACGCGCCGATCAGGCTGCCGTTGCCGCCGAGGCAGGCGCCGAGGGCCATACTCCAGAACAGGGGCTGGTGGATGCTGTCTCGGACAAAGGCGATCTGTTCGGGCGTCAGTGTGTCCACTGTTCCTTCGATGCCCATTGTCTTGGCAAAGCCGACCACAACACTGTGCAGGAGGGGAATCATGGCGATCACCAGCGGGATGTTGTCGACGATCGCCGACGCCACTCCGGCAACCCAGAGCACGAGAAGCGCCGTCGCCAAGAGATTGCCGCGCGTCAGGTCGACCAGCTTGTTCCCCAGCCATTCAAAAAGGCCCTGGTGTTCAAGGCCGCCGATCATGATGAACAGGCCGATAAAGAAAAAGATGGTGTTCCATTCGACCTTTTCCAGCAGATGCAGCGGTTCCATCCTGCAGACAAGCATCATCAAAAACGCGCCGGCGAGCGCCACCAGGCCGGGGTCGATGTGAAAGGAATGGCCAAGAAAAAACCCGGCAAGCACCAGCACAAGGACGGCGAGAGCCCGGCGCAGCCGCTCCGGCTCCAGGATGGCGAGTTCGGGCTGGGCCACTTCCAGCCTTTTCCGCGACGCCTTGGCCACATAGAGGCGCTTGCGAAAAATAGCCAGGGTCGCGATCAGCGCGGCCACCATTACCACGATGATGACGGGACTGAGATGTGATATGAACGCATTGAAACCCAGCGTGCCGTATTCGCCGATGAGCGGGCTGGCGCCTGACTTCGAAGCGATAAGGATGTTCGGCGGGTCGCCGATCAGAGTGGCGGTGCCGCCGATGTTGGAGAATATCGCCTCCAGCGTCAGGAACAGCGCGGCAGGCAGGTCGAGAAGTTGGCAGATAAGAATGGTCGCGGGTACGATAAGGATCAGGGTCGTCACATTGTCGAGGAAGGCGGAAATCACCGCCGTCGCCACGAGAAGCAGGGCCAGGAGCACCGTGCCCTTCCCTCTCGCGCCCTTGGCAATGGTGATGGCGACCCATTCGAAGACGCCGGTATTGCTGAGGATGTTGACGATAATCATCATGCCGGTCAAAAGAAAGACGACGTTCAGGTCGACCTTGGTGAGCGCCTCCTCGTAGGGTATGGCGCCGGAAAGAATCATCGCCGCCGCGCCAAGGATGGCGATGAGGGTTTTATCCACTTTTTCGGTGGCGATGAAGGTGTAACTGACGAAAAATACTATCAATGCAACAAGCATGGCTGTTTCCAGTTCAAAAAGGGTCAAGGCGTTCGGTTAAAGCGGGGAGACTCTTAACCCAAGGTCGTCACGGCGACAATACCCGGTTCAGAACGACGATACCGTCTACATATCCGACGGCGCGCCCATCGCGGCAGATATGCACCAGCGCCCGCCTTTTCACCGCGAGCGCGTGGATCGCCTCCATCAGGGTGCCATCCTCCGTGAGGCATGCGGCGTTTTCATTCATGACGTCCTTGGCCGTTGACTGCGCCTCTTTGAGAAAATATTGCTCAAACGGGTCGAATTGCCTGACAAACGACACGCTTTTAAGGCTGTGGAAGAAATTCGGCAGGCCGAACCGCTCCAGCCGGGTTATCGTCACTTCGCCGAGCAGCTTTCCGTCGCCGTCCACCACCGCCACGCCAGGCATGCGGTTCTGCAGCATTTGCCTGGCAATCTCGCGAACCGGGGTATCCGGGGACGCGGTCCACTCATAGGGACGGTAGACATCGCGGACATGGATGATGGTGTCGACCTCGATGTCGTGCTGCTGTATATACTCCACAACGCGCTGCTGGGTCGCGGTCGACCTCAGGCGGTAGCGGGCTTCTTCGTCCGAAAACAGGCGGGCAAGGGTGGACGCGACCTTCAAGGCGAGCGATGGCCGCTCAGCCGGCATGACGACAAGGAAGGCGATGGAAATCGGCTGGCCGTCCGGCGTCTCCATTTCAATCGGTTTTTTGCATGTGGCCAATAACAGCAGCTGGCCGGCAAACCCCGGCACGCGGGCGTGGGGGAACAGGATGCCGTTTCCGAGGGCGGTCGAGCCGTAACTCTCGCGCTGAAGGATCATCGGCTGGATCAGTTCACGGATTGCGGCAGGTTGCGCGCCATAAGCGGAACTTTCCTTCATCGCGGCAAGCAGGCGCTCCAACAATTCGTCCTTGCTGTTGACCTCCAGATTCAGAAACACGGAGTCCGCCTGGACAAAATCACTGATGTTCATATGCTCTCCTATTGCTTTTTAAAAATAGTAGACCCTTCCACTACGCTTTTCGACTTGTCCCATTCGTGCCGTAAAACGCGACAAGGAACCAACTATTTTTTAAAAAGCGCTACGCGGTAAAGCCCTGCGTAGCCAGGTTGCTGAGGTTGACAAAATGTCCGCGCACGGTGTCGGCCAGGGACACAAAGTCGAAAAAAGCGACTTCCGCGGGTATTTCCTTGCTATCGTCGATCTTATGGGATTCACGCTTGCGCTTACTGTCCAGGACCGCCTTTTCGAAAAGGCTCAAAGCGACTTCCGCATCCTTCCCTATGATGCGAAACGCCTCCCTGGCCTGCTGCCGGGGCATGGAGGCATAATGCAGACGCAACGCTTCCAGCGTCCAGTACACCAGTTCCTCGAGGCGTTGGAGCAGGCTCGCCACCACTTGCCGCGCTTCGGCCTGAAAGGTGAACGTGCCTTCCTTTTCCTGGATTGCCAGCTGCCAAAAACGTCTTGTGCAGGCGGTGACAAGCTCAAGTTCATGAACGCAGCGCCAGGGGGCGGTCACTTCCGAAGCGGCCTCGGGCGATTCCGCGCGGGCGAGAATCGCTTCCAGCGCCTTGTCGGCCTGGTAATGAAAATGGTTTTCGTCGCTGTCGTACTTTTCAAAAAGATGGGTAAACCGCCCAAGGCTTAAGCTGTCCGGATCGCGTATCGCCTTGCCGATGGCGGCAAACGCGCTGTGATGGCGCGAGACGGAATGGGCGAGCAGGCGCCACAGGTCGCGAATCTGGTTTATCTCGGTGAGGGCGCCCTTGTCCGCGTGAATAGACTTGAAGGAATCGTCATTGGGATGCTGACCCGATGCCGGGTCGTTGTTGATATGCACAGTCATGCCATGCTCCTTTTGTTTTTTTGTTGAAACATCAGCCGTTGATATGCTGATCGAAAAACAGGGGGAAATGGCCGAGGCGGGAAACAACCGCAAAACTTCCGGACGCGCCATGCCGTCCGTCACGGCGCAGGGACGCGTGACCAGACAGGGCGGCACATGCGGTTGTCGCCGCATTGTGAAAAAGTGTGGAAATTCGGCCATTCACACGGCGAAAATCGGGGGAGCGCGGGATTGGCGCAGGTTGGTGGCGATGAGGGAGGGTGTATGGTTGCTGCCGTATCGCTGTATTTCAGCTATTGTATTGGCGAAAAACCAGGCGGACGGTTCGCCCGTGCAGGCGCGTATATGCTCTTCCGTATTTTCATGCCGCCTGAACGCTTCGCGGATTTCACTATAGGAGTAACGGATCCTGGTTGCGTTGGCGTCATGGTGGGTTGAGAAGGGTTTGTCGACCCCGTCCTCGGCATCCGGCAACGCATGGATGGTCGCCTCGCGCTTCAGATCGGCGAAGGAGTTCGCGTCTACATGTTTGCCCGCCACCACCTCGGCGAGGGGCAGCACAGCGCCAAACAGCAGAAAAGCCGCAAGCGTCGAGGTTGCGGCCAGTGCGAAAAGATGGCGGAAAATATATCCCTGTAGGCTGGACGAGCCAGTCACTTTTTGCATTAATCCATTCCTTTGCCGCCCGGAGGGATACCGCACCCTTCCGTTTGGCCATACTTCCACAGAATACAACTTATTTCTTTGCGGCGGCAAAAGTCAAGGGAAAAGCGTTATCTTGCCGCCTGGATGATACTGGCGCGTTGCGGAGATTGCATAACTATGCGGTTTTGGCCAAGAGTACTGTTTTTGACGTCGCGGATATATTGTATTAAGAGAAATTTCCGCAAATGCCCCAGCATGTACTTATCCAGCCGGTGACAGCTTACTAAAGATGATAAACGTTAAAAGCAACGTCTCGGGAGGAGAATACAGCCATGAGTTCATTTTTCTTTACAGATTTCCTGATGATCAGCAACCTTAAAACGGTTGCGTTCCTCGCGGTATTGGCCATATTTTTTGTCGTTATCTTCTGGCTCAAGGGAAGAAAAGTCAGTTTTTCCAGCCGGGTCCTGGTCGCCATGGGCCTGGGGCTCTTGCTCGGCCTCGCCGTGCAGTTCGCAGCCGGCTTCCCCGCCCAACCCATGGACGTCGATTTCATCAAGGAAACGACCAAATGGTACGGCTTGATCGGCAACGGTTTTCTTTCCCTTATCCGCATGCTGGTGATCCCGCTGGTCATGGTCTCAATCGTCCATGTCATCATCAATATGAAAGGCGTCAACCTGGCGAGCCTGGCCAGAAATACGATTGCCGTGACCATGATCATGGTCACGATCGCCGCCATTGTCGGGCTTACCCTAGGACTTATCTTCAAGGTAGGCTCAGGGTTCACCTCGGCCGAAGGCGCTTCCCAGATCAAGGATGTCAAACCCGTCGCCGATACTTTCCTCGCCCTTCTGCCTGACAACCCGGCCCAGGCCATGGTCGACACCAACGTCATAGCCCTCGTCATTTTTTCCGCCTTTTTCGGCGCGGCCGCCATGCGCATGGGTCAGAAATACATGGACGTCGTCAAGCCGTTCTACGATCTCGTGAACGCACTTCACAAAATCATCGTATCCGTCGCCATGTACGTCATCAGGCTCATGCCCTACGCGGTCGTGGCCATGCTCGCCAACACAATCGCCCAGCGCGGGCTGATGAGCATCCTTGAGGTTCTCATCTTTATCGTCGTCCTCTACCTCGGCGTCGCAGTGATGTTTGCGATCCAAATGCTGGCGCTGTTCCTGTTCGGCATCAACCCGATCACCTATATACGAAAAGGTCTGGAAACGCTCATCATGGCCTTTGTCTCCCGTTCCAGCGTCGGGGTCCTGCCAATGACCATTTCCACCCTTACCCAGCGGATGGGCGCCAGCGAAGCCACCGCAAACTTTGTCGCCAGCTTCGGCTCCACCGCCGGCATGCAAGGCTGCGCCGGCGTGTTCCCGGCCCTCCTCGTCGTCTTCGTCGCCAACCTGAGCGGCATGCATATGGACGCGGGATTCCTGGTCATGACCGTGATCGTCATCGCCATCGGGTCCCTCGGCATTGCCGGAATACCCGGCACCGCCACCATGGCCGCTTCCGTGGCGCTGTCCGGAACGGGCATGGGTTCCCTTTTCCACCTGATAAGCCCGATTTTAGCCATAGACCCCTTGATCGACATGCCGCGAACCATGCTGAATGTCTCGGGCTCGATGGTGAACTCCCTTATCGTGGACAAACACATGGGGCTTTTCAATCAGCAACAATACAACAACCCAGAGGTGAAACCGTTGTCCGACAAGGGTTCCCTCGCCATCGACGCGTAGCGCGTTTCCGGAAAACGCCATAGGAGCAAATCATGTTGAAAGTTGTCATTATCGGCGGCATGGCGGGCGGCATGAGCGCGGCTGCAAAACTGAAACGAAACATGAAGGACGAAGTCGCCATAACAGTCTACGAAAAAGGCCCGGTCCTTTCCGTCGGCGCATGCGGCATCCCCTTCTACGTCTCGGGAATGATCGAAGACGCCAACACCCTCGTCGAGCGCACGCCCGAAGAATTCCAAACCGCCGGAATCGACGTCAAAATGCACCATGAAGCCGTCTCCGTCGACAGCGCCAATAAAACAGTCACCATCCGCAACCACGAGACCAACGAAACATTCGACGACAACTACGACAAGCTGGTTGTCGCCAGCGGCGCACGAGTGCGCCGCATCCCGCCCTTCAACGATAGCTGGGAAAACCTTCACGTCGTCAGGAGCCTCGACGACGCCGTTGACCTCAAAAAAGACCTCGAAAACGAGGCTGTCAAAAACGTCATCGTCACCGGAGCGGGCTTCATCGGCCTGGAAATAGCCGAAGCATGCAGTAAAAAAGGGAAAAACGTCCTGATCGTCGAATTCGCCAACCGCATCCTCGCCACCATGGACCCGGAAATCACCGACCGCCTCGGCGCGGAACTGATCAAAAACGGCGTACAATTCCGCACCGACGCCAAAGTGACCAAACTCGATTGCGACGGCAAACGTATTCTCGAAGTGGTTGTGGAGAGTTCCGGCGGCGAAGAGAAAATCCCGGCCGACCTGGTCGTCAACTGCGCAGGCATCGTCCCCAACGCCGAGTTCATTGATGTTAAAAAAGCCGTCAACGGCGCGATCATCGTCAACGACCGCATGGAGACTTCCGATCCCGACATATACGCCGCAGGCGACTGCAGCATCATGACTTCATACATCACGGACGAACACCAGTACGCGCCCCTCGGGACAAACGCCAACAAACAAGGCAAAATCATCGCCGAATTGCTTTCCGGGAAAACTCCCCAGCACCTGAAACTCCTCGGTTCGAGCGCGCTACGCCTCTTCAGCCTCGACGCCGCGAAAATCGGCCTTTCCGAAATCGACGCCCAACGCCTCAACCTCGATTACAAAGTCAACCGCATCACCGGCAACAGCTTCGCCTCCTACTATTCACCCGAAAAAGTGATGGTAAAACTGGTCTATGACGCCCGTTCGCGGAAACTCCTGGGGGCCCAAACCCTCGGCCACGGCATCGTGGTACCACGCGCCAACTACTTCGCCATCGCCATCGCCGCCGACATGACGGTCGACGAATTCGGCTACATCGACCTCTGCTACTCGCCACCATTCAGCGGCGTCTGGGACGCCGCCCTCATCGCCGCTACTTCGGCGAAGTGACTACGGGGTATACACCGTTTTCATTTTCGTTAAAAGTGGAAGCCTATGTGGGCGTATATGGTGTTGGCGGTGGCTTTGAGGGTGGTTATTTGGGTGTCGGTTCGGGCACGGGCTATTCCGGTCTGGTCGAGGCCGACATTTTGTTTCCAGTTGACTGATTCGTGTTTCCAGCCTGTTTCCAGGATGAGGCCGTAGGGCAGGCGGTATTGGATGCCGACATAGCTCGTCCAGTAGGTGGCTTTGTCGTCGTTGGCGAATGGGAGGGCGTGGCCGTTGGAATCCAGTTGGCGCAGGGTGTCGGTTGTGCGCACATAGTCGCCCTGGGCGAAGAGGTTGAGTCCTTTGGCCAGCTCGAATGATGCGCCGTAGCTAAGTACGTCGCTGTCTACGTCCCGGTGGCCGAAAACATCCCAACCGTGGTTGTATTCGGCCCGGACCTTAAGGCGTTTCAAGAATGCGGGGCGATACTCCAGGGCAACGTCGACTGCGGTGTTGCTTTTCGCATGGCTGTTTTGCGCGCGGGGATCGACGTATTTGACCTTGTCGTAAAAGTTCATGGCGCTTGCCGAGAGTTCCATCCCTTCGGCAGGTTTGTATCGTATTCTGGCGCTCATGGAACCGAAGCCGTAGTTTCTGCTTCCGTAGGTGTTGCCGTCCAGATAGGTTTGCGTTTGTTGGGCGCGGGTGTTGCTGATTCGGCCGCTGTTGTTGGCGAGATTCTGGATAAATGACACTTCGGTTTTCAGTCTGCCGTCAAATCCTTAGTTGCCCTACCGCGTAATTGCCGCCGAAGACGATGTCGTCGCGGCCCACTTTGAGGCCAAATCCGGAATTCGCCATATTTTTCCAGCGTACCCAATAGCGATGGCAATTGTCGGAGCGGTTGTCGTCCGAGGTTTGCAGATCGATGTGGACCAGTGCGTCAAAGTGCTTATTGACGTCCATTTTTATTGTCAGCCTGGCCTGGAATATGCGGAGATCGGCCTGATTTATTTCGGCCCGGCGCAGGCGGACTGCGCTGCCGTCCGGGGAGATGGAGCTGCCGTAGGCAGGCGTACCGGCTGGCGATACGCCTGTTTGCTGGCGCGGATCGTCAGGATTCGCGTGGACTGAATTTATTTTCCCTGTGTAGTATTCATACCGGTATTTGACAAAACCACCGATGTTCACGGTACTATTTTTGTTAAGGCTTACGACTGACTCGGTGCAGCTGGTGTTTTGCACCAATGGCTTGAACCGGTTCGGCCTGATTTTCGGCTCGAGTTTATTTATTATCTTTTCCTGTTCAGCCAGTTTGGCGCGGAGCGTCTCGATTTCAATGTCTTCCGCCGCGATACAACAATGCGGCGGAACACATACAACCAGTACAACAAATAAGAACAGTGACCAGCATCTTGACATCCCCCATTTCTCCTTCCCCCCTCTCGTTGTTCTCCCATTTGAAATTCCCCAATTTCGTGAAGTGACGTGACGAACGTTGCGTGGAGTTAGGGTTATAGCATGGCAGCGACGTAGAAATCAATAGGAAAATAAACTATTTACGTTAACTTTACGATGCGAGTTGGCAAAATGATGAATGTGAATAAAACCGCACCTCCTGCCTATGCAGGAGGTGCGAAAGTTTGCGGGAGATGGAACTATCCGCGGTTCTTAGAAGGTGAACCCGAGGTGGACGTAGAGCATATCCGTCTTGCCCTTGAGGGTGGTTTGACGGGTCGCGACGCGATCTGTGGCCAAGCCGCTGGAGTTGTTGAGGCCGACATTCTGCTTCCAGGTGGTTTGCTCGTGCTTCCAGCCGCCTTCAAGTACAACGCCGTAGGGGAAGGCAAACCTGAGCCCGGTGTATGCGGCCCAATAAGTTGCCTTGTCGTCGTTGGCGAACACCTGGCCGACTTCCTGAAGTTTGTCGGTGGTGCTGATGTAGTCGCCCTGGGCGAAGAACTTCAGTTTATCGGTAAGCTTCCACGACATGCCATAGCTGAGGGTGTGGGCGTCGACATCCTTGCGGTTGAAAACATTCCAGCCGTGGTTGTATTCGGCCCAGACGTTCAGCCGATTCAGGAACGACGGCGTATAGCTGACGGCGAAATCGACGGCTGTGTTGTTTTTCGCCTGTTGGTTCTTCCATGATGGAGTGGATGCAACCAGTCCCGTGGGGTTCTGCGCAGTACCGGTAAAGTGGGCGTCGGAATCCTTGTTTTTGTCATGGAAGTTCATGACGCTGGCCGAAAGCTTGAGCCCTTCCATGGGTGCGAAGTTGACCCTGGCGCTCATGCTGCCGAAGCCGTAGTTCCTGCTTTCGTAGTCGTGACCGTCCAGATAAATTTGCGACTGGGTGGCTCTGCCGTTGCTAATCCTGCCGCCCTGACCGCCGTTGTTCGAAAGGTGCTGGAAGAACGACGCTTCGATTTTCAGCTTGCCGTCCATGCCTTCCCAATAGGGAGCGATCTGGGTGATGCGGGTGTTGTCCCAGAAATTGTGAGCGGGCATAATGCCGCTGTTACCCATGCCAAGGCGGGACGAGTTGGTGATGTTATTCTTGTAAGTACCCCACTGAAAATCTCTCAATGCGCCTTCGCCGGATTTTGCCGCGGTGGCGTATTCGCCGGTCGCATAATTTGCGCCGAATATCAGGTCGTCACGGCCGACCTTGATGCCGAAGCCGCTGTTGCAGATGTTTTTCCAGCGCAGCCAGTAGCGGTGGCAATTGTCCGAGCGATTATCGTTTGACCCCTGCAGGTCGATGTGCACCATGCCGTCAACGTGTTCGTTGACATCTACTTTCATCGTCAATCTGGCGTGGGAAATACGCATGTCCGACTGGTTGATTTCCGCCCGGCGGGAACGGCCGATGGAATCGGTTGTTCCTTGGGACGCGTCCTGTCCATTATGGTAGATGCTGTCAATCTTGCCGTTGGCGTATTCGTATTTATTATATACGAACCCGCCGATGTTGACGGTGGCGTTCTTGTTCAGGCTGACCACCGATTCGGCGCAATCCTGGACGCTGGCGTTCGCCGCCGCGCTGCCGTGACCGTTACGAACCTGCTCTTCCAGCCGACCCATCAATGCTTCCTGACGGGCGATTTTCTCCTGCAGGCTCTTAACGTCGATATCCTCCGCCACGGCCATGCCCACACAACCGGCAAGCAGCGCCCCACACAGGGCAATTCGTGCAAACTGTACCATACCCATAAATCCTCCTCCTCATCCGTGAGAATACTCCATTGCCTCACACAGTAATTTTTCCTGGAGCAAAAAAGATGACAGATTGTAAATATAACCTGATATTTTCCTTTTGCAACACATAACAATATACACCCAGGACAAACACAAAGAATCGTAAACACTTAAACATCAACATAATACAATGATTTCATCTCATGCCGTACAAACTTATACCGGAAAAATGAAAAATACGGCAGTGGTTGGCGTGTTTTATGACAGTTTATACGTTTTTCTTTCGTATGTTTTTTCTGTAAGAAAAACCGGCGTTTCGAAAATCGGCCTCACATGCATTCAACAAAGCATGCTTGCATTGGCGCGATTTTTCGGTACAATTCCGACCTTGCTTTTATCTATTGACTTTATTGAAAATACGGATGGGGGTCTGGCCTGCGGCGAATGCGACTGCTGCCGCCTGCGCCGGGAAGGATTTACAAAGGCGGGCGTCGCCGATCCGACACGCTACCAATAAAGAAGCGGAAAACAACCACAATGGCACATGGCAAAACACGGATGTTTCTCAAACAAATGCTTACCAACCCCGGTAAGACCGGAGCGATTATCCCCAGCTCGAAAAAATTGGCTGATAAAATGCTTGACCTTGCCGACCCGGGCCCCGAAGCGGTCATCGTGGAATATGGTCCCGGCACCGGCTCGTTCACCCGGGAAATCCTTGCCGGCCTTAAACCGGAACAGAAATTTTTCTGCGTCGAAATAAACAAGAACTTCGCCACCATCATCAAGCGCGACCATCCCGGAATCGGCGTCCATGTCGGGTGCGCCTCGGAAATCGCCGCCTACTGCGCAGCCGAAGGAGTCGACCATGTGGATTGCGTCATATCCGGACTGCCATGGGCCAACTTCCCGCAGGACCTGCAGCATAAGATTCTCGAAAGCATGATCAAGTCAATGCCGAAAGGCGGTACCTTCGTCACCTTCGCCTATCTCCAGGGATTGATCCTCCCCTCCGGCCGCAAATTCAAACGCAACATGAAACGCTATTTTTCCAGCGTCCAGCGTAGCGACGTCGTCTGGGAAAACATACCGCCCGCCGTCGTTTACCGGTGTACCCGTTAGTAAAAAACTGGAGTTTCGCAAATCAAAGAAAACGCCTGTCCCCGTGGCAACGGTTACCGGATTCGGGTATTCTGTTTTTGCAAGACCCCAATAAAAACCACAAAGGACACAGAGCGTTTGGCTCGGTGTCCTTTGCGGTTTAGAAATACACATCAAAAAGTGCGGCGAATCCCCCGCGCCCCTTACGCATCGCCCCCTAATTCACGGATCATGGCGGGAACGACTTCGAAGACGTCGCCGACGATGCCGTAGGTGGCGACGGTGAATATCGGGGCGTCCTTGTCCTTGTTGATGGCGATGATCTGGTCTGAACTCTGCATGCCGACAAGGTGCTGTACAGCGCCCGAGATGCCGCAGGCGATGTACAATTTCGGCTGCACGGTCTTGCCGGTCTGGCCGACCTGGTGGCTGTACGGCATCCAGCCTGCGTCAACGGCCGCTCGGGAAGAACCGACAGCGCCGCCGAGCAATTTCGCCAGCTTTTCGATCATGCCGAAGGATTCGGGACGGCCAAGGCCGCGGCCGCCGGAAACGATAATGTCGGCTTCGACCAAATTCACCGTTTCCGAGATTTCCGGCATCCAGTCGATGCGCTTGGTGCGGGACCTCAGAAGCTTGCCGTCGGCGTTGATCTTTTCGACGGTGCCGCCCTTGCCGCCGGTCTTTTCGGCCGCCTGCATGACCTTGTGGCGGACGGTGGACATCTGCGGACGGTGGCGCTGGCACAGGATCGACGCCATGATATTGCCGCCGAAGGCGGGACGGGTCTGGAGAAGCAGCCTGTCGTCCGTGATGTCGAGGCCGGTGCAGTCGGCAGTGAGGCCGGTGTGCACTTCGACAGCCACGCGGGCAAGAAAGCTTCTGCCGATGGCGGTTGCGCCTGCCAGGAATATTTCCGGCTTTTTCTTGGCGATCAGGTCGGAGACGACCTGGGCGTAGGGTTCAGAGGCATAGTGCTTGAGTTCGGGATCGTCGACCTGGATGACATGGTCGACGGGATATTGCAGCACGTCCTGGACAGCCCCGTCCATGTCGTGGCCAAGGACGAGCACGGTAAGGTCGGTGCCGAGTTTGTCTGCGAGTTCGCGGCCCTTGCCGATCAGTTCGTGGACGACCCCCTGGATGACGCCGTCGATCTGTTCGCCGAAGACCCACACACCCTTGTAGTCGGCGAGGTTGATGAGGGTGGACTGTTCGGCCTTCTGGAGGGTGATGGCGTTGAACTTGCAGGACGGCACGCAGGCGCCGCAAAAAGTGCAGTTGTCATTGACGACGGCGAGCTTGCCTTCCATTTCCAGCGCCCCGAAGGGGCAGGTCTTGACGCAGACCTGGCAGCCGACGCATTTGTCCTTGTTGATTATCAAAGCATTGTCCGACATTCGTATATCCTCTTCTTGCGTATTCGTTGTTTTGATGTCTGTCAACTCGTCAGTGGAATTTGCCCTGCACTACACGATCTGCATCTCCTTGATCTTCGCCACGGCGATGCGGCCCGCTTCGGCAGCCGATTCCGCCTCGATAATCTCGCCGCCGGAACGGCGCGGCGGGCTGAAAATGCGGTTGACGGAGGTGGGGGAGCCCTTGAGCCCGACCTTTTCCGGGTCGGCGTCGATGTCTTTTTCGCTCCAGACGATGATTTCCGCCTTTTTCGCCTTCATTTTACCTTTGAATGAGGGAAGGCGCGGTTCGTTGATTTCCTTGACGACGGTGAGGACGGCGGGAAGCTCGACCTCGAGCACTTCCTTGCCTGTCTCCATGAGGCACTCGACGACCGCCTTGCCCTTGGCGATTTCCCGCACCTTGGAGACATAACAGGCCTGCGGCATGTCGAGGTGGCAGGAGATGCCGGGACCGACCTGGGCCGTATCTCCGTCGATGGCTTGTTTCCCCGTGAGGATGACGTCGGGGTTCAATTTCTTCATGGCATAGGCGAGGGTGAGGCTGGTCGCCCAGGTATCGCCGCCGGCGAAGGCACGGCTGCAAACAAGCACTCCCTCGTCCGCGCCGACGGAAATGGCTTCGCGCAAAGCGAGGTCGGCCTGGGGGGGGCCCATGGTGATGACAGTCACCTTGCCCTCGCCCAGGCGCTCGCGAATGCGGACCGCCTCTTCGATGGCGTAGCTGTCAAAGGGGTTTATGATGGATTCGACCCCGTCGCGGATCAGGGTGTTCGTTTCCGGATTGATCCTGACTTCCGTGGTGTCGGGAACTTGTTTGATGCAGACGACGATATTCACGTATTTGGCTCCTTAAACAATGACTTCGGGCGTTACCCATGCGATTAAAAAAAGCGGCCCCGCCAGGCCAACCGATAGGCAACAGGGTGAGGGGCCGATTGATATATATGTATAAGTCACCGCATCCGTAGAATTGGGGTGGTGCGACTACCCAATAATGCGTCGCTCAAATATTGTAAATTGGGTCTGTAATCTTGTCAAGAATTTATTCAATGCCCAGCCGGACACCGCCGTCCCCATATCCGCTTATCCCTTCATGATAAACAATAATGCAACTTCACGCTGATTTGAGGAAAAAAGGAAAAATAGCGCGGAACGACAAATAAAGTAAACGGGTTCAGAAGTAGGGATTTTGCGGTGGACAACGAGTCCAACCGTCGCGACTTGTGCCCCTCCCCCCGGATTCCGGGTGGTTGGAGAACAAAATTCGCGTATATATAGAGGAGAGAAACATGCTAAGTACGCTTGACATCAGGAGAGCAGATGAACGCGGCCATGCCGATCACGGTTGGCTTGACACGCGACATACTTTTTCGTTCGCCAATTACTACGACCCGGATGAAGTAGGTTTTTCCGACCTTCTGGTAATTAACGATGATCGGGTACAGCCAATGCGCGGCTTTGGCACCCATCCACACCAGGACATGGAGATATTCTCCTACGTTCTAGAAGGCGAATTGGCGCACAAGGATTCCATGGGCGAGCGCATGGTATGCCGCCCCGGCGACATCCAGATGATGAGCGCGGGTACGGGAATTCTCCATAGCGAGTTCAACAATTCCGACAAGAATATGCTGCGCTTCCTGCAGATATGGATAGTCCCGAACCAATATGGCGTCACTCCGCGTTATCAACAACGGAATTTCCCTGTCGAGGAAAAACGCGGCAAATTCAAATTGGTCATATCGCCTGACGAAAAGGACGGCGCGCTGCCTGTCTATCAGGACATCAAGGTTTACGCTGGTCTCTTTGACGGCGATGAAAAAGCCGAACTCAACCTTGCCCCCAACCGCTATGCCTATGTACATGTAGCTCGCGGCAGGGTATCGTTAAACGGCGAAGAGTTGAAAGAAGGGGACGGAGCCAGGGTAAGGAACGAAGAGAAACTGCTTTTCGAGAAGGGAACCGGAGCAGAGGTTCTCGTCTTCGACATGCGCCCGAACGAACTCCCCGAATTACGGCGCTAATTCGACTTTGGTTTGACATAATACATCGGTCCACCAAGGGGAGAAGGCCTTTCGCGAGGCTCTTCTCCCCTTTTTTTTATTTGCAACGGGAAGGAGAGCGCCATGACAACGCAAGCAGCCAAAGAACCCACCAAATGGACGGAACAGGTTTCCTTTATCATACAACATGACGTCAAACCGGGAATGCACGAAGCATATGAGCGCTGGCTCAAAAAGACCATAGCGGAAGCGGCTAAATTTCCCGGCCACATGGGCACCCATGTGGCAAAGCCCGGCCCCGACCAGGACATGTATGAAATATCGGTGCGTTTCGCCAGCCGCCAGGATGCGGAAAACTGGATCAACTCGGGTAAACGCCACGAGCTGGTCGAAGAACTCAAACCTATCATCTCCTCCGATGAAAAACTCAATATCAAAACAGGAATCGATTACTGGTTCACAAGCTATACCGCAGGGCATAAAGCGCCGAAGCGCTGGAAGCAGTGGTTGATGACCGTATCCGTCATCTGGGTACTGACGCTGATCATTCCGAATCTCTTGGTGCCATTGTTTAGAGCTGTACCGGTGCTGGACCAGTGGGGTCCGAAACAGGGCATCACCGCAATGGTGGTGGTCTTTTTCGTCGTCTATGTCGTCATGCCCCCTTATGCCAAACTTTTGTCGAAGTGGTTATCCAGATAGCCTCCGAGGGAAAATGTTAAGGAGAAGGAAATGAGTAATGAAGCTGATCAAGTATATATAAACGGGCGCTTTGCCACGCTCGACCACGAGAACCCCTCGGCTGAGGCGGTTGCCGTCAAGGCTGGCCGTTTTGTTTTTGTCGGTTCCAACGCCGACGCGGAGCAATACATCAAGCCAGGCTGCCAACCCATAAACCTAAAGGGAAAGCGGGTCGTTCCCGGCCTGCACGACAGCCACCTGCACCTTATCCGGGGCGGCCTGAATTACAATATGGAATTGCGCTGGGACGGCGTGCGCAGCCTCGCGAACGCCATGGCAATGCTCAAGCTCCAGGTCGAACGCACCCCCGCGCCGCAGTGGGTCCGCGTCGTGGGCGGCTTTACCGAACACCAGTTCATGGAAAAGCGCCTGCCAACCCTGGAAGAACTGAACGCCGTAGCTCCCGACACTCCGGTATTCATCCTCCATCTCTATGACCGGGCGATGCTGAACAGAGCGGCTTTGCGGGCGGTGGGTTATGACAAAAACACCCCGAATCCCCCCGGCGGCGAAATTGTCCGCGATTCTTCCGGAAACCCGACCGGTCTGCTGCTCGCCCGCCCCAATGCGGGCATACTCTATGCCACGCTCGCCAAAGGGCCAAAGCTATCCCCCGACGACCAGGTCAATTCCACCCGGCTTTTCATGCGGGAACTCAACCGCCTCGGCATCACCTCGGCGGTGGATGCGGGAGGCGGTTTTCAAAATTATCCCGAAGATTACCATATAATTGAAAAACTCGCCCAGGACGGCGAGCTTACCATCCGCATAGCCTACAACCTCTTTACGCAAAACCCGCAAAAGGAACTCAAGGACTTCAGCCAGTGGGCGGAAATGCTCCAACCGTTATCCGGCGATTCGATGTACCGCCATAATGGCGCGGGCGAAATGTTGGTCTTTTCCGCAGCCGACTTCGAGGATTTCCGCGAGCCGCGGCCGGAAATGCCGGTGAACATGGAACCGGAACTGGAAAAGGTGGTTCGTCTGCTCGCCGAAAAGCGCTGGCCCTTCAGGCTGCATGCGACCTATGACGAAACAATCGACCGCGCCCTCACCGTTTTCGAGCGCGTCAACAAGGATATCCCCTTTGACGGGTTGCACTGGTTCTTCGACCACGCGGAGACAATAACCCAGCCGAACATCGATCGCGTCATGGCTCTCGGAGGCGGCATCGCCGTCCAGCACAGGATGGCCTATCAAGGCGAATATTTCGCCGAGCGCTACGGCAAGGAGGCGACGGCGCACACGCCGCCGATCAAACGCATGCTGGATACTGGCCTGCCTGTCGGCGGCGGCACCGACGCGACAAGGGTGGCCAGTTACAATCCATGGGTCTGCCTCTATTGGATGGTGACGGGAAAGACCCTTGGCGGATTCCAGCTTTATGGGCAGGAAAATACCCTTGACCGCGAGACCGCGCTGCGGCTGTGGACCGAAGGCAGCGCCTGGTTCTCAAACGACGTTTCCGACAGGGGGCTCATCAAAGAGGCGCAGCTGGCCGACTTCATCGTCCCTTCGGACGACTATTTTTCCATTCCGGAAGACGAGATAAAGGACCTGAACTCAAGCCTTACCATCGTCGGCGGCAGGATCGTCCATGCCGGCGGGGATTTCGCGGAGTTCGCTCCCCCGCTTCCCAAAGCGTCGCCGAATTGGGTGCCGACGGCCGAATTCGGCGGCTACCAGCCGAATCCAATGTCAGCGGCCATTTTTGCCGAGCTGGCGGCGAAGATGGCGGGCCATGGCGGTGGCTGCGGTTGCGGTTGCAAGGTTCATGGACACGGTCATGCGTTTGGCTATGCGTCAGACTGGCTGAGAAGGATGCCTGGAGAAGACGCCAGGGCGTTTTGGGGATCATTCGGCTGCACTTGCTGGATGTGAGTAATCAACTATTTATCGTCGCTTTGCTCCGAAAGGGTAATGGCGTTGCGCCCTCCCGACTTCGACTTGTACAGCGCCTTGTCTGCCAGGGAGATGATTTCGTCGGTGCTCATGCCTTTCCGGCCTTCGGTCAGGCCGCCGGAAATCGTGACGCGGATATTTTTCTCATCCAGCTTGAAGTTGGTCTTGGCGATATCCTGGCGCATCCGTTCAGCGACGGTTTGCGCAACGTCGATCTTTGTATCGGGAAGGATGACGGCAAATTCCTCGCCGCCATAGCGGGCCGGGATGTCGTTGGCCCTGATGTTGACCTTGATCTTTTTCGCTATACCCTTGAGAATACGATCGCCATTGACATGGCCGTAGGAGTCGTTGACCTTCTTGAAGAAGTCGATGTCCAGGAGAAGCAGGCAAAATACCTCCTCCGTCCTGTCAAGACGGTGCAGGAATTCGTTCAGGCGCTCGTCAAAGGCGGCGCGATTCGGAATCTGCGTCAAGGCGTCTATACGCACTGCGTTCCTGAGTTCCTCGATCTGCTGGCGCTGCTCGGCGATGCCGCTTTTCGCCGATTCGAGCTCGTTCTGCAACTTTTCATTCGTATTAATGACGGAATTGATCTCGGTCAAAAGAATGGCATGGGCGGCCAAAAGGTCGTCGGAGTCGGTAAGATCGATGGAATCGAGGTTCGATTTGGCGGAGTTGAAGGCTCTTGCCGCTTCACCGGAAGCGTCGTTCGTTCGGCTGACGATATCGGCGACCCTCAAGACCAGATCCTTGACTTCAGTGATGGCAACGCCAAGTTTGTTTTCTTTGGCGGCAAAGGATTCAATAAGCTTTGTCTCGCGCTCAAGCAGCTCGGAAGGGGTGTTGGTGGAGGTGGCCTTTTCGGAATTGTTGTTAACGACGATTTTCGTCTCCCGTCTCGGGATATTTCTCGTCTGCGACATCGGCAGAATTTGCGTATTGCGGCTGTTCTTTTGCATGCCACGCTTGATGGCATAGACCAAAACGACTATCAGGAAACCGACAGCCGCGCCCATGATAACGCCGACAATAACGCCAAAAGTCAATTCCATAACGTACACCTTCTTCACGGGCTATTTGCGTTTTAAACTGAATCTGACCATTCCTTGAAGTTTTTTGGTCTGTGTCGGTTACACCGTAAAACGCACCAAGGAGCCAGATACCATCTCAAAAGCGCTGGGATGGCTTTACTATGCCACAGGATAATTAAAATCAAGCAAGTGACTATTGTAACATATATCCATATGAACCAAAACTAAAAATTATAGTGGTGCTTCCGGAAATTGCCAGCACTATCTCATGCCCCGGCACTACGTCACGTTGCGACGTTTCAACCTAATGAAATCACAATGCCGGTACAAAAGTCGAACTGCATTGAATCATTCGGAAACAGGATAGCTTCCCAGCCACACTAATTCATGCCTGTCGATGACAGTTTTGATTCCCGCGTCAAAAGCATGGCCCTGCATGTCGATGTAAAACCATGTTTCAAAGTTCGCCGCAGCGTCCATGGGCCGGGATTCGATTTTTGTGAGGTTGATGTTGTGTTCACGAAAACTTCTGAGCAATCCTTCCAGGCCGCCCGATACGTTGGGCACCTTGGCGAAGACGCTGGTCTTGTCTTTGCCGGTCGGCGTTGGTCGCGCGGCGCCAAGCACAAGGAAACGGGTCTTGTTGGCCGAATTATTTTCGACATGATGGAAGAGGATCGGCACACCGGCTTGGCTTGCCGCGATTTCCGAGGAAAGCGCAGCGCCTTCCGGGTCGTTCACCGCGGTGCGCGCCGCTTCTGATGTCGACGACACGGGAATGCGTGCCGCGTTTGAAAGGGCGGGTTGCATCAGAAATGTGGAACATTGCAAAAACGCTTCATTTTTTGAATAAATCTTTTTGATCGACTCCAGCTTCTCCGCACGGGAAGAAAAGACGAAATGTATGGGAAGGGTCAGTTCACCGGTGATGAACGGCTGCTTCGCCGCGCCCAGCAAATCGAGGGTTTCACCGACAATCCCGTGCATGGTGTTTTCCACAGGCAGGACGGCATAATCCACCACGCTGTTCAGCACCAGGTTGAACGCCGCCGAAATGGTCTGGCTGGCGAGCAGTTCGGCGGACGAGCCGAACCGTGCCAGCGCCGCCTGATGGGTAAAGGTGCCTTCCGGGCCGAGATAGGCGACGCGAATAGGGAGTTGCGCCTGTCGGGAGGCCGAAAAGATCTCCCGCCAGATGGCATGGACCGCCCTGTCGTCGAGGCGGGCGTTATTGGTCGCCGTAAGCCGCTCCATAATCTCCAGTTCGCGCGCGGGATCAAAGATCGGGATGTTCAGCCGGCGTTTTTCCAACCCGAGCTGCTGCGCCAACCCGTGGCGTTCCATAAGTTTCGACAATAACATATCGTCCACGGCGTCGATCGCCTGGCGGATGTCGTTCATGTCCATTGGCGGGGATTTCCCTTCTTTATTCAAACTGAACCTGAAATTTGCAAAAAAGTAGGATACCGCAATAATGTTGTTTTGCAAGCGTCAAAGGCTTGCGTTTTTTCGCTCCGAGCATACAATGCGAATTTTTTCCGGCAAGTGGGTCATAATCAATGTCAAGCCTCAACCCCCAGCAACAGGAAGCCATACGCCACCGCACGGGACCGCTGTTGATCCTCGCCGGAGCCGGCACAGGCAAAACCAGGGTGGTCACCGAACGCATCGCCATGATGCTCAGGGAAGGCGTCAGGCCGGAAAACATCCTTGGCGTGACCTTCACGAACAAAGCCGCCGGGGAGATGAGGAACCGTCTTAAAGCCCTCGCCGGTTCGCAGAGGGGGCTTGGCAAACTGGTACTGTCGACCTTCCACAGCCTCTGCGTCAGAATGATACGCCACCATGCGGAACTGATTGGCCTCCGTCCCGGCTTCACCATCTGCGCGCAGGGGGAGCAGATGGCGATTGTCAAAAAAGCCGCAATGACCGTCACCTGCGCCGACAAACCGAATGACGATGAATTGTTGGCAAAGATTGGAAATCTGAAAAACAAGGGCATCGGCCAGGAGGAATTCGCGCGCCAGGCCATAGACGAATGGGAACTTGCCCTGAGCGCCGTCTATCGGCGCTACCAGGATATGCTTCGCCGCCAGAACAGCCTGGATTTCGACGACCTCCTGCTGTTCGGTCTTGAACTGATGAAAAAACACCCCGAAGCAGCCGACTACTGGCGCAACCGCTTCCATTATATCATGGTCGACGAGTTCCAGGACACGAACCAGGTGCAGTTCGACCTGATCCGCCTTCTCGCCACCCCGAAGGACAATCTCGCCGTCGTCGGCGACGACGACCAGTCGATCTATGCCTGGCGCGGCGCGATGGCCGGCAATATCCTGAAATTCAACCAGATCTACCCTGCCGCCAAGGTGGTGACGCTGGAACAGAATTACCGTTCGACATCATCGATCCTTTCCGCCGCCAACGCGGTCATCAAGAATAACGGCGGCAGGCGGGAGAAAAACCTCTGGTCGGCCTTGGGGCACGGGCGCCCCATTCGCCTGAGCGTCTTCAACGACCAGTTCGAAGAGGCGTCGGCGATAGCGTCGTCGATACATGAGCGTCTCGCGAACGGAAAGGCCAGGCATGGGGATTTTGCCGTCATCATCCGGGCCAACGCCCAGTCGCGCCCTTTCGAGGACGAGTTCATGTCGTCCCGCATCCCCTATGAAGTCATCGGCGGGCAGAGCCTGTACGACCGGAAGGAAGCGCGGGACGTGCTGTCGTTCCTTTCCATCGTTGCGAACCCGGAAGCGGACAACCAACTCCTCAGGATCATCAACATCCCACCCCGCGGGATAGGCGACAAGACGGTCGACCTGCTTTCCGCGACGGCGCGGCAGCGGAACATAAGTATTTTCAGCGCCATGGCCGAGCCGGAAGCCATCGACGGGCTCGCGAAGGCGCAGGTCGAGGCCTGCCGCAATTTTTCCACCCAGGTCGGGGAGTGGCGGGATAAACTCCGGCAGGACGGCGTGCACGGCCTGGTCAAAACAATACTCGACTCCACCAAATACACGGAAGAGCTTTCCCAGCTCTACGCCAACCCCCTGGAAGCCGCCTCCCGCTGGAACGAAGCGCTGGACGTCGGCGAAAGCCTTGTCTCCCACCTGGAGCGCAGGAAGCGCGAATACGGGGAGGAATACGCCGCTGATCCCAATGCCATCCTCTCGGACTTCCTGCAAAGCGCTGCGCTGGTGGCAAAAGCGGATTCCGGCGGAGATAGTGACAGCAACGCGGTCAAAATAATCACCGCCCACTCCGCCAAGGGCCTGGAATTCAAGTATGTGTTCATCCCCGGCATGGAGGAGGAGCTTTTCCCCCATAAAAATTCCATCGAAGACGACAACATCGAGGAGGAGAGGCGGTTGTTCTACGTTGCCATGACCCGGGCCCGGCTGGAATTGGACATCAGCTACGGCCGCGGGCGGGTCAGCCGCGGCAAAGACAAGGAGGCGCAACCCAGCCGTTTTCTCGCCGAGTTGCCGGAAGAATTCCTGATCCGCGCGGACGCGCCGACCAAAACGGAAGTCGCTACCGAATGGCTGACGAACTTGCGCGCCAAACTTGGCTAGAGCATTTTAAGAATTTTCGTGATAATAAGGAGTTAGTCGCCTCCAGTCACTTGCGTGACATTTCGTCAAACTACAGGCGAAAAGTCACAACGCTCCTTCCAGCGCCTATCTCCAATTATCACAGAATTTCTTAAAATGCTTTAACGGGAAAATTACGAAGGAACGGGACAGCGTGAAAAAATACCGCTATAAAAAAATAGACGCCTTCGCCGACGGCGCATCAACCGGCAACCCGGCAGCCTGCCTCATGCTCTCGGACGACGAGACGCTCAGCCCGACGGAGATGCTGGATATCGCCACACAACACAAGGGTTTTGTTTCCGAAGTCGTCTATTGCTTCAACAGGGGAAGTGGCGGCTATGAACTGTATTATTACTCGTCCGAGTGCGAGGTCGACTTCTGCGGCCACGGCACAATCGCATGCACCTATGACTTGATCAAAAATACGCCGGGATTGCTTGCCCGGCCAGCGACGGAGTTCCGGACCCACGCCAAAGGGGCGATTACCGTCTTCAACCGGATCGCCGACCAGGACGCTGTTTTCATCACCGCGCCGGACCCGGTTCATATCGGAACGGACGTGACTGTCGCCGAAGCCGCGTCCTGCCTCGGTTTCCGCGAGGAAGACATAGATACGCGGCATCCATTGGATTTGATCGACGCGGGATTGCGGACGCTTCTTGTCCCGGTGCGGGTCCACGCTGATTCGCACTTTCCCGGACATGGCGGCCCTCAGGGCGTTCTCTGAGCGTCACGAAATAGACATCGTGCTTGTCCATTGCTTTGACACTGACAAGCCGGGACATTTTGCCCACACACGGGTCTTTGCGCCTCGCTTCGGCTATTTGGAGGACCCTGCCACAGGATCAGGCAACAGCGCCTTCGGCTCTTACCTTCTCAAGAACAATCTGTGGGATGGTTCGGCAATAGGGATTGAACAGGGCGGCTCGGACCGCGTGTTCAACACGGTGAAATTGACTACCGACAAGGGGAAGATCCTGTTCGGCGGCGGCGCGATCACGCGCATAGAGGGCTACTATTACCTCTGACGCCAAACCGTTTCCGGCTGAATATTCCGTTGCCGCTTGCCTGTTTCAGTTTGATGGCTTCTCCGTAGTCATGCCACTAACGGATGTCTTCAACTGGAATCGGCATTATTGCTCCGGGTTCTTCTTCTGCACAAAATCCCGCAGCGTACGGATGCCCTGCTCGTCGACTTCGACAAACTGCACGCCCATGCCGGGTGTGAGCGGCGGCTCGGAAAGCCAGCGAACCAGCCCGAAGGCATGTATCCTGCCGCCGTCCTTGACGAGGGAGAAATCCAGCTCGACAATCGACCCAACAGGCATGGGTTGTTCCGTGGCGACAAAGACGCCGTTTTCACCGATGTCCTGAATGCGCGACAGAATCTGCCCGGTCTCCACCGGAGAGGCGGAGCGTTTTTTCACAGCAACGGAAATCTCCGCTGGAATACGCCTGTACTGACGATGACGGCGAATAAACGCCCTGGTGGCCAAACCGTGGAGACGCTCCTCCCCGGCCTTCGCCTGGCGCAGCTCTTCCAGCGCCTGCAAGGGCGAAGCGAACCCGGCAAGCGGCTCGTCAACAGCAAGCCTTTCGAAGATTTTGATGGTTGTATCGGAGGCGTCGTGGTGGTTGAGGCAGGAAAGCATGATCTTGCCGAGGCTGTACAGATCCGACCGCCAATCAGCATCCCCGCCTGACCTGATAAGGGGGGAACAATAATCCAGGCCGGGGGTGAAGGCGGAGTTGGCGAGCATCGGCGGCTGGAAAAAATCGCCGATCCTCAAGGTTGACGTCGCCGTCGACAGGAACATGTTTCCGGGTATCAGGTTGCCGTGGGCGCGGCCGGTGGCATGAAGGCCGGCAAGACAGTCCAGGGTTGCAATCGCTATGCCGATGGCGTCAATGACAGGGATTTTTCCCGGAAGGTCGGCTATTGACGGGTCGTCGCACCATTCGGAGACGATGACGCTGTGCTCGCTGGAGATGTTTATGATACCGAAGGCGGAAGGGTGGACGATCACGGCGGCCTGCCGGCCGGCACTGATGAAAGCCGCCTTGACGGCGTCGTCCGCTGCCAGCTCGTGATGAAGGCGCTTTATCGCCACCTTCCGTTCCAGAAGGACCTGTTCCCCATAAAGCCAGTCCGAACGTCGGCCAGTGCGGTGTATCTGGCCGATGCGAATGCCTTTCAGGATTATTCCGGCATTGTCGCCATTTTGCATCTGGTCAACCAAAACGATACCTTTCTTTCAGAAACGTGCTATCTTTCCGAATTCCTCGCGTTCTGCAAGGCAAGCTCGATCTCGACCGTCGAAAGTCCCGTAGCCTTACTGATATCCGTGACGGACCTGCCGCTGTCGTGCAGGTCGACCACCCTGGCCTGCAATTCTGAAAAAAAACGCCTGCTACCGGATGGCCGCGCCGCCTTCGCCGTTTGCTCCTGCCGCACAACACCCGGAGTTTCCGCAATGCTCTCCACCTGGGCCGACAATTTTTCCAACTTGCTGATGCGGTCGTCCGCCTCCTTGATGAGGCGATTCAAAAAGCGGATCTTGGTGTCGACCTGCGCATTTATTTCGCGTCCGACCTCCACCAGCTCGACGAGGGCCCGGTCGGCCGCATCCCGGTACCGCTCGGGATGCTGGTCCCGGGACCGCATTTCCTTCGCAGGTGCCTGCGGCGGCACCCGTGCCTTCCGCCACCGGGACAAAAGCCCGAGGATGCCGATGGCGGCGAGGATCAGGGCCAACTTCCAATACCCGTCCGTACCACCCGCCTGGCCGACCGCCTCTGCGGCGAAAACGAAATCCATCCCCGTTCATCTCCCCCGAAAAATCGTCAAAACAACCCCGCCAGCGCGTCCTGGCAATAGACCCCCCAGAGGCTGTTTGCGGAACGCTCCGCGCCGTATTTGAAAAATGTCTGCGCAGCTGTAGGATCGTTTTGCGCGCGCATGAACATGCCGACGGTGAACAACAGTTCGCCGTCTTTTGGGGAAAGCTGCATGGCTGCGTTGAACTGCAGCATCGCGGCCTCCAGGTTGCCCTGGTACCAGTACAATGCGCCAAGGCGTCGGTTCAGCTTGAAATCGCTTTCACCGGAGGAAATCTGTTTTTCCAGCCTGCGGCAGATAATGTCGAGGGTCTGCGGACCGATATTCCTGAGATTGACCGGCAGTAACGGGCCTGAAAGGTCGGGACCGATCCATTCGCGGAAAAAGGTGCGCCGTTCCGGGGTCATCGCCGAAATCTCCCCTTTCGAGAGGCGGCAAAGCCAGGCTCGGTAATCGACCGGGAATTCGGTATAAAAATTCGAACCGGGGAAGACGCTTTCGTAGGCGGCTTTCAGTTCGTTGTTTCTGTTGTTGCGGTCGTTGAACATGCGCTGGAACGCCAGTGCGGTCGCGACCGAGTCGTCCGTGCCGACGGCGGGCCGTATGGAAAGGAGAATGCAGCCCGTTTCCCAGGCAAACATGCCCCGCCCCATGCCGGGGACGATGATCAGGGGCGGTAATTCGATGAGGGAGCGGTCGAAGGATTGCACCAGGGGAAGGAAGTAGTCGATATCCGCCCTGGTCAGCCTGGGGGCGTCCGAATGCAGGACGATGTCCGCCATCGAATCGCCGTTGATGGCTGCAGCGAGGCTCATGCGCATGCGCATTTGCCGCGCCTCGAGCATGATGAACCCTGTCACCGTGAGCGACGCGGAAACGGTTTCGTCCACAGGTCCGTTATGCAAATCGAACCTGTCCGTATTGGTGGCGCGCCTGATCGCCTCCGCATGGCGTTCGCGCCAATCCCTTCCGTACAGTTCATTGAGCGCCTCGAAAAGCTTCAGCGCGCCCTGGCTGTCGACACGCGCCCTGGCTTTGCTGAGAATCTGTTCCCTGAGGTTCCAGAGGTTGCGCCGCTTCAGGAGCAGGCTGCGATTGCTGCTGTTGAGCAGGTTGATGCCGAGGGAAAGAATGGCGTTGTCCAGTTCCCCGGAACTCATCGAATCGGAGACTTCCTTGGGAATGCCCGGTAGTCCGATGAAATACTCCGAGAGGCGGGTCAGCACCCTTTGCCTGGTCTCAGCAAGCTGCGAGGTCTGCCCGTTGGTTGAATAATCCTGGGCGTCGGTGACGACATCCTCCAGCTGCAACTGCTGGTAACGATGGGCGAGCCATTCCGAGAGGTAATGCGTGCCGGGGTTTCCGGGCGCATGGAGTTCCTTCAGCAGGATTTGGTAATTTTCATTCGAATCACCCCTCAGCATGCGGACGTCGACGACCCCCATATCCATAAACAAACGTTCATCGTCCGAGAGATCGAAGCGGGAGCGGTTTTTCGAGATATTGCTGGAGAGAATAGAGAAAAAGTTGCGCCAATACCTGTTTTGCATAGTCCTCAGGTGCTGGCGTTTTTCCTTGTCCGCGTTGGCGTATCCTTCGTCGGCTCGCTTGGATGCGACAATATATGCGTTGACAGCCAGGGAGACGTCGTCATCCTGCCGGGTAAAAATGCCGGTATTTGAGGTACTTCGTGAAATTGACGTCATTGGTTGCAATTGATTCCGTTACGTTGTACCGGGTCCACCCGTACAGACCTGCTCTCAGTATACATCATGCAGATTATTAACAGGCTGTAAAGGAAATATGCCAAGATGGAACACGAGGAAACGCGTCATATTTGTTTGGCATAGTAGCGAATCCATCTGGATTCCGGTTCAAGCCCCCGCTTATACCACGGTTTCGGGTATAGACGCCCCGAGGAGCCTATTCATTAGCCTTTACTTCGGAGGAAGGAGCTTGCTGATCTCTTCCCGGCCGAGAGGGGGAAGATTGCGGCGGCTGCGGAATTTATTGCAAATAATGACAACTTCCTCGAGGTCGTATTCCCGGAGGCGTTCGATGATGAGTCTTAAGAGGCGATTGTTCTGTGATGCGCGTCTTTTACGGTCGCTCATATATTTGGTTGTACCGGGATCGCTATGCGATATCGGATTTTGTCCTTACGTACACAGCGCAAATTTATGCTATTCCACAAAATGCATGGCACACGTTCATACGCAACTACATAAGCATATTAAAACAAAACAGCATACCTGCCGCAAGGTAAATTCGTATGACGCAAAATACGATTTTTCGCCTTTTCCCCAGCTGCTTTAAAAAGCGCCGCTTATGGACATTTCCACATGGTTTCAGCAAAATTCCGGGGTTGGCGTTTCTTCAAATAATCGCCTGCAAATAAATGCTTTTCCCGTCAACTAATTCCAAAAAATCTTGTTGACAAAATATTTGAAGAGGTTATATTTCCTTAAGCCAGTTTCCCCCCAAGGCTGGTGCGTGCGACTCCCCCATTCAGATCTGCGGTGTTTGATCCGATTTTCGCACGCAAAGTCCCGAGCCCCTTCCGCCCCCCCGGGAGGGGCTTCCCTTTTTTATGGGCAGCCTTTTTTTCCTCCACGACCGTCATGTCGCCGTACGCATCCGCTTGACGAAAGCTGCGTAATCATCTGGGGTATCAATGCCTTTTTCCGGTTTCGTATTCATCGCAAGGGCAAATATCCTCATACCGTTTTCCAGTGCGCGTAACTGCTCCAGCTTTTCGGTCTGCTCCAACAACCCGGCCGGCAGCCGGACGAAACGTTCCAGCGCCGCGCGCCTGTAAAGATAAATCCCCACATGGCCGTAGTACGGCGCGGAGGCGTTATGTTCGCGGACATAGGGAATCGGGGAACGGGAAAAATACAAGGCCCTCCCGCCCTCTCCGATGACGACCTTGACCAGGTTGGGATTGGCCGCTTCCTCGGCGTCATGGACAGGGAAAACCAGCGTGCCGATGTCCGCGTCCGCGGCTGCCATGCTGTGCGCAAGGGCGAGGACGGGGGCGGGATCGATTTCCGGCTCGTCCCCCTGCAGATTGAGTACCGCGTCTATATCGGAACCAAGCGTTGCCGCCGCTTCCGCGATCCGATCCGATCCGGAAGCATGGTCCTCGCGGGTCATGACCGCCCGGACTCCGATATTCTTTTCCCGATTGAATTCCTCCACCGCCACTATTGTGTCCTCATGGTCGGCCGCCACAATCACTTCCCGGAACAATCCGCCCGACATATCCCGAATCCTCGCCGCCGCCATGGCGGTATGGCAGATCAGCGGAATCCCCGTCTCGGCCAGCAGGATTTTTCCCGCCAGTCGTTCGGACTTAAGCCTTGCCGGAATGATGATCGCCGCCTTCATGGAACCTCCTTCAATGGATAATGTATGACAAATATTGCAGGAATTTTCCAGCATTATCTATTATCAACAATCCATTACTAATTAAGAAGGACGCTTTCTGCAAGCGTCCTTATGCTCTATAATCAAAAAGGCTATTCGCGTCACCGCTTCATCGCCACCAGCGTTTGCAGCATTTCGTTGGCAGTGCTGATAATCCTGGTATTGGATTGGTAGCCGCGCTGCGTCGAAATGAGGGTGGTGAATTCCGTGGCGAGTTCGACGTTCGAGCCTTCCAGGTGCTGCGGCAGGAGAGCGCCCGCGCCGATGGCGGGGAGATCGGAATTGGAGCCTTCCTCGTCGCCAGCGGTGCCGACCATAATTTCGCCGGAGGCGGAACTGACGTAGAACAGCGTGCCGCCGGAAGAGTTCAGGCCGCTCGGGTTGGGGACATTCCCCATGGCGAGCTGGGCGAGAGGTTCGTTGACGTCGTTCGAGTAGTGGCCGAAAATCCGGCCGTATTGATCGATGGTGATATCTTCCAGAAAGCCGTCGACATAGCCGTCCTGCGCCGTCGCGGTCATGGATCCGGCATAATTTATGCTTTGCACGCTGGAGAAATCATAGTTGATGGACCCTTCGGTCCCGGTGGCGTCGACCAGGTCGCCGATGGTGTTGAAGCGGAGCGTGCCGCCGGCGCCGTCCAGGGAGGACTCCCAGGTCCAATCGCTTCCGTTGTTGTCCGTACCGGTCTTGGTGAAGGTCAGCTTGTTGCTCCGCGCTTCGACCCGCCGCACAGCCTGCATCGTCGTGGTTCCGTCCTCGTTTTCGACCGATTCGAACCTGGTGACTTCGTCGTAGACAGTCACGCTGCGGGACATGGTCCCTTCCGGGTGCCCGTCGACATACCAAGCTTCCAGCTCATTCCCTCCGGGCGCGTCATCGACATTGGTGAGGTGGGACACGTCCAGGGAAAAACTGGCGGAAATGGAAAAAGATGCCTCGACCACGGTGCCATCCGGGCGGGTGACGGTGGTGGAGGCCTTGGTCGAGCCGGGCTTGATCTCCTCGGACACGGGTTGTCCCGCACCACGGCCTTTGCTGACGTCCGCTTGATTATAGAAGCTGACCGTGCTGGCGTTGACACTGGAGTTGCCGGTAGGGGGGTACAACTGCACTGCGGGGTCTCCGGGGTTGGGCCAGTCCACGGTGGTCATGGTCCAGGAATAGGCTGTCGTGTCGCTGGCGTTGGCGACCGGGCCGGTGAAGGTGATTTGCACGGGAACGTCCTGGATGGCGTCCTTCGCCGTGGGCGTGCCGTTTTCAGTCGTGGTGACGGGAACGCTGATCGTGGTCCGGATCGTTCCCGTGCCGTTCTGGACCATGTTGCCTTTGAGTTCCATTTCGCGCGTGATGGAGCCGGCGAAATCGTCGCCTTCGGCGTTGGACGGGAGCACGCCGTCAAGGGTGACCTTCGAGGTGACGCGGCCGGCAAGCATGTCGCCTTCGGCCGGGAGGAGGATTTCCGAAGTCGTGGTCGACGGTGTGACCACGCCGTCCTGGGCCATCCAGCCCTGGACCTTGTAGCCGTCTCCCGAAAGGAGGACGCGCCGGTTCGGGGATTCCGTGTGGTCGAGATAAAACGACCCGTTACGGGTCAGGGCTGTACCGGTTGGGGTATTGACCATGAAAAAGCCGTTGCCGTTGATGGCGACGTCAAGATTGTTGCCTGTCAGGTCCATGTTCCCGGTTTTGAAATCGGCATTGATGGACCCGGTCCGGACGCCCGCACCCATATTTATCCCGATGGTGGTTGTCCGGGTATTTTCGGCAGGCATGCTGCCTGATATGACCTGGTTGAAGAGGTTGGTGAAAGAATGGACGTTCTTCTTGAAGCCGGTGGTATTGGAGTTGGCCAGATTGTTGCCGGTGTTGTCGAGACTGCGCTGGTGCGTAGTCAGGCCTGTCCATCCGGTATAAAGGCTTTTTGAAATACTCATGTCAGCACCCTTCCGCAAGTATCCTATCAACCTCCCTGATCGGGGAGGCGTCATCTATTAATATCGGCCTAAAAGGCACAAGCACTTCACGGCATCAAGCAATTATCATTCCAATAGATGGGTATCTCGGCAGCCAAACGCCGACAATATTGCAACCATTTGTTTTTATTGTAGATAACAAATAGTTTGGCAGTAAACGTGCGTTCGGAAAATGAGGCGGGATACATCAATGAAAGGAAAATATTGCCGGAATCCAGGAGAATTTAACACAGAGAGCACGGAGA
>DAIOFH010000033.1:0-33506 GCA_036745875.1 Planctomycetota bacterium | reverse complement strand
TGTTCCCGTAGCCACTCCACACCTCCATTCACAACTTCCCGCCGAAGCGGGCATTACGTCCTGCCCGGTTTGCAATAACGGAAATCGTCCCCGGGTTCAAACGATTCCAAACATAAACCTATTTAATGATTTTTGACTGTCCATGTCAATGCAAAAGAACTGTTTTATTTTTTTTACACAAATTCAGCACGGCCGAATTTATATAGTTGCCTTATTTTTTAGTAATTTAACTTGATGCGTTTATTTTGAAAAATCCCATCCCCAATGCGTTTCCCCAACGCCTTTTTTCCCCAACTGTCCCGAGCCATTTCTTTTACCACGCATGTTCCATTATACACTTAAAAACACTCGCTTGACAAAACATATCAAAAAAAGGTAAGCTAACAGTGATTTATATCGAAGTCACCTGAAATATTCGGCACACAAACGCTCGGCCAATGAACGTTCTCGCTGGCAGGGTGGATTGCCGGTATTCAGCGAACCTTGCGGTATGGCGCTCCTCTTCTAGACAAAAAAGGGTGACGACATGAATTACCTGAAACATTTATTGCCTAGCATCAAAGCGAAACTTTTAGCCAGCTTCATTGGGATTTCGCTTATCACACTGGTTGCGGGCATAATCAGCCTCATTCCTCTGCGCAGCCTGGAAGAAAACATAAAAAAGTTGCGGGACAACAACATCCAGGCGATTCTGATCCTGAATCGCATGATGGAAGCGGAATCCTCCATCGTCACCGCCGAACGCACCCTCCTCATCCGCCAGCTCTACAAGGCGGAAGAACGCCAGCAGCTCTACGCCGACATGAACGAAGCGGAACAAAAAGCCGATATTGCCGCCGCCGAATTCGACAAAATGGAGACGTCGGAGGAAATACGCAACGCCTGGTTCATCTTCACCGAGTCGTGGACGGACCTCAAGCAGTCCCGCCGGGAGTTCGCCGATAAAATGTCCGAACTCGAAGTCCTCATCAGCCAGGGCCTGCGCGCCGGCCGCCAGTTCAACCGCCTCGCGGACGAAGCGCAGTCCTTCGCCTTTGAAGTCGTCCAGCCGAAGCGCGACCGCACGGTCGTCGAGCTGCGCAGCCTTATCGAAATCATCAACGAAGGCGCGGTCCAGGCGGTGTCGTCGTCGTTGCACTCCACACAGGTCAGCACACGCTGGCAGGTCGGGATGGTCGTCGCGGCATTTATACTCGCGGTCCTCTTGTCCATCTGGCTTTCCATTCGCATCACCAATCCCATACTCAAGGGCGTCAATTATATCGCGCAGGTCGCCAACGGCAACCTGCGCGAGAATGTCGACGCAAGCCTTCTCGCCCTCGACGGCGAAACGGGCCTTCTCGCCCGCGCCATCCAGCAACTGATAGAATCGCAGCGCATGGAGGTCGCCATCGCCCGTGCCATGGCCAACGGCGACTATACCTCCTCCGTCACCCTAAGGTCCACCAAGGACGAGCTCGGGATGGCGGTAAAAGGCATGCTCGACGTCACCAAGGAGGCGCTGATGAAGGTCGACAGCGCGGTCAGCCAGGTTACGCTGGGCGCCGGAGCCATCAACAACGCCAGCCAGTCGCTGTCCCAGGGCGCGATGGAAACGGCGTCGTCCCTGGAGGAAATCTCCGCCTCCATCTCCCAGATAGGGCAAAAAACCCGCGCCAACGCCTCTTCCGCCGACGAAGCGGACAAACTCGCCGCCGCCAGCCGCAAGGCCGCCGACCGCGGCTACGACGCCGTCGCCGAGATGATCGCCGCCATGAACGACATCCACGACATCGGCGCCCAGATCGCCAAGGTGGTCAAGCTGATCGACGACATCGCATTCCAGACGAACCTCCTGGCGCTGAACGCCGCTGTCGAAGCGGCCCGCGCCGGCCACCACGGGCGCGGCTTCTCCATCGTCGCGGACGAAGTGAAGAACCTTGCCGGCAGGAGCGCCAAGGCGGCAAAGGAAACGGCTGTGATGGTCGAACAGACAGTGGAAAAAATCGAAAAAGGCGCGCAGCTGGCCGAGCACACGGACAAGGCGCTGAGGGAAGTCGTCTCCAACGCCGGCAGGGTCGCCGACCTTTTCCGCGAAATCGCCAAGTCCTCCAACGAACAATCCCAAGGCATCGGCCAAATCGCCAACGGCCTGTCGCAGATCGACCGCGTCACCCAGCACAACACCATCACCGCAGGGGAAACCGCTTCCGCCGCCAACGCGCTTCTGCGCCAGGCGGAAGGCCTCAGGAAGATGATGGAGCAATTCCGTCTCTACTCCGACGACCCGGCGAAAGGCAAGGAAATGCTTATGCGCAAGCGGCCGACCACGCAGGTGAGGTGATCATTTGCCCGTGAACCCGAGGTTTTATACCGATTTCAGTAGAGAATTTCCGTTAGCACCTTTGCGGTTCCCCAGTCAACGGGGGCTCCAGCAGGAAGATAACATACTGAAATCGGTAAGCAGGAACGGAAAATCTCAACTGGAAACGGTATTACAGGACGGGAGGCTCGCTGTTCTCGACCCGGTACCATCACATTTGCAAAACTCCATTTATTGCCCGTCTCATAAGGAGAATCTATGCGCATCTTTTCCACGATCCTCTTGCTCTCTCTCTTCGCCATCCCGGCGTACGCGGGCGAATCCGCCGCGATAGGCCGCAGTCTCAAGGCCATGCCCTGGCTGACTGAAGCCGGCAACGACATCCCCTTCGAAGTGGTGCGCATAGAAACAATCCCCATCCTCGCCAGCCTGCCGACCAAGACCGAATACTATGAAATCGATCCGGAAGTCGTCGCCTCCGGATACAGCTATTTTTATTATGTGCAGGGGGTCGACCGCGACTATATGGTCGGCTCGACACTGAACCTTATTAAACTGTGTCGCGAACTTGCGGTGATCGAGGAATTGAAAAAGAAACACAAGGGCAAGGAATTCGCCTCCGGCGTCGGCGGCGTTTTCAAAGGCATCGGCAAAGGCATCGGGAACCTTGTCACCCATCCCGGCGTCAGCATGAAAAATATGGGCGAGTCGTTCCGCAGCATGGGCCGGTCGGTCGAACGCGCCGTTGGCGCAGACCCGAAGGTCGGCGACGACGAACGCGGCATCGACCGGTCAAACCTCGGTTCCGGACCGGCCGGCGATATCCGCCGCGCCATGGCCTACCAGCTTGGCATCGACGTCTATACCGACAACCCGGACCTCAAGGCGATCCTCACCGAACTCTCCCAGATCAAGGAACTCGGTTCCCTGACGTCATGGATCGTACCCTACGGGTTGAGCATTCTGGACCGGGCCAACCCGATGTTCGGCGACGAAGAAACGGAAATCCTCATCCGAGACCAGGGTCCCTATGACCTGCGCCGACAGATCGGCATAAACCTGGCCCCCATTTTCAACATGGACCGCGAGGACCGCAGCAATCCCCTTGGCCGCCTGTTGTACAACCCCAATTACACTCCCCGCGAAATCGCCTATATCGGGAAGGACATGCGGGACATGGCCGGAGTGCAAGGCCTGGATAGGGTGCTGGACATCCTCTCCCGCGTCAATACGCCGGAGATGGCCGACCTCATGGCGACCGAACTGCGGCTGTATGCATTCTACCACAACCGTCTCGGCAAGCTCGGCGCGTTCGTACCCTACAGGCACTTCTTCGCCTCGATCGGTCAGGACGGCGTGTTCCGCTTCTTCTTCCTGGCCGACACGATCCGTCCCTGGAGCCATGCCACTGAATCTTTCGACGAGATGATCAGGGAAGCCATGGCGTTCAAAGCCACAGGCCTCGAAATCTGGACCACCGCCGACATCGACAACAGCCTGATCGAGATCGCCAAGAGTCGCGGCGTCACGATCTATGAAAATATCTTCATGAACAAGGCTTATTTCCCCATGCCCGAGCAGGGCAGGCGGAAATAAAGCCAGCCGCGTTTTCGAATTAATCCCGTCATCCTGAAACACTTAAAGGAATTCTGTGACCATACATGATTATTTTTCAAAGTCGCGATTGTAGCATGCCATTTTGAAAAATAATCGTGTACAGTCGGATAATCCCTAACTAATCAACAGGTTTTTTCGTGAATGGTGATATCGAGAGCCGCAGACCGTTGGCCTTTTTTTCCGTGTCACTCAGCACAGATGGCAAATGCCCAACCGTTACAGCACCCCTTTCGAGGATGGAATGCCTTTTTCACGTGGATCCAGGGCGACCGCATCGCCGATTGCCCGTCCCACCGCCACGAAGATGGCGTCAAACACATGGTGCGGAGAACCGGGTTCGAGCAGGTCGACGTGCATGTTGATGCCGCCGGCCATGACGAAGCGCCGCATAAACTCCAACCCGAGATAGGAATCGAAAGAGCCGAGGCTATCCACGGGAATGGGGACGTTCCAGACAAGATACGGCCGTCCGGACAGGTCCAGGACCACCCTGGCCAGGGCCTCTTCCAGCGGGACGATCGAGAACGCGAAACGGGTGATCCCCTTCTTGTTTCCCAACGCTTTTGTCAGCGCCAGGCCAAGGCAATGGCCAATCGTTTCCACCATATGCGCTTCGAGTTTGTCATCGACCTCGACATCCACCTTGATATCGAATTTGGCGTGGTGCGCAAACATGCGAAGCAGGGCGTCAAAATAGCCGATTCCGGAAGAAATCCGGCATTCTCCCTTGCCGTCCACATTAAGTTGGACAGTGACGGTGGACTCCCCGGTGGAGCCGGTGGTGGTAGCCTGTCTTTCCGACATACTCATTCTCCCTTTCCCTGGCGCTTTTTAAATAATGGTTGGTTCCTTGTTGCGTTTTACGGCACAACTGGTACATACCGAAAAGCGGCAGGGAAGGGTCAACTATTATTTAAAACGCAATAAATCGCGGAAGTTTTGCAAAATGAAAACATCTGTCCCGTAGCCACTGCAAGACTGATCCTTGTTCAACTATGCAAAACTCCGTTTAATCATATGAAAAGACGGGCCGGAAGTCAGCTATTTAATTTTCCGGGGAATATTTTGCGAGAAAAAATAGTGTTCGCTGCTGTAATGGCAAATCACGTGATATAAAGGCCTTTGATCCATGAGGTATGTCGTGCAATTCATGGTCAAAATGGGCGAATTGCGCGGCAATTCGAGGTGGCTGCAAACCGGCTCAAGGCATTTGGCCGCTTCCAAGATGACGCGGCCGAAATCGATTTCATACTTGTACACCGTCTCGTAAACCTGAAACAGCGAATCATACTTCTTGACGTAAAATTCAAAGTCGGGGCATACCGCCGCGCTGACGTGCGCCATTTCGTACGCCATGGGAATGTTGTTCGCCTTGCGCACGCGGGTGACGACATACACGGTATCCGCTTTTCCAACTCCCAGAATCCCGCGAATCCGGGCGTCTTTCAGTGGGCCGGACTCGATGCCCAGAACGTCCGACGACGGCGTCAGGCCGCGTTTACGCATCTGCTCGGAGAAGCTGCTGAGGGTATTCAGGCGATAATCCGACTTCTGCCGCTTGACATAGGTCCCGTGCCCGGATTTGCGGTAAATATAGCCTTCGCGGTTCAACCTGGCCAGGGCTTTCCTGACCGTGTCGCGGCTAACCTGGAACTCGTGCGTCAAATCCATTTCGTTGGGGATGCGGCTGCCTTCGCCCCAGCGTTGCGAATCGATATTGTCCTTGATCCAGGTATAAACCTTCTCGTGAGCAAACATGCATGTCCTGTTCAAATGCTTTAAAAATGGATTGTACGCAATGACAATGCATGGTAATCCCACATTGAAACCAAGTCAAGCGATGCAACGCGGGCGGGTTTTCATTTGTCGAGGTAAACCTTCACCGCGCCGACAGCCGCCTTTTTCACCTGGTCGTCAATGGACGTGCCCACGACAAGGATGTTGACCCCCGTATTCCGGAACGCCTTGAAATTGGTCGGATTGATGCCGCCTTCAGCAAGGGTGGGAACTTTCACCGCTTCCACCAACGCCGTCAGGCGCTCCTTGATCACGGCGGGGATATCACCTGCCGCGGTTCCTTCATAACTCATGCCGGTCATCAGGCCGATCATGTCGCAGCCCATGTCTTCCATGCGCCTGGCGATCTTCCCCACTTCTTCCGGGCTGGACGCGCCGATTCCGAAGGTGTGGAGGTCGTCGGGGTGGGCGATATAGGCGTCCACTGTCATGCCGTACCTGTGCGCCAACGTAAGCACGTCATCCAGGTCCTCATAGGTGCACTTATGCGTATGCAGGCCGTCCGCGCCGCTCTGGGACAATTCGCGGATGTCGTCCTCGAGAATCATGGTCGGCTGGATCTCGGTAAAGCCGCCGGGAACGCCGACCGTGATGAAGACGCCGTCGCCGACGACATTCCTGACGCCATGCACCACCTCTATCATTGCGCGCATGGGAACGCGATGTCGAACTTGTTCCGCGACATGCATGGTGGTGACGCTTTCGAAGCCCCTGGCCAACGCTACAGCCGGATGGTTCGGTTCAAGAAGGGTCACGCCGGCATCGACCACCGCCTTGGCCACGCGGGCGTCGTCGCCGGTGATGCCGGTACTGAGAAGCGTGCTGCCGCCCCCTGCCTTGATGGCATCCCAGACCTTTTTCATACCGCGCTTACGCTTCCTGTCCATATCGCCGTAGATCATGGGAATCTCCTTTTACATATTATTATATAGAAAATAATACCATCAAGCGGGTCGCCATGAAAAGTACGTACTATTTCAATATGTACATACATTTAGTTAATGTACGTACATTATAAATCATAAATTGCCTTCGTCAAGATAATATTGAAAAGTCTTCGGGATTATCCTTGTCTGCACCGTCGCCAGCCACCCTGCCGAAAGTACGCCATGCCGATAAGGCATGGTATCAGCGGTGACACCGACTCCGCCATGCACAGGGCGACGAATCCGTTGTCCATGCACAAACCCAAATAAAAACTGAGTCCAAGCCGGATCACCACCGACTGGAAAAGGGAGTTCGCGGTGGCGAAGATCGGCGAACCGACCCCAATCGCGAAAGAGTCCAGGATGTACATTGCAACATAGGGCATGAAATTGACGAAACAACAAATGCGCAGGTAAAGTATGCCCAATTCCACCACCTCGGGGTCGGGCGAAAAAAAGCCAAGGAACGGCCGGATAAACAGGTGGATCAGCGCGAGAAGCGCCCCGGTAAAGAGCAAGGCGGTTTTTATGCCATTACGCGCCGCTTTGGCGGCGGCGTTCGGGTTTGCCGCACCCATGCTGTGCCCGGCGAAGGTGGTTACCGCCTGCCCGATGGCCCAACACGGCATGGCGACGAAGGTGTTGATTTTCAGGCCGATGCCCGCAGCAGCCGCAGCCGCCGTTCCGTACTCGTTGAATAGGGCGGTGACGATAATATAGCTGATGTTCAGGACGGAATAATGGAACGCAACGGGAAGGCCCTGGCGAAGCAACAGGCCGCATTTTCCGGCGGAGACATGAAGCATGGCGCGAAGACTGAAAAGATGGGCAAGGCCATAATTTGCCTCGCTACGCCGTAACAGGGAGACAAGCGCCACTCCGCAGGAAACGGCTTGCGACAACACCGTCGCCATGGCGGCTCCCCTCACCCCCCAGTGCAAACCTCCCACCAGGAGATAATCGAGGATAATGTTAATTCCTGCCGCGACCGCGATAAAATGGAGCGGCCTGCGGGAATCGCCAAGCCCCCGCATCACCGCGCAGAGGGCATTGTAGCCAAAGACGAAAAAGTTGCCCGCGCAGATGATATCCATGTATTCCACAGCGTACGGATGGGCTTCGGCCGGGATATTCATCAGACCGAGCATCAACGGATACAACGCATAATTCAGGCCTGTCAGAAGAACGCCGCCGACGGCGGACAAGGTGAATAGGGTTTGGATGATCTCGCGCTGGCCGGCAAGGCTGCCTGCCCCGCGGCATCGCGCCACCAGCACATTGCCGCCGACGGTAAAGCCGATACAGAGGGAATTACTGACAAAACAAATCATCGAGGTGTTTCTTACCGCCGCCAGGCCGTCCCGCCCTACAAACTGGCCTACGACTGCCATGTCCACCATGTTGTAACACGACTGTAAAATGTTGCCGAGAAGCATCGGGAGGGCGAAGAGGCAGAGTTCCTTCGTCGTCGAATCGAATTTCGCATACATAAGAGGTGACCGCCTTTGCAGCAAAAAGAGAAACCGCGGACAAAAGCATTGTCCGCGGCCGCAAAATTTGCTGTATCGACAGATCCCGTGTCGGCAGGCGTCATTGCCCGCTGTCCAAGGTACTCATCGATGACGGCGACACTCATATGTCTGCCGATTTCGCTCCGGTACAATGCTCATCTAAACATTTGTACGGAGCGAAACCGGATGCAAAGCTTCATCACTCTCTCCTTGACAGAAAGGCACAACTACCCAGATTATTGACAAAAGGGGAAAAGGTTCAACCAATAAATCCCGTTCCCCTGATCCGGAAATTGCGAATTCGATTTTTTCTCAAAAATTTCTTTGCAAGCTATTGAAAAATTTTGCAAAGAGTAGTACACTGTTTTCGGGTTGCTCCATATAGTATACACTATTTTTCCGCGTGCCCCGTCGATCCCCTGCGTCATTTTTGCACGATTGCTGCATATCCTTCCAAGCAAGCAAAATCAGCACCTTTTTCGGCCGAAAGTTCCGGCCGTACTACTTCTTGACGAGGAGACACGATCATGACGAGAAAGCTGTTCATTGTTACCGCCCTCTTTGCCGTATGCGCATCCTGCGCGTCCCTGGCCAAAGCCGGCGAGTCCATGGCCCCCTCCGAATACCGCATCGCCCTGATCCTGCCGGGTCCGATCAACGACCAGAGCTGGAACGCCACCAACTACGCCGGACTGGTGAAATGCAATGAAACGCTCGGGACCTGCATGGAATTCATCGAAAACGTCCAGGCCCCCGACTACGAATCAACCTTCCGCAATTATGCCGCGCGCGGCTACGACCTCGTCATGGCTGCCGGAACCCAGTTCGACGAATCCGCAAACAAGGTCGCCGCGGACTATCTGGAAACCACCTTCTGCGTCGTCAACGGCTTCGTCGCCAACGGCCCCAACGTCTCCCCCATCTTCCCGAAGGAATATGAGGCCAGCTACGCCGCCGCCCTCGTCGCCGGTGAAGTGAGCGCCAAAGGCCAGTTCGCCACCATCGGCGGCTTCCCCAACGACGCCATGGAAAAGCTCCTTGACGTCTACGAGGCTGTCGCCGTCGAAATCGCCAAGGGCCGCGGCCTTTCGGACGCCAAGGCGGTCCGCGCCTACGCCAACAGCTGGGAAAACGTCGCCCTCGGCAAGCAGATGGGCGAGACCATGATCGACAACGGCGCCGACACCCTCTTCGTCTACGCCAACCAGGTCGGTAACGGCTCCATCCAGGCCGCGAGGGAAAAAGGCGCGAAGTTCATCGGCTTCTCCAGCAACCAGAACCCCATCGCACCCGACACGGTCGTCGCATCCGTCATATTCGACTTCGAAACCTTCTACGTCTGGACCGTCAAGAAGTTCATGGAAGGCACCCTCGAAGGGAATATGGTCCACCAGGCCGGCCTGAAGGAAGGAATCTTCCTCCCCATCTACGGACCCGCCATATCCAAGGACATCCAGGATAAAGTCGCCGCCGGCATCGAAAAGGCGGCCAAGGGCGAAGTGGACTTCCAGTCCATGTTCAAAAAGAAATGACAGACATGATTCGGCGCGACGCAAGGCTTCCCAATGAACGCTCCTTTTTTCGAACTGCGCGGCATCACCAAATACTTTGCCAGGGTGATCGCCAACCATGATGTTTCCTTTACCATTGAACACGGCCAGGTGCTTGCCCTGCTGGGGGAAAACGGTGCGGGGAAAAGTACGATCATGAAAATCCTTTACGGCCTTTATCAGGCCGACGAGGGGCAAATCCTGGTGGACGGCCGGGAGGTGCGCATCACAACGCCCAAGGAAGCAATCGTCCTCGGCATTTCCATGATCCAACAGCATTTTTCCCTGGTGATGGCGCACACGGTGACTGAAAACATCATCCTCGGCCATGTCAAGGGGATCATAGACCGGCGCGCCGCCGAGGAACGCATCGGTGCGATGTCGGAGCGTTACGGCTTCAACATCGATCCGAAGGCCATAGTGGGCCGGCTGTCCGTCGGGGAACAGCAGAAGGTTGAAATCCTCAAGGCCCTCTACCTCGACACCAAGCTGCTGATCATGGACGAACCCACGGCGGTCCTGACCCCGGCGGAAGCGGAAACGCTCATGCGTTTCGTGGAGGATTTCACCGCGTCGGGGAACGCCGTCGTATTCATCACCCACAAACTCAAGGAAGTCATGGCTGTCGCCGACCGCATCGTGGTCATGCGCGCGGGCGAGGTGTGCGGCAACATGCGCCGCGAGGATACGAACGAACGCGAACTTTCCCGCCTCATGATCGGCCACGACCTGATCCCGACGGAGGCTCCTGAATTTCGCGAGGATTCGGGCCTTGTGTGCCTGTCGCTCCAAAACGTCACCGTCGGGTCGGACTCGGGCCTGCCCGCCCTCGACAATCTCAGCCTCGACATTCATTGCGGCGAGGTGCTGGGGATCGCCGGCGTTGCCGGAAATGGGCAACTGGAGCTGTGCGAGACGATCCTCGGCAGCATCCAGCCGAAATCAGGCGATATCACCCTTGACGGCAAAAGCCTTCGCGGCCTGTCCATTCGCGAGCGCATCGCCCTCGGCATCGGCTACGTCCCCGGCGACCGCCACCGCGACGGCATGGTCATGGGGATGTCGGTGTCGGAAAATATGATGTTGAAACACCATTCCGACCGCTTCTGGTCCAGGCGCGGCCTGGTGCAGGACCGCAAACGCGACGATTACACCGAGCGCGTCATCGAGGACTACAACATCAAGGCCCCCGGCGCGCGGGCGCAGGCGGGCAACCTGTCGGGCGGCAATCAGCAAAAGGTGGTGGTGGCGCGGGAGGTGGCGCAGGGATCGCGGCTGATCGTCTTCGACCAGCCCACGCGCGGCCTCGACCTCGGGGCCATCGACCATGTCCACCGCACCATCCTGAAACAGCGGACCGACGGAAAGGCGGTGCTCCTCGTGTCCACCGAATTGAGCGAGATTTTCGCCTTGTCCGATCGCATCGCGGTGCTGTACAAGGGCCGCCTCCAGGGGATCGGCCGCCGCGACGAGATGACCGTAGAACAAATCGGCCTGATGATGGCCGGCTATGAATCCGGGAAGGAGGAGGCCGGCAAATGAGCGCCAAAACCCGCGACCTCATTGTCATCAACATCCTGGCCGTTGTGGCGGGGCTTGTCGCCGCAGGGCTGATGATGCTGTTGTTGGGGAAAAATCCGCTGACGGCCTACGGATTTCTCTTCTCGTCCGTGATGAGGGACAAATACACCCTGGCGGAGGTCTTCGTCAAGGCGACGCCATTGATATTCACGGGCCTCGCCTTTGCCTTCACCTTCAAGGCCAACCTCTTCAACATCGGCGCGCAGGGGCAGTTCTATATCGGAGCGCTTCTGGCCGTCGCCTCCTCGTTGCTCCTCCAGAATCGCGCGCCCGCCTGGCTCGCCTTGCCGGTGGTGATGCTTCTGGCCGCGATCGGCGGCGGCGTCTGGGGAGGATTCATCGGCTTTGTCAAGGCGCGATTCAAGGCGAACGAGTTCCTGGTCAGCATGATGTCGTCCTATGTCGCGCTGGCGATCATGAACTACCTCCTGCGCACCGTGCTGATGGAAGCGAAAGGCGAGTACCCGCAAACGGACGCCCTTTCGAAAGCGGTCTGGCTGCCGACCTTCGTGGCGCGGACGCGCCTGCATTACGGCTTTATTCTCGCCGTCGTGGTGGCGCTGGCGATATGGGTGGTGCTGTACAAAACCAAGTTCGGCTTCCGCGTCCGGGTGGTGGGGAACAATCAGGAAGCGGGTCGCCTCGCCGGCATCGACACCGGGCGCATCTATGTGTCGGCATTTTTCCTCAGCGGCGCGCTGGCGGGACTGGCTGGGTTCACCGAGGTAAACGGCGTCCAGCACATGCTTATCCAGGGCTTTTCCCCCGACCTCGGCGCAATGGGCATCGGCATCGCCATCCTCGCCAACGCCAACCCCATCGGCATTGTATTCGCCGCCGTCCTGTTCGGGCTCCTCAGCGTCGGCGGCAACATCATGGGGCAAATGGCGGGGATACCGTCCAGCGTCATCTGGCTGATGCAGGGGTTTGTCATGGTCTTCGTCATCATGGCCCACTTCCTGCGTTCGCGGCTTGAGATCAGGCGTGAAAAACGCCGGCTGAGAAAGGCGGTGGAAGCATGAACATTCTTGACGTCGCCATTCTCGTGCAGGCGGTGAGGATGAGTACGCCCCTCCTGTTCGGCGCGATAGCCGAAGTCTACGCGGAGCGGGCCGGGGTCATGGTGACCGCCATCGAGGGGATTTTCCTGATGGGGGCGTGGAGCGGGTTCGTCGGCGCCTACTACAGCGGCAGCCTGGTGGTCGGATTCCTCATGGCCATGGGCTGCGGCCTGTTGACGGCGGCGCTGTACGGCTTTATCTGCATAGGCCTCAAGCAGCACCAGGTCGTGACCGGCACCGCCATCAATATCCTCATGGCCGGCCTCTGCTCTTTCCTGTCCAGGGTCATCTTCGGCGTGCCGCTCATGCCGCTGACGGTAGAACCGCTGGCGGCGCTGCCGATACCGCTCCTGTCGCAGATACCGGTTCTCGGCCCCGTGTTCTTCAACCAGAACATCCTTACCTATGCGCTGTACGTCCTCGTCCCGCTGTCATGGTTCGTGCTGTTCAGGACCTCGATAGGCCTCACGATCCGCTCGGCGGGCGAGAACCCGGAAGCGGTCGACGTGGCGGGCATAAACGTCAACCTGGTGCGCTTCGTCACGGTGCTGTTCGCGGGCGCGGCCGGCGGGCTGGCGGGCGCGTTCTACTCCATCGGGTACCTCGGGATGTTCACCGACACCATCATCGGCGGGCGCGGCTGGATCGCCTTCGCCATCTGCTTCCTCGGCAACTGGAACCCACGTGGCGCGGCAATCGGCGGGCTGGTGTTCGGCCTCGCCGAGGCATTCGCCATCTACATGCAGGCAAGCGGGCGCTCGTTGTTCCCGAACGAACTGCTCATCGCCCTTCCCTACATTCTCACCATCGTGCTGACCATAACCCGCAAGTCGTTCAATGTCCCCGCGCAGCTGGGCATTCCCTACGGCAAGGAGCGATGACGGATCCCCGGCAGAGCGGCATTTGACCGAACCACACAGCGCCCACTGCCGCACGGCAGTGGGCGTTTTTGAGGAAGTTGTTCGCGGTCAGGCGATGCCGGCCTCGGGTTCGGCGGGCATTTCGCATTGTTCAGTCTCTTTTGCCGTTACGGCCGGATCGGGGAAGGTGTCGTACTTCATGCACATCATCCCGGCAAATGCCGCGACGGCGGCCAGGAGGCACACTATCACCAGCGGCCAGAAGCCCGGCCCCAGGGCAAGAAGCAAGGACGTCGGCCCCGGAGGCGCGAACGCAACGGCAGAGCTGCCAAACGCGCCGATAAAGCCTCCCGCGACTATATGTATCACCGTCGCCAGTATGAGGGGCATCTTCAGCGGGATCAAGGCGCCGAACAGGGTCGGTTCCATAATGCCGAAAATGGCTGGGCAGGCCGCCCCGATGGCACGGCTGCGGGAATCCACCGTTTTCGACTTGATGGCGAGCGCCAGGGATATGCCGAAACATACCCCGGCGCACACGCTGCACGCGGCCATGACCGGGTCGCGCCCGGTGAGCGCGATGTTGTTCAGCATGATCGGGACGAGCGCCCAGTGCAATCCGACAATGCACAGCAGCAGATAGGCGGGCGAAATCACGGCGGAGCAGATGATCGGGTTCAATTCGAAGAGGTAGGTGAACCCGGCGGAAAGGCTGCTGCTGAGCAAAGCCCCGAACGGTCCGATCACGACCAACGTCAGGGGAATGATCACGGCGAGGCAGATAAGCGGCGTCATAAAACCCTGCAGCAGAGGCGGGAGTATTTTGTTCAGCGCTTTTTCCAGGTAGCAGGACGCTATGGAGGCGAGCAGAACGGGAAAGAGGTTTGCCCCGTATGACACGGCCATAACGCCGAATCCCATGAATTCCGCAGGGATTTCGCTGTTTATGTGCGCCACCATCCCCGGAAAGACCAGTGACAGCGCCACCAGGGCGTTGATGAATTCGGAAGTCCCGTAGTAGCGTGAAATGTTTATGGCCAGAAATACCGGGAGAAAATGGAAACAGGCGTCTGAGATGGAACCAAGCAGGTTGAAGGTGCCCGACCCCTCGGTCATCATCCCCAGCGCCGCCAGCACCATGATGATGCCTTTCAGCAGCCCGGCGGCGGCCACGACCATCAGGAACGGCCCGAAGGCGGCGGAAAGAAATTCTATGATCTTGTTCAGGGCGGTTTTGAATATTCCTTCTTTAGGCCCAAGTTCAATTGAAGATGCGCTACACATGACAGAAAGCCTCCTTTTGCGCGCCAGTCCCGGGCGCAATGACAATACTCCCCCGCCCGGCCATGGGAAAGCGGGGATCCCGCAGCCGGAAGGAGGGAATTGAAAACAAGAGTGAAAATTACAGGACGCTGTTTATGAAATCGATAATGCCTTTTTCGACTTCGTCGCGCAGATGGGGTTCGTTATGGATTTCGCGCCAGCCATCGTTTCCAGGATGAAAATCATGTTTTCCAGGTCGACCGTATCCCCGACAACGGTATTGTTTCCCCTGCCTCCGCCCGGGCCGCCTGGCGTCACGCTCTTCAAATCCTCCACGGACGGCGGAAGGTAGCGCAACGGGCCCTCATTTCCACGCACCTTCAAGGCGGGCGCGTCGCACGGCATGACCAGATACTTTTTCAGTTCATCGTCCAGTTCCATGATGGACACTGAAGCGCCGGCCATGTCGGTGGAGGTCATGAAATTTCCCACCAATGCCCGCACCACGGTGATGTCCAGATCGTAGAGAATGCGCAGTACGGCCTGGTTGAGGATGTACAATTCCTGGAGCGGCGTAGCGCCGAATCCGTTGATCAAAACCGCCACCTCGCGTTTCGTTGAAATGCCCAGGTCATCGAGAATGGACGCGGTCATCCTCTGTGCGAGTTCGTCCGCCGTGACGATTTGCTCGCGGCGTATTCCCGGTTCGCCGTGAATCCCGACGCCGTATTCCATTTCAACGTCCCCGAGGGTGAAGGTGGGGCTGCCCTTCGCCGGCACCGTGCAGGAGGAATAGGCGAAGCCGACGCTTCTAACCATATCGGCTGCCTTCTGGACAATGCGTCTCACTTCGGCCAATCCGTTTCCCGCCTCGGCGGCAGCGCCCGCGATTTTGTGCACGAACACCGTACCCGCCACTCCCCTCCGGCCGACGGTATACAGGCTGTCCTGGACCGCGATATCGTCATTGACCTTGACAGAGGCGGTTTCCAGCCCGTCCAGCTCGGCGAGGAAGGCGGCATTTTGGAAGTTCATGACGTCGCCGGAGTAGTTTTTGATGATAAGAAGCGTTCCCGCCGGGTTATTGACGGCCTTAATGGCGTTGTACACCTGCATCTGGGAAGGCGAGGCGAAGACGTCGCCGCAAACGGCGGCATCCAGCATCCCTGTGCCGACAAAACCTGCATGCGCCGGTTCGTGCCCGCTGCCGCCGCCGCTGATCAATGCGACCTTGTCCGTCTTGGCGGTTTTACGGGTGATTACACGGTATTTCGCCAGCAGGTCCAGTCCGTCATATGCCATGACGAGGCCTCGGCACATTTCGTCAACCACCTGCTCCGGTTTGTTGATAATCTTTTTCATGCGGTCATTCCTTGTCCTTTTTGTATGCCGCGCCCCTGTTGTCTGCGGTTAGGATTGCTGCCGCGACCGCGCCGGCATTGACCAGGAACGGCATGGAGTGAATGGATTCCTCGGGAATACAGGCCTTTTCCGCTACCAACTGCAATTCGGCGCGGCTTATGCCGTCCACCCCGATATCTTTCAGGCATACCGGCAGCCCGACAGCCAGGCAAAAGTCCAGGACCTGGTCCACCTCCTGGGTAGGAGCGTTTTCCAATACGAGCTGGGCGAGGGTGCCGAACGCCACTTTCTCGCCATGGAAGTATTTATGGGTGCCTTCAAGAATGGTGAGGCCGTCGTGTATGGCGTGGGCGGCGGCAAGTCCCCCGGATTCAAAGCCGAGACCGGAGAGGAGGATGTTGGTCTCGACTATGTTTTCCAAGGCTTGCGTCACCACATTCCCATCGCACGCCAGTTTGGCGCTCACGCCGTCGGCCATCAGGGTCTGGTAGCACAGGGTGGCGAGGGCGAGGGCGGCCTTGGTCGATTTTGCCGGCGGACAAACGCCTTCGCGAGCTCCGCATGCCAAGCCTGCATTGACGTTGGCCCATGCCGCGTAGGTGGCCCGTGCCTCAAAATAAGTCGAGAGGGCATCGCCCATGCCGGAAACGAGAAAACGCGTCGGCGCGATGGCGATGACTGTTGTGTCGACCAGCACCACGCTGGGACTTTGCTTGAAATAGGCGTAGTCGTCGAATGCGCCGTCCTCGGTGTAGAGCACGGCCGAATGGCTGGTGGGAGCGTCTGTTGCCGCAATGGTGGGGGCGATGATCACCGCTTCGCCCTCGGCCACGCACTTCGCGGTATCTATCGCTTTCCCGCCTCCCAGGCCGATGGTGCAGTCGAAGGCGTTTTTCCTGGCTATGTCCTTTAGCCGCGCCACTTCCTGCCGCGAGCACTCGCCCCGAAACCCGCTTTCCACCAGGGAAACGCCGAATTCACGGGCAGTCGTGTCCAGCTTGTCCCTTACCCTGAGGACATCGTCCGGATGGGCGATCACCAGGGCCGAGGATCCGAAGGTCTTGATGAAATAACCGAGGTTCAGCAGTTCATTTTCTCCCTGCACGTACTTGGTGGGGCAAATCAATGCTTTTCTCATTACATTCTCCAGATGTATTGATTCAAAGATCCCCTGCTCCAAAACGCGGCATGGCGCATGGTCAGGCGGAGGGGAAAAGGCATTTCGTGCCTCTATGTTTTCTGGGCTCGGGGAAATATCGCAGCAAGGGTCGGCAACCGGCGGATGATGCGGGCATAAATCATTGTCGAAAAGTGATGGATTGCCTGTCTGGGTTAATCTGGGTTAATTTCGTAGATTTCACTATACTGCAAATAATTTTCATTTTCAATATCATTTATGTAAATTTTTTACAATATATCATTCATGGCCATTTTTATTTACAATAATCCATTGAAATGATGTAAAATATTTACAGAGGAATGGCGTTTCGCCAGAGGCTCAAAATGCTTGATGTCGCGATAGTCGGTGCCGGAGTCGTCGGTTCGCTGGTGGCTCGCGAGCTGGCCAGGAAGCGGCTCGATATTCATGTTTTCGAACATGAAGGGGATGTCGCCATGGGCGCGTCGAAAGCTAACAGCGGCATTGTCCACGCGGGCCATGACGCCCGCCCCGGTTCACTGAAGGCCTATTACAACGTACTTGGATGCTCCCGCATGGGCGTTCTCTCCCGGGAGCTGGATTTCCCGTTTCGGCGAAACGGTTCATTGGTACTGGCATTCGGTGAAAATGACCGCGCCCGCCTTGAAGAATTGTGCGAACGCCTCCTACGTGACACCGACGTCGAAACAATGCCCTCAACCATGGTTGTCGACCTGCTGGCAAACGGGAACATCACGGCGGTCAACGCTACGGGAGTGTGGAAAATCGAGCCGAAAGCAACCGTGCTCGCCATGGGATGCCGGGAACGGACCCGCGGAGCGCTTGCTGTACCCGGCAGTAGGCCGGCCGGGGTAATGACGGCGGGCACTGCGCAAAAGTTCGTCAATATCGACGGCTTTCTTCCGGGTGAAAAAGTGGTTATCCTCGGTTCCGGCGACATTGGTCTGATAATGGCCAGGAGAATGTACCTTGAGGGTGCGAAGGTACAGGCTGTCGTCGAACTCCTTTCTTATCCAAACGGCCTGCCGCGCAATGTCGCGCAATGCGTCCACGACTTTTCCATCCCCCTCCTCCTATCCCACACGGTGGTACGGATCAAGGGCGAAAAACGCCTGGAAGAGGTCACTATCGCCCGCGTCGACCAAAACCGCTTGCCAATCCCCGGAAGCGAAACGGATATCGACTGCGACACGCTCCTCCTCTCTGTAGGTCTTATTCCTGAGAACGAACTGTCCCGTTCTGCCGGAATCGAGTTGGACCCCCGCACCGGCGGCCCCTTGACAAATGAACTTTTTCAAACCTGCAGACCAAACATTTTTGCCTGCGGAAATGTGCTGCATGTCCATGACCTGGCGGACCATGTTTCCAACGAAAGCGAATCGGCGGGGAAAACGCAGCCGTTTTCGCGCAGGGAGGACATACGGAGCGCGCGGGCATTTCCGTTAAATGCGGGTTCGACATACGCTACTGCGTCCCGTTGAGGATCGACAACCTTTCCGCCTCCGGTGATATTGCGGTGAATTTTCGCGCGGCGGATATTTTCAAAAACTGTACAGTCGCCGTATTCGCCGACGGCAAGCGCGTCGGAGGCGTCGCCAAGCGGATCCTCACCCCCGGCGAAATGGGGGAGATACGGTTGCGGCATTCCATGTTTACCGCCGGTTTGCCGTCACAAATCGAACTGCGGATCGAGGAGGCACAGCGACCATGAAGATGATCTGTACGGTCTGCCCCTTTGGTTGCCGCCTCGAAGCGGCGCGGAGCGGAGGGAAAATTTCCGTCACGGGAAATGAATGCGCCAGGGGTAGAGAATTCGCCTTGTCGGAAATGGATAACCCGGTTCGCACAGTTACCGCCACAGTGAGGATTGTCGGAGCGGAAATTGCCATGCTGCCTGTGAAAACGGCGTCGCCGGTTCCCAGGGATGCGATGGAAAGCATTGTAAAAGCGCTTCGGGCAATTGAAATGGAAGCGCCGGTCGAATCCGGCGAGGTGGTTGTGCGCGATATCTGCGGGACAGGCGTAGACGTCGTCGCGACGCGCAGTCTTTGCCGCGCGTAGATAAAAGGAGGTCGGGGTGTGGGAAAATATCTGATGGCGCTGGACCAGGGAACGACAAGTTCCCGGTGCATTATTTTTGACAAGGTCGGCAATGTCAAAAGTTCAGCCAGCATGGCGGTCAGGCAAATGTATCCGCGGCCGGGTTGGGTCGAGTAGGACCCGCTGGAAATCCTTTCGTCTTTGATGGCGGTTCTGGTGGAGGCGAAAGTGCAGGGCGGCGTGGATACCGGCGACCTGGCGGGCATTGGCCTCACCAATCAGCGCGAGACAACCATTGTTTGGGACAAACGCAACGGAAGGCCTGTCTACAACGCCATTATCTGGCAGTGCAGGCGCACCGCCGAGTATTGCGAACGCCTCAAGAAAGACGGCATGGAACCCGTCATCCGCGCAAAAACCGGACTGCCGGTGGATGCCTATTTTTCCGCCACCAAGCTTATGTGGCTCCTTGACAATGTGGACGGCGTCCGAGCCGGAGCGGAGGCGGGTCATTTCCTTTTCGGCACAGTGGATTCCTGGCTGTTGTGGAATCTCACGCAAGGGCGCGTCCATGCGACCGACTATTCAAACGCCTCCCGCACCATGCTGTTCAACATCCACACCCTCGCCTGGGACGAGGAACTACTGCAGGCGATGAACATCCCCAGGGGCATGTTGCCGGAGGTCAAGCGGTCGAGCCATGTCTATGGACGTGCTTCGGCTGACACTGCGGTGCATGGCGTCCCGCTCGCGGGCATCGCGGGGGATCAGCAGGCCGCCCTCTTCGGACAATGCTGCCATGAACCGGGATCGGTGAAAAATACTTACGGCACGGGCTGTTTCATATTGATGAATACGGGGGAAAAGACCATAACATCGAGCCATGGCCTTCTGACCACCATTGCCTGGGGGTACGGGGGGAAAATATCCTACGCCCTCGAAGGCAGCGTATTTATTACCGGAGCCGCCGTCCAGTGGCTTCACGAAGGCCTGCGCCTGCTTGACGCGCCGTCTCTGGCCGAAGTCTACGCCAACAACGTCCCGGACACCCTGGGCGTATACGTCGTTCCGGCATTCGCCGGTCTGGGAGCGCCGTATTGGGATCAATATGCGCGCGGGTTGGTGATAGGCCTGACGCAGGGAGTGAAAAAGGAACACTTCATCCGCGCGACCCTTGAATCGCTCGCCTATCAAAGCCTTGATGTCATCAAGGCGATGGAGGCGGACGCGCAATTGTGCCTTAGGTCCGTGCGGGTTGACGGAGGCGCATCCGTCAATGACTTCATAATGCAGTTTCAGGCCGATATACTGGGAGTCGAGGTCGTGCGACCGAGGGTGACGGAGACCACCGCCTTTGGGGCGGCGTACCTTGCGGGCCTGGCGGTTGGTTATTACGCGGACATCAAGGACATTGTCTTAAATACCCGTTCGGACAAAACCTTCCGGCCCGACATGGAGGACAGCACCCGCTCCGAATTGGTAACCGGTTGGAGGGAGGCGGTAAAGCGCTGTTTGGGTTGGGAAAAACCGTAGACGGCAGAGCGCGTCACTTCCCTTTTCGCCCGTTCTTTCCCTTGCTTCCCGCCTGGCGAGCCCCCGCTGCGTAGCGCAGGCTGCCTTCCAGGATCGAATCCATGTATTCCGCTTTTTTGGTTACCCTGCCGTAGTGCGCGGAAAGGACGTATATCGCGTCCATAATGCTGGCAACGGCGAGCCGGGCCGTGAGGGCGACAGTCATTTCGCTGCGATGCGGGAAGGAGGTGCAGAAAAAGATGTCCGCCTCCCTTTCGAGGGGCGTGTTCCTATAGTTCGCGATCCCCACCGTCAATGCGCCGTTTTTCCTCGCTTCGGTGATGACATTGACGGTGGCCTTGCTTCGGCCGGAATTGGAAAAACCGAAGGCCACCTGCCCCTTGGTCATGCGCGATGCCTGAAGCATCATTTGGAATTCCTCGGAATATGCTTCGGCTGACAGTTCGAGGTGGGCGAAACGGAGGGATTCGTCCCGCGCAATGCAACCAGACCCGCCGGAACCGAAGAAGACGACACGGTTCGTATTCTTGATGGTATCAACCACACGGATGAGTTTTTTCATGTCCAATTGCTCCAGCGTCTCCGTCAGGCTGGCTATATTGGAGGTGAATACCTTCCGCACGACCGTTTCATCGGAATCATCCGGGGTAATGTCGGCGAGTACGGGATTGCCTGCTGCGTGCGATTCCTTGGCCAGGCTCAGGCGCAGCTCCTTCCAGTCCCGGTAGCCAAGCGTCACCGCCAGCCGGCTTACCGAAGCGATGGAAACACCGGTTTGCTGCGCCACCTGTTGAATATTTTCGCCAACCGCCTTTTCAGGGTTTTTGCGCAGATACTGCGCCACCTTCGCCTCGTTCGGCGTCAATACCTCGCCGAAATTGGTTATGCGGCTCAGGAAAGAACTCATCCGGGTCTCCTCGTGCATCGTCTGTACCTCATGTTCGCCATCCGATTGTACCGAACCGCATAAACCCAGGCAAGCGCCAACACCTGCAACCGGTGTTGACTTCGGGATACCTGCCGATATGATTACGGAAGTGTGGGGTTGATGGCGCGGTTAAATCCAATGCTCATTTTCTCAAGATGCAATCATGGAAAACGAAGCCAAAGGCGCTTTTCTTGACGACAAAGAAAAAGCCATCATCCATCTTCTCGAAACACAACACCGTATTTCGGTAGCACGGCTCTGCACTCTTCTCAAGATGGCGCCGTCCTCGATGCGCAAGCGCCTTGCCGACATGGAAAAGCGGGGGCTCCTGATCCGCACCCACGGCGGAGCGATGAGCATCGACTTGCATCGAGACGATTCCATGTCCGTCAAAATGTCCGTGAACAGAAACGCCAAGCGGGCAATCGCCCTGAAAGCGGGCGAGTCGATTGAACCCGGTTCCACGATCTGCCTTGGCGGCGGCACGACCACTCTTGAATTATGCTACGTTCTTTCCGGCATGAGCGATATCGTGGTTCTGACCAACTCGATATCCGCCGCGAATATTCTCATGGAAAACAACGACATCGAAGTGAAGGTCTGCGGGGGAACCATCCGCAACAGAATAGGCTGCATTGTCGGCCCGTCCGCCGGAGACTACTTCAAAAACATCAAGGCTGACAAGGCATTTCTTGGCGTCGACGCCTTCAGCCTGGAAAAAGGCATGTCAAGCTCCAACATCCTGGTCGGGGAAGTCGAACGCTGCATGGCGCAATGTTCCCGGGAGGTTGTCATTCTGTCGGATTCTTCCAAACTGGGCAAAGAGATCGTGTCGCCGTTCCTGCCGCTGGACCAAGTCGACTGCCTCATTACTGATTCAAACATATCGAACGCATTCTTGAACCAGGCGGAAAAAATAGGCCTGAAGGTGGTTCGCGCCCCAGCCTCATCGGTTTAAGGCATTCCAATCTGTCCAAAGAAATGATCGAAACACTCTTTTCATCCTGGAAATGAGCGTTTCGATCATTTCATCGCGCAAATAATTGCTGAAAAATAGCGAATTAAGGGTCCGGGTTTTGACATTCGCCCCCCGGATGCGCTACGCTGTTTCTTGTAAAAAGACCCAGGCAAACAAGGTTTTTCCTTTTCAAATGGAGTCGAAAAATGTGGGATGCGATCATTATCGGTGCCGGAGTCGTCGGCTGTTCCGTGGCACGGGAACTTTCCCGGTATCAGCTGCGAATACTGGTTGTCGAGAAAGAAACGGATGTCTGTTCCGGAACGAGCAAAGGCAATTCTGCGATGGTGCATGCCGGTTACGATCCGACGCCGGGAAGCCTCAAGGCCAAGTTCAATGTCCAGGGGAACGCCATGTTCGACACGCTGTGCGCTGAACTGGAGGTGCCCTTCGAACGCAGCGGCACCATGCTTATTGCCCTTTCCGAAAGCGAACTGGCCGAGATCCGCCGGCTTGAGGAAAACGCCAGGGTCAATGGAGTCCATGTCGATGTACTGGCCGGTCCCGCAGTGCATCGCCGCTTTCCCGGTTTGGGACCGGAGGTCGTCGGCACCCTTTTCGCGCCTTCGGGAGGCATGGTCAACCCGTACGGCCTTGTCATCGCCCTGGCCGAAAACGCCTGCATCAATGGCGCTCAATTCGAATTGAACACAAAAGTGACGGGGATTGAACCCGTCCCCGACGGCTGGAGGGTCATGACGACGAAAGGGACTCACGACGGCAAGCTCGTACTCAATTGCGCCGGAACCGGTGCGGATGCCATAAACAATATGGTCTCAAAAGACACTTTTTCCATCACCCCCCGTTACGGCTCGCATATTTTACTGGACCGGGAATACGGGAGGTTCGTCGACGCCACCATCACCCAAACGCCGAAAAAACTGGCCACTGGCGGCCATACCAAAGGTCAGGGAATAATGCCGTCGGTGGACGGTACGGTGATACTGGGCTGCGACGCGGAGGACCGCCTCGACCCGGACGACTCCTCCACCACGGCAGCCAGCATCAACAAGATCCTCGACTATTTCGAAGAGAATTGGCGACACTTCCCCATCGCCAGGGAAATCCCGACCTTTCCGCGCGAAGGCTGCATTACCGCCTACGGGGGGCTTCGCGCACACTGCGACCGTGATGATTTCATCATTGGCGAACCTTCCGACTCCGCCGGTTTCTTTAACGCAGCAGGGATCGAGTCGCCGGGGTTGACAGCCGCTCCGGCGATAGGAAAACACCTTGCCCTTCTGGCGGCCGAAAGGCTTGCAGCGGCACCCAGGGCGGATTTCATCGCGACGCGCAAAAAGATAAAAAGCTTCCGCACCATGAGCGAAGCGGAACGAGACGCGGCCATACGGGAAGATCCTCTTTACGGGAAAATCGTCTGCCGCTGCGAATTGGTGACGGAAGCGGAGGTCAGGCAGGCGATTCGCCGCCCGCTGGGGGCGCAGAGCGTCACCGCGGTAAAAATGCGCACCCGCGCCGGCATGGGCCGCTGCCAGGGAGGGTTCTGCGGCCCGCATATAGTACGAATCCTTTCGGATGAACTGGGGATTTCGCCTTTGGAGGTTGTCCAATCCGGCATTAACTCCAGGATACTGGCGCAGCCGGTCTGTCAATGTGGAGACGGTGATGACTAAAATGGAAGAAGCGGGCGTGGTGGTCGTTGGCGGCGGGTCCGCCGGGATGGCGGCCGCTTTGGCCGCAAAACGGCAGGGAATCGACGACGTACTGATTATAGAGCGTTCGCCCGAGCTAGGCGGCATCCTGAGGCAATGCATCCATAACGGCTTCGGCATACACAAATTCAAGGAAGACCTCACCGGAACGGAGTATGCGCACAGATACATCAGGCAAATCCGCGACGAGGCGGTGCCGTACCTCACCGACACCTTCGTCCTGGACATCTCGCCAAACCGTGAGATGACGATCGTCAATTCGCGGAGCGGCCTGCAGAAGCTCAGGGCGAAGGCGGTGGTGCTGGCCATGGGCTGCCGCGAACGCTCGCGCGGCACCCTCCTGATCCCCGGCTCGCGTCCCGCCGGAGTCTTCACCGCCGGGACGGCCCAACGCTACATGAACATCGACGGCTATCTTCCGGGCAAAAAGGTCGTGATCCTCGGTTCGGGGGACATTGGCCTCATCATGGCCAAACAGCTTACCCTGGAGGGGGCGACCGTTTCCGAAGTCGTCGAGATAATGCCCCACTCCAACGGGCTGACGCGAAACATCGCCCAATGCCTCCAGGATTTCTCCATACCGCTGTCGCTCAACAGCACGGTGGTCGAAATATCCGGCCAGGGCAGGCTCCAGTCGGTCACGGTCGCCAAGGTCGACGACAAGCGCCTGCCGATCCCCGGCACGGAAAGAAAAATCCCCTGCGACACGCTCCTCATCCCGGCCGGCCTGATCCCGGAAAATGAACTGTCGCGCGAGACCGGCGTGGACATTTCCCGCACCACCGGCGGCGCGTTCGTCGATGATTCGTTCCACACCTCCGTCCCGGGGATCTTCTCCTGCGGCAATGTGCTCCATGTCCACGACCTGGTCGACAACGTCAGCTTCGAAGGCGAACTCGCCGGCGCCAACGCCGCGCTATTCGTCCAGGGAAAACTGTACGCACCGGAACACGCCGATTGCATTTCCGTAAACGGCGGCAATGGAATCGGCGGCATAACGCCGCAGTTCATCAGAAGGCAGGGAGACGACGCCGTCACGCTGATGTTCCGTCCACGCGCCCTCTTTACCAATTGCACGGTCTTCGTACATGCCGGCGACGCGCTTGTCGCGCAGCGAAAATACCGGATCCTGACGCCGGGGGAAATGAGCGAAATCGCCATTTCCCGGAGCGCAGTCGTAGCCAACGATGGCCCGGCGACCCTGTCGATCAAGGAGCGGATATGAAAAAGGATTTTATTTGCATCCACTGCCCCATGGGCTGCCGGCTCCAGGTCGGGCTTGAACAAGACGAAGTAAAATCCGTCGAAGGGCAGGCCTGCAACAGGGGCGTGGAATACGCCCGCCAGGAAGCCACGCATCCGGTGCGCACAGTCACGGCGCTGATGCGCCTCGCCGACCGGAGCCAACCCTTGAGCGTCAAGACGTCGGGGCCGGTTCCGAAGGACCTTGTCTTCGCCTGCGTGAAAGCGATTTACAAAACCCATCCCAAAGCGCCGATTCGCTGCGGCGAGGCGCTCATTGAGAACATTTGCGGTACGGGCGTATCCGTCATATCCACCAGGGACGTTCCCTGACGCGAATTCGACATGAATTTGACCGTAAATAAACCAGCCAACCTTTATTTTATTGAGGGTTGGCTGTATGATTACTGGCGTGGAAGCCAGGAAGGAATGGAGGGGAACGATGGCGGACATTCTGAAATTTCCCGACAGGCAGGCGTTTCGTGCCTGGCTGGAATGCCATTGCAGTGAAAGCGGCGGCGTCTGGCTGCTTTTTGGGAAAAAGGGCGGGCCGGTGACCCTCTCCGCCAACGAAGCGCTGGAAGAGGCGCTTTGTTTCGGCTGGATTGACGGCCAGATGCAAAGCCTCGACGGCGCCAGCTACAAAAAGTACTTTGCCCGCCGCACGGCCAAAAGCAATTGGTCGGAAAAGAACAAGAAGCTGGCGCAGAACCTTGTCGACCGGGGCATGGTGGCGCGGCCCGGCCTGGCCGCCATCAACGCCGCCCGCAGGAGGGGGGAATGGGACAAGTCCAGACGCGGCGGCGTGGACGACGGGCAAATCCGGGATTTTATCGCCGTCCTCAAGCCGTATGGGGCGGCCTACGCGAACCTGTCGGCCATGCCCATGTCGGTGCAAAAAACCTATGCCGGTTTTTACTTTGACGCGAAACAGGAAAAAACCCGTGAAACCAGGCTGGCGAGAATTGTCGACAGGCTCAACAGGAACTTGAAGCCGATGTAGAATGAACTGCGAGGCATCACGCGCCCGAACGTTTTTCCTTTACGTTGGGAAGAAAAACGGCCGTACACCCCAGGAGCGGCAGGAAGGCGCAGATGTGGTAAACAAAGTCTATACCGTACAGGTCCGCCAGCCTGCCAAGAACGCCGGCTCCAAGTCCGCCCATGCCGAAGGACAACCCGAAGAACAATCCCGCCACCAGGCCGACCCGGCCCGGCAGCATTTCCTGGGCGAAAACCACAATCGCGGAAAACGCCGACGCCAGAACCAGACCGATTATGACGACAAAGACGGTGCTCCAGAACAGGTTGAGGTACGGCAGGGCCAGCGTGAACGGCGCGACGCCGAGGATGGAAACCCAGATGACGTATTTACGGCCGATACGGTCGCCTATCGGACCGCCCGCGAGCGTCCCCGCCGCCATGGCGGCAAGGAAAGCGAAAAGGCGGTATTGGGCATCCTGCACGCTGATATCGAACTTGTCCGTAAGGTAGAAGATGAAATAACTGGAAATGCTGGCGGTGTAGAAATATTTCGAAAACACCAGGATCAGCAGCACCAGGAAGGTGCCGACGACCACTTTGCGGGGGAAGCGGATTTCGCGGCTTGACAGCGGTTTGTTGACGTTCCTGCGCATCTGGCCTTTCGCCCACCTGCCGACGAAAAACAGGCAGACGATGCCGGTCAGCGGGAGAACCGCAAACCAACCCATGCTGGATTGCCCGTGCGGAACGATCACGGCGGCCGCGAGCAACGGGCCGCATGCGGAACCGGCGTTGCCGCCGACCTGGAAGATGGATTGGGCAAGGCCGAAACGCCCGCCCGAGGCCATGCGCGCTATTCGCGAAGATTCGGGGTGGAAGACTGACGAGCCGGTTCCCAGAAGCATGGCGCCAATAATCAGCACGCCATAGGTGGGAGCCTGCGATATGGTCACAAGGCCAACCAGGGTGAAGGCCATGCCGACGGCAAGCGAGTACGGCATGGGATGCCGGTCGGTGTAGATGCCGATCAACGGTTGCAGGAGGGAGGCGGTGAGCTGATAGGCCAGGGTGATCAGGCCGATCTGGGTGAAATTCAGCATAAACCCGTCTTTGAACAGCGGGTAACTCGGCACCAGCAACGCCTGGGTGGTATCGTTCAGGAAGTGCGACAGGCTGATCATCAGGAGTATCGTGAAGGTGGCGTCTTCCCTTTTCGTCGACCCCGGGGAAAGGGAAAGGCGGCTATCGGTCATTTCAATCGCTTTATTTTCAAAACCGCCGGACGGCAAATCAGCAAAGGGCAATGCTTGCCCGTAAACGCTACGATATTACCCGGCGATTGAGGAAAAGCAATAGAGATCCTTTTTACTCCCGGCGGAATATCGCCAATGAAGCGCGACCGGCCTACTTTGCCTCGGCCGCACGCATCAATGCCATCTTGGCCTGCAGCCTGGCCTGGAACTGGTCGATCATGACGGCCGCGATTATGATGACGCCCTTGATCACCCTTTGCCAGAACTCCGAGACGCCGATCATGATCATGCCGTCCGAGATGACGCCGATGACAAAAGCGCCGATGATGGTTCCCCCGATGCTGCCTACTCCCCCGGACATGGAGGTGCCGCCCAGCACGACGGCGGAGATGGCGTTCATTTCCCAGCCGTCACCCGAGGAGGGGTTTGCCGCCGTGAGCTGGGCGGTGGTGATAAGGCCGACGACGGCCGCGCAAAAACCGAAGAAAATATAGACGTAGGTGCTGACCCGTTTTACCTTGACGCCGGACAGGGCCGACGCGACCGGGTTGCCGCCGACTGAAAAAATATGCCAGCCCAGCGGGGTGAAGCGCAGCACCAGGATGGCTATCAGCGCGAGGACGACAAACACGATCACCACGATGGGGAACCCAAACAACGACCCGCCGATGATGCTGAAGCCGGTATTGCCCAGCGCCGCCTGGCCGTTCAGGTTTTGGTAGGTCGCGCCGTTGGAGCGCAGCATGGCGAAGCCCCGCGCGATATACATCGTTCCAAAGGTGGCTATGAAGGGTGCGACCCCGAAGCGGGTGATGACGACGCCATTCACGAAGCCTACCAGCATCCCCAGGAGCAGGCCGATCAGCATCACGGCGGGCGCGCTGAAATAGATGCGGTAACCGATCATCTCGAGGGTCAGGCCTTCGAAAACCAGGCCGCCCGCGATCATCCCCACCAGGCCAACCACCGAACCGACGGACAGGTCTATGCCGCCGGTGATAATCACGAAAGTCATGCCGATGGCCAGTATGCCGTACAAGGCCACGTGTTTCGTCACGGTGACAAGGCTACTGACGGTAAAGAATGCGGGGGATTTCATGCTGAAGAACAGCAACAGCACGACCAGCACAAAAAAAGTCCGCCCCTTGAGCAACCCCATCAGCACCTGGTTCCCGTCCAATTTTTTCATGCGCTTTTTCCTCCGCTCACGCTATGGCGTTTCCTGAAATGGTTGGCTTTCCCGTTGCGCGTTTTTGGCCTGGTTCGGTTGTGCCGGAAAATGCTACAGGAGACGCGGCATTTCCGTAACCCGCGCTATGGTGGCCCTTGTATGAGGCCAGCACCAAGTTCTCTTCCGTGATGTCGGCGCCACTGAATTCGCCGGTCAATTTACCGTTGGAAAGGACCAGGATGCGATCGGCGATGGCGATGATTTCGTTCAGTTCGGAAGAAATCACTATGCTGGACAGGCCGTTTTCGGCATATCTGCGTATAATTTCGAACACTTCGGTTTTTGCGCCGATATCGATGCCCCGGCTCGGTTCGTCGAGCAGGAAGATTCTGGGCTCGGTCAACAGCCCCTTGCCGATGACGACTTTTTGCTGGTTTCCGCCGGACAACGAAAGGATGGGAAGCGCCTTATCCGCCACCTTGATCTGTATGGCGTCGATCTGTTCGTCCACAGCCCTGTTCTCGCGGACGAAATCCAGGAACGGCCCCTTCCTGAGCCGGGTCAGGACCGAGAGGGAGAGGTTGCGCCGGATGTCCAGCGTGCGGACCAGCCCCTCGCGCTGGCGGTCCTCGGGCACCAGGGCAAGGCCGCGCCGGATCTGTCCGGCCACGTTTTTCACCGCGATGGGATCGCCTTCCAGCAGGACTTCGCCGGTGTGTTCGGGCCGAATTCCCATCAGGCATTCGAATATCTCCGTACGGCCCGAGCCGAGCAATCCGTAGACGCCGAGGATTTCGCCTTTCTTCAGGCCAAAACTGACGTCGTTCAACAGATACCCGCCGCCGCTCTTGGGAAGGGAGAGGCCCTTCACCGTCAGGATGTCGGGCGTTTGGTAATCCACCTTGCAGGAGTGCCTGGTATAGTCCTTTTCCTTGCCGGTCATGTAGCGCACGATGCGCGGCACGTCGATGTCCTGAATCTGTTCGTGGGCGACTTTCCTCCCGTTGCGGAGGATGGTGACGTTGTCGCCGATGCGCATGATCTCCTCAAGCCGGTGGGATATGTAGACGATGCTGATTCCCCGCGCCAGCAGTTCGCGCATGATGCCGAAAAGGGCCTCCACCTCCTGCGCACTGAGGGAAGAGGTCGGTTCGTCCATGATCAGGATGCGGAGGTTGTCCTGGATAAGGTTCCTGGCGACTTCCACCATCTGCTGCTGGCCGACGCGCAGGTCCTTCACCAGGGTGTCCACAGGTATCGGGTAGTTCAAGCGGTCAAGCACCTTTTCGGCTTCGCGCCGGTGTTTTTTGTTGTCCAGCGCGATGCCGAACCTGGTCCGTTCGTTGTTCATGAACAGGTTCTGGTAGACATTGAGGTTGGGGAACAGGCTGAGTTCCTGGTGGATGATGGCGATTCCGTGCCTGCGCGCCTCGTTGGTGCCGCCCATCACGAACTCTTCGCCGTCCATGACGAGCGTGCCGGAGGTGGGCTGCTCGATGCCGGCGACAATCTTCATCAGGGTCGACTTGCCCGCGCCGTTTTCCCCGATAAGCACGTTGACCTTGCCTTTTTCGATGGCGAAGGAAACGTCGTCAAGCGCGCGGGTGCCGGGATACTCCTTGGTGATGTTTTTCGCGCTCAGAACTATTTCAGCCATAATGCCCCTCACAGCTTTTCCAGGACGACGGGCGTGATGAGCACCCGGTTGTTCCCCCGGTAGGTGAAACAACCCCAAAAGCGGATGACCTGCCCCTCGAGGCTCGCGGGGTCCAGCGGATTGACCACATTTTCAAGGACATACCTGTTGATGCTTTTGGAAAGCTGGGCGAACTGGATCTGGTCGGAATAGTCGTTTATGTTGATAAAGCTGAGATAATCGCGGAGGGTCATTTCCTTGAATACTTCGCCAATCTGTATCTGTACCTCAACCGGCCCGTTGTAGCCGTCAAGCTGTACCGTCACACTGCCCGCCTTGGAGGCGGTATTGACCGACGTCACCTTCCCCACGCCGCGGACGGCATAGTTCAGGTTGCCCGAGTTCCCCATGGTGTAGCGGCCGTATTTTCCGGCCAGCGCGGTCAGGTCCCCCGCGGAATCGTCAAGGAACGCGCCCAGATCCACCGAAGTATCCTTCACCTCGGCCACGATGTCTTGCCAGAATCCGGCGATATCCAGCGAATCCTCGAACGAGACCACGCCGGTCAGCCGGGATTCCTCGCCTATCTTCACCACTGTCAAGCAGCTGGGCGTCAGGATTGCCACCACAAGGACAAAGGCCGCTATCGCTATCAGCCAAATACGCCTCATATTGTCCCTTTATATAAATGGGGCATGATCTGCATCATGCCCCTGTTGCCGATGGTGCAGCCGTCTATTTTTCACTGTATACAAATTGCTTGAGATACTTCGCATTGTCCGCGGTGATTGCCATGCAATCGATCAGCACCTTTTCCGCATCCGCGCCGGTGGAGCCGGTTTTCAGGTAGCGGTCGAGCATGACGATGCCCTGCTCGGCCATGAGCGCGGCCTGCTGCAGGGCGGTGGCGGTCATGTCGCCGGCGATGATGGCGTCGCGGGCTTCGTCGGAACCGTCGACCGAAATGATGATCGCGTTGGTGATGCCCGCCGCCTTGCAGGCTGCGGCCGCGCCGAGGGCCATCGGGTCGTTGCCGCAGATGACGCCCTTGATCTTCGGATTGGCCTGGAGGATCGTTTCCATTTTGGCATAGGCGGTGGTCTGTTCCCAATTGGCCGTTTCCTGCGCGACCATGACGAGTTCGTCGTACTGGTCGATCACGTCATGGAACCCCTGGGAGCGAACCACGCAGGCGGTCTCCGTTTCCTTGCCAAGCAGCTCGGCGTATTGGCCTTTTTCCCCCATGGCCTCCACAAATACTTCCGCCACCGCCTGGGCGCCTTGGTAGTTGTTGGAAACAAGCTGAGCGATGGCGACGCCGCCTGTGGCGAGTTCCCGGTCGATGATCACGGTGGGAATGCCTGCAGCGCGCGCCTTGCGTACCGCCTCCACGGATCCCTCAGCCCCTGCGTTATCTAGCAAAATGCCTGCCGCGCCTTCGGCAATGGCGATTTCAATGATTGAATCCTGCTTGGTCAGGTCGTCGTCGTGCGACACCGCCTTCACGGCATAGCCCAATTTTTTGGCCGTTTCACTGGCGATGCGGGCCTCCGTTTCGAACATTGGCGTGGCGTAGGACGCCGTGATCACATAGATGGTGTTGGAGCCGCCTCCCTTCAGCCATTCGCCGCCCTTTTCCCCGGCGAATGAAGCGCTTTGGGCAATGGCCGCGAGCATGATGAATCCGAGCGATGCGCACAGAAACTTTTTCATAAAACACCTTCCATTTCTACTTTTCCGAAAACGCGCTATAGATTGGGCGCCACAATGAACACCAAGGTGACGACTTCGCCTGTATAGTTGATGCACTTGTATCGCGTGTTGGCGGGCACGAACATGTATTCGCTCGCCGCGACCTCGAACACTTCGCCGTCTTTCTCCATGAGGAAAGTAGCCTTGCCGTTTTTCACGTAGAAAACAGCCTCGCCCTTGTGGGAATCGTATTCGGTCTGCCTGGGGCCTATACCCCCGGCCGGGATGACCATTTCGCCGAAATGCACGAATTCGTTGCTGGCGCGAAAACTCAACAATACCGGCGTTTTTTCACCGCTGATCATGTTCAGGGCGTCGTCGCGCGTCACCTTGGTGAACCGGGTTGTCCGCCGCGCGTCCTGCCAGTCCACCGGAAAATTGCCTAATTTGCGATCGCTCATTTCACACCTTCCTTTCCCCGTTCTTCGTGTTTGTAACGCGCCATCGGCTTGTCGTAGGTGAGCGGCGGGCCGTTTTCGTCCCATATTTTCGGCGCAATGACATAAAGGATGAGTGCCGATTCGTTGGTGAAGTTGTAGGCCTTGTGGGGGGCGGCCAGAGGCAGGATGATGCTTTCGCCTTCGTGGACCTCCACGGTCTGCCCCAATTCGGGGTTGAACATGGTGACGGTCCCTTCCAGCACATAGTAAATCTCGTCCCCGGCATGGACGTCCACCGGGTCGAACGTGCTGCCGGGCGCCAGGCGGTATTCGCCGACCGTCATGTTTTCGGTGCTTGCGATGAGATAATTGAGGTCGCTGGACTCGGGAAACTCGGCTGTGTAGACAAACAGTTTCAGTTTGTCGCGGGTCATGTGGGTTGGGCGTCTTTCACTTGGCGGCTGGGGGAAATTGAAAAAGTAAGAAGGGTTTGACATGGGTGTTTCTCCTTTATTTCCTAAACTGTTTATAAAGTTTATAAAGTTATATTAGCATTATTCATAAAGATGTCAAGACGTTTTTTGAATTTTTTTATAAATTATACCGAATTTGAATGAACCGTAAGGAGGAGATAAAACATTGGAATGAACCCAAACAAGCCCGCAAATCTCGGATTATCGAGTTCCCCGGGTCTGTTTTCGTTGCTGGAGTTACTCCTAACACTTTCACCGATTGGTAGCGGGGCAAGCGGGGGGGAAGGAGCGTTGTGACTTTTTCACGGTAGTTTGGCGAAATCTTCGAAAATTCTTAAAATGCTCTAAATTAATGATTTTGGAGCAGAGCTGATTTTGAAAAAATGGGTATGTTTATCCCATAGCGGAGGCAAGGCGACCTGGACCCCGGCAAC
>DAIOFH010000032.1:0-35219 GCA_036745875.1 Planctomycetota bacterium | reverse complement strand
CCCCGCCACATGCTGGCGGGGTGTGTTTTTGGATTTAAAAAAATACCATTTTATTTGGGTGCAACGGCCGTAAGACTGGAAACACCGCCCTTAACCAGCGACGCCAGGGCGTTCATCGCCTCGAGATGGCGCTGTTTCGACTGCGCCATGGCGACGAACTGATAGCGCAATTCCTTGTCCTCGATTTCGTTCGTCAAGGTCTGGATCGTCTTTATGGTCGTTACCATCTGCACCTGCAAATCAGTCAACATGGAGACAAAATCGCTTTGCGTCAACATGGTCGCGAACTCCTTATGAATGGTGAATTATTCCGTGTGCCGCCGCTCCTGCACCGCCGCGTAGATGGCTTCCGTTGTCTGGCGGTTCTGTTCCGTTTCCCGGCGGATTTTTTCCAGCACGTCGTACGCCGTTTTTTCCATCTCGGCGGACAAGCCGTACCACGGCAGGGTCTGCAGCAGGTGGCCCATGTACAACGGCATGGTATAGCCTTCGGAAACGATGATGTCCTTGATCTTCCGCAACAGTTCCGGTTTACTGATCATTATTTGCCCTCCGCCGACGCCAGGTTGGCGCTTGATGCCGCGCCTGTCGAGCCCTGGTGGAAATTGTACAGCCGGCCATAGGGGAAGCTGCTGGTACCCTCGGTCATGCACAGCCATGCCCAGCTGTTGGTGTAATAGCCGTCCCAGGTGGTGTTGAAATACATATACTCCTCACGGCCGACCTGTTCGTGGCGCAGGCCGCGATAGGCCTGACGCTGCATGGTGCGGGATAGCGACGGCTCGAAATCCCTGAGGACCCAGCTGTATGTCCCGGTCATCCCGGAATTGGTGTATTCCACCGTCGGGTTGCCGTTCAGGTCGGAAGCGGCCGCGACTTCGCCGCCGGATCCTTCCATGGATTTGCGCAAAAAGGCTGGAAGGTATTTTTCAATAAAGGCCCTGGCCGCCGGGTTGCCGGAAAAATCGTAATCCACCCGCAAGCGCCACCAGGTGCGGAACGCCTCCCAGCCGGACACCATGCCTTTCTCCTTGTGCAGGGAAAAGCTGCCGTTCGGGTTCATCATGATCCAGTCCGGGACCACCCTGGCGCTGTCCGGGCTTTCCACCTCATAATTCATGATGCGTGACAACTGGCGGTAGGTATCTTCCACCAGCTTGCCCCAACTCTGGTTTTGCGTCTCATAATTGAACACCCGGTAGTGGCCGGGAGAAAAATAGGAGGGGTTTATTTCAAGCTGTCCGATGTCTTCCCCTAGATTCGTCCGATCCGACTGCGGCCACGGCAGCAGAACAAGTTCGCCGTTCGGATGGGTCAATACGGCCTTGGACATGATGCTGTCCGTAACGGCCACGGCTTTTTCGCGATAAGGCATATGCCCGCCCGGAGCCTTGCCGTCGCTCCAAAGCCTGGCAGCGAGGAACAATGCCAGTGCGTAGTCCAAGTCGGCGTCGATGGCGGAATTGACGTCGGCGACAGCAGCGTTCCCGAGGCTGTCGACCTGGAAATGCCATGCCAATAGATGGTCGTTGTAGTGGGTGCCGAGACGCGACAGGTTGTCCTCGGTCCAGGAATAGACCCGGTCGAAGGTGGAACGGTCGTTCTGCCACACCGCCCGCAGCATGGCGTAGGCCTGGCCTTCGGAGACAGTGTCGAAATTTTGATCCGGCCGCACGACCCTGCCGTTAACCTCGATATAGTAGTGCTGGTAGCTGTCCCACAGTATTTGCAGGTTCGCCTTGGCGGCGTTTTCCGCCCTGGTCATGACGTCTTCGGTGAAATACCCGGATATGGCCAGGCTCAGCCCGCCGAGCACAATGGCGCAAAAGGCGAACAGGCGTATGGTTTTCTTCAGCGCCAGGGACGGCGTTGCGACTATCTCTGACATTTACGCAACCTTTCCTAAGCTTTCCTCGGCGGCCGGCACGAAGGTGCGCCATTTGTCGGAAGATTCGCGGAAGAAGAAAATCGAGGACAGCAGCACAAAGTGGTAGACGATCCATATAAGGCTCACGGCGAGCTGCGGCGTTTGTTCGGCAAACACGCGCTGCGCACCCCAGATCAGGGCGGTGAAATTGAGCAGCCACATGAATAGCTGCGGCAGGAACACCCGATACGGCACCGCACCGCCGGACTTCCTTTTTTCCGTGATGTTGAAGGAACTCTTGACGTGGAACAGGGCGGCCAAGAACGCCTTGATGTAAATGGGGAAGCAGATGAACGCCAGTAATATCCCCAGTAGAAGGTCGTCGAAGCGGTAATTTCGCCTGTACATGCTGAGGAAAAAGATGGTCAGGCTCAGCAGGAAGTACGGCAGGAACAGGGAAATATACATCGTGCCCTGCATGTTGAAGACCGGCAGATTGAAGAAGATCTGGGTGATCGGGCAGAGCATGAGGACGCAATAGGCCATGCCGATGGAATAATACGACCCGGTGGCGAAATGCTCCCACCACTGGCGCGGCCTCATGCCCATCGGATGGCGGAGAAATTTCCGGAGCACCTTGAAGAAGACGCCGAGGTTGCCGCGCGCCCAGCGCCATTGCTGTTTCATATAGACTTCCAGGGTCTCCGGCCCGGCACCGAAGGTGCCGACCTGGCCGTAATACATCGTTCGCCAGCCGGCGAGGTGCCAGTCGATCGTCGTGGCGAAGTCTTCCGTCACGGAGCCTTCGTCAAGGCCGCCGATCGCGCGCATCGCGGCGATCCTGAGAATGGCGTTGGTGCCGCAGAAGATCATGGCGTTCGCCGAACTCTTGCCTTCGCAAATAAACTCGTAGAACATGCAGTGCTGGATGTTCGCGCCCTTGACGATCGCGGACATCTCCGTATTGGTGTAGAACTGCGGCGTCTGGACGAAAGCGAGGTTCGGATCGGCCTCCATGAACGGCACCAGCGTTTTCAGGAAGCCGGGCATAGGGTTCTGGTCCGCATCGAAGACGACCATGTACTTGGTGTCGAGGGTCTTGATACAGTCGTTGATGATGCCCGCCTTCGCGCCGTGGCGCTTGGTGCGACGGAAAATCCGAAGGCCGTAGGTGGCGGCCAATTCCTCCGCTTCCTGCTTGTATCGCTCTTCAGATGAGTCGTCCAGGAAGTAGATGACCTTGTTCGGATAGTCGAGATTGCGCAGACAAAGGAAGGTGTGTTCCAGGACTTCGTAAGGTTCGTGCCTGGCCGGAACGAGTATGGCCACGGACGGCGCCTTTTCCCAGTCGGTTATTTCCGCGCGCGCCGGTTCTTTCGCCCGGAGGGCGGAGACGAAGTTGATCGCGTAGGAGATGGACTGGAAGACGACGAATATCTCCGTCAACAGCAGGCAGGCGGAAATGATCGTACTGGCGTTGAAGCCGGTGAAGGCCTGCGACTGGAACAATACGCGCAAAGCCACGTATGCGCAGGCGAAAATGATCGCCAGATTGACGATGACGAGTATGACGCCGATGCGGCGTTGGCTCTTCATCACCACTTCGACATTTGTCGCATCCGGCATTTCCTGCATATTATTTGCACTCATTATTCGCAACCTCCAAACTTGTATTCGATGCCGGCGTTCAGGCCAAGCTCGTTGTAATAGCTTTCACGGGTGTATTCCGCCCGGGCATACATGGAGAGCCGCTTGTTGTAGTCGCGGTTGACGCCGAGGAAAAATTTGTGTCCGAGGGACGAGGTTCTGTCATAGGATACGGAGTAGCCGAAGTCGAAATAGGTCTCGGGATCACCCCACACTTCGGGATTGCGGCAAATGTAGCTCCTGCCGACGAAACCTATCCCGCCTTTGGTGTAATCCTTCGGCGACCAGTAGGTGTCTTTGGTATAACGCCAGTTCAAGTATTCCACATTGCCGTCCAGCTGGAACTCGAACATCGAGTCTTCGAAGAGGCGGTAGCGCACGTTGCCGCCGATGTTGAAGTTGGTGTTGTCATCCGTAAGGATCGACGTCTTGGCAAATCCGAGGAAATCCCATTTGCGGTATCGATAGTGCCCGTCGACGCCGAGGTCATAAGCATACAGGTTGTCGTAGACGTTGTAGTTGTTGTCGAAGAACTCGTGCCTGTTGGTGAACGCTCCGACCCTGAAGGGCATGCCACCCACTTCATGCAGGTCGATGCGGCCGTTATAGAGGAACTGGTCCTTCAACTGGTTGCCGCGGTACCAGCGGTAGCCGACATCGCCGTAGCCGGTCCAGTTCGGATTGCCCTCATAGGTCAGGCCGAGGTTCAGCCTGAATGCCTTGGCGTCCGGATACCAGCCTTCCGACCGGGAGAGCCGCCAGCGTTCGTCCGTCGCTTTGGCATGCATCCGCATGGCCCGGTTCAACTGCATTTCGCCGTTCAAGCCGACCCAGCTGTAGCGGATGTCCGCCCGCCTATTGTGCTCCTCATCAGGGTCGCCCGTGGACTTCTTCCTCAGCAGGCCGACCTCCAGCGCCACCGGAACGCTGGTGAGGAGGCGGTTCATGTTGCTGAGGCTCTCTATCGTCGGCTGGTGGGTCGGGTCGTGACGCAGGACGTCCTGGCCCTGGGCTTCCGCATCGTCAAAGCGGTGACGCCTGAGCAAGGTCTGCACCCGGTCGCCGCGCCAAGTGATGTCGTCCGGTTCGATACTCTGCAGGGTCGCGAGGTGCTTTGACGCCTCGTTCTGCATGTTTCCCGCTATGGCTAGGCGATAGGCGTATTCGGCCGCCACCGCGCCGCCAGTGGGATCTTCATACTGCAACTGGCCGTAGGTGCTGAAGGATTCGTCATAACGGCGCTGGTAGAAGAGCACCCTGGCAAGAAGCCGCCGCGAGTCGAAATGGTTCGGCCTGTACACGAGGGACTTGTTCAATTCCGCCTCGGCTTCCTCGTATTGCTGTATCGCGATGAGGGTTTTGGCCAGTTCCACGCGGGTCTCGTAATCCGAGGGGGCGAGTTTGAGAGCGTGGCGGAACCATTTCGTCGCCAGGGTGTAGTTGCCGCGGGCGACGGCAATTTCCGCCCCCTGGACCACCATGTTCTTGAAGTCCGGGAAGGCGGCTATATACTGGCTCGCGAGAACAAGCGCTTGGTCCGTATACTCGCTCATGCGCAAGCTCGTAACATACCCGAGGGCGATTTCCCGGTCCTCCGGCCTGAAGCCGACAAGCACGGAATACGCACCCGCGGCCTCGGCGAATTCCTGCGCAGCCATGAACGCGTTCGCCAATTTAGCCATCACGTCGTAGTTTTCCGGGTCGCTCTCGACGATGATCTGGAACTGGGTGGCTGCTTCGGAGAATTGTTCGGATGCCATCAGCGCATCCGCCAATTCCAGCCTCACCACCTGGTCATCCATGTTAATCATCAGATATTGTTCATACGGTTCAATGGATTTCGCGTCCTGTTTGGAGGCGACATAGGCCCGGGCCAGATCAAGGAGCAATTTTTCGTCGCCCGGCTTGATTTCCAACATGGTTGTCGCCAACACAGCCGCATCTTCGAAATTATGCATCCCCATCAAGGCGTTCAGCTTCGCGTCGAGCAGACTGAATTCGTCCGGATTGCTGGCGATAAGGGCGTCTAAGACCGGCAGCGCCTCCACGTACATGTGTTCTGACATCAGCAGTTCCGCCAGCATGACGGCCATTTTCTGGTCTTTCGGGTCTTCCGCGTATAGTTCGTTCAACAGATCCACCGCTTCCTTGCCCCTACCGCTCCAGGTAAGCGTGTTGGCCCTGTCCATGCGCCATTCGCGTTCGCCGGGTTCAAGTTCCATAAGCTTGGCATAGACGTCAGCCGCTTCGGAGAAGCGCTGGCGGCCCATGTAGATCGTGCCCATTTCCCTGAGGGCGACTTTATTGGTCGGATCGTTTTGGACAATCATGTCAAGGATGCGGATCGCCGCGTCGTAGTCTTCGGCAAGTTCCGCCGCCTTGGCCCAGCGGAGCGTTTCCGGGACGGTGAGGCGAATTCCCCTCTCCGCCATTTCCGTGTAGATGAGTACGGTACGTGCATACTGCTCGTCATTGAAGGTCGTTTCCGCCAGTTTGCGGAGGATGTCCTCCATCTCGGGGCTGGTCACAACCTGCCTGCCATCCGCAGGCTTGAACAAATCATTCGCCGCTTTTTCCTCCTGGAACCATTCCATGGCGTCAATGTCCTGGGAGAAGGTATGCTTGAGGGAAGAGGCGATATGCCTCGGAACGCTGATCCCCCTTGAGAAGGCCCTCGTCGTCACGGGCGCATAGTTGTCGTAAGTAATATTATCCTGGTAGCTGGCGCTCAGGTATTGGCTGCCGCCGGACCCTGACGGATACATCTGCGGCATCGGCGAGTTTGGCTGGTTGCGCAGGTATTCCATATATTCCTGCTGGTACTTCTGCAGCAGGAATTGGTCAACTCCCGGATTGAATCCGGGATAACCCGGGTACTGCATCCCCGGCATCGGCTGATAGAACGCGGGATACTGCTGCATCGGATAGGGAGAGCCGCCACCGACCATGAAATAGAAGTTGGAAGGCTGGTTGCCGTTCTGGCTTACGGGGAACTGCTGGCTTTGGACATTTGCATTCCGCTGCCTCGACTCGGACGTGCTGCGCATGGCCAGGGCATTGGCGTATGAAGTATCCCTGGCCCGAACCTCGAAGCGGCTCAGCCAATCCATGATGAATATCCCGCTCGTGACGCAGACAAAGCCAAACATCAGGAATCCCGCCACGATCAAGCAAATTCCTTTGCCTGTTCGCCAGAAGTCCCTGACGGGTGGATGCTGCTCATACCGCCAGTACGGCGCGTCGTTGGGAGTGTGATCGCGTTCTCTGTCCAACTGTTTTCTCCAGTATCAGCTCTTGGGTGTCACAGGTTTTGCCGGTGCGTCGACCTGGCTGAGCTTGGTCCTGAATCCGGAAATAACGTCATACACGTCCGGGTTGTTTTGCAACGGTTTTAATAAGTCGTCCCATTCCTTCGGCGAAAGGCGGAATTCCTGCGATTTCGCCTTTGGCGGCTCTTGGCCCGGAATAAGCGGGCCGCTCGTTCTGTCCACCACAAAGGTATCGCCGCTTTGCGCCGCTATGATAAGGCGCGCCTGGTCGAGGAATTTCGTCGCGAGTCCCGGATTTTGCGCCCAGGTCGCCACCTCAGCCGCTTCCAGGAGAAGGTCCTTGTCCGGATTTTCGAGGGAGCCAAGGATATTTATATAAAGACCAAGCGCCGCCACCGGATTGCCCTGTCCGGCAAAACGGCGGGCAAGGATGAGGGAATATTCACGCATCTTGTCCGAGTCACCGGAATCCGCGCCGATCAGCCTGAGAAGCAGCCGGTTGTCCTCTGCGTTCAGCGCCGAAGTGGCTAGAATGTCCCTCTCTTCTTCAGTAAGGAGGTTTTCGTCGAGGAGGTCCTTGACGATCGGCTCCGCCAGGTCGCCCCGTCCGATGCGGGAATAGATTGTCGCAAGGTTTGTCCTGTTCCAGCGGTCACGCGGATCGTCCTGATAAAGACGCTCCGCATATACCAGTGCGTCCTGGAAACGGTCGTTCCAGATCATCGACTGGACGATGCCTTTCAAGGCGCGGATGTTGTTTGGATCATGCTCAAGAACCCGGTTGTACCAGATGATGGCGTCAGAATGTTCGCGCATGTAACCGAGATTTTCCGCTATGAGCAGCTGGACGCTCGCATTCGTTTCGTCCTGGGAAAGCGCCAGACGGAAGTATTCGTCCGCTTTGGCGAAATCGCTGCGTCCGGCGCCTGTTTCGCCTTGTCCCCGGGTTTTTTCCCTGTCGCCCGCCTTGCGTTGGTACAATTTGCCGACCGTGACGAGAAGGTCCCGGTTTGTGGGATCGAGCCTGGACAAGGTAAGATAATCGTTAATGACCGAATCGTAATCCCCGAGCTGGTCGTTTATGTTTATCCGCAGGGTAAGGTATTCCTTGCTGTTCGGATATTCGCGGGTCAGGTTGCCGAGGATGGTATTTGCCGTTTTGTAATCTCCCGACCAATAATACAGGTATACCTGGTTGGTCGGCTTGAAGTTGTTGATGTTCGCCGTTCTTATGACGGATTGCGTCAGGTTCTGGAGACGGTCCGTTTCCCCAGAATCAAAGAGCGTCCAGGCAAACTCCATCAGCACATCCTCCGGCAGATTGGCCCGGCGTGACAATTGGTCGTAGTACTGGGTTGCGAGGTCCTGGTTTTCGTGCAATTGGCGCAATTTTTCCTCGCGTTCCGAGGAGGTCATGCCGTTCGAGAGCGATTGCAGCGCCAGCTCGCTGCGAATTTGCCTCGCCTCGCCTGCCGCCGCGCCGGCCACTCCCTGCATATAGCCGGGATTGGATGGGTCTATTTCCAGAAGTGCGGTGAATTCCCGTTTCGCATCATCCCACTTCCTGCCCCAGAGAAGCGCCTTGGCGATCTTTTCTTTGAGGGCGTTGTCGGTCGGTCGGGAGCGGGCGACCTCGCGGTAGAGCTCGACAGCCGACAGGAAGCGATCCTGCCACACCTGGAGGTCTGCCTGCCGTTCCAGGTAGTACTCGCGGTTGTCCGGGTACAAATCCATCAGCCGTTCGTTGGCCACTTCCGCCTCGGTGCGGTTGCGCATTTCCATTGCCAGATCATAATACCGGCGCTGTACCTCGGCGTTTGTCGGGTAGATTTCGGAAATCATCGAATACAATTTCAGGGCGCCTGCCTTGTCGCCGTTCAGGTCGCGCCAGTTCGCCCTCACCATCAGGCCCTGGCTGGATTGGGTAGTTCGGTAGACTATGGTCGTGATGACGGCGATGGCGATCATCAGGCAGATAGGCAAGACATAATATCCCAAGAGCTTCCGGAACGACACCTTCTGCCTGATATGCACCGCCTCTTCCTCATGCAGGAAGGAGTTGATGGCGACGGCGGCTTGTTCAGGCGGCATGCTGCGGGTCAGCATGGTGGCGGCCCGGCCCTGGCTGAACTCGAGCCCGAGCTCCTCCTTCAACTCGTTCAGGGCGGCGAGAAGGGCATGATAGCTTTCGAAACGCTTTTCCTGATCGACGTCGAGCATGCGGCCGACTATCGGCAGAAGCCCCATGGGCAGAGTAAGGTCCATCGCCATGGTCTGTAGTGCGCTGTTGGCGTTGATGTTTTCGACCGCTTCCTCGAAGCTTGCCCCCGGCATCACCGCCGTGCCGGTTAATGCATGGATAACGGTCGCGCCGAGCGAAAAAATATCGGCCACGACGGACGCTTTCTGGTCGCGCCGTTCCGGGGCGTTGTAGAAGGACAGATATTTGTGCCGCTGGGCAAGAAGGTTGCGGTTGGCGATGGGGTCCTCGGTATATGCCCATAAGCCGATCCTGGCCTTGCCTGCCGCATCGATGAATACGGAGCCGGGACGGATATCGTCATGGATCAGGCCGATGTCAGCCGCTTCCTTCAGGGCGCTCGCCAGGTCTATGGCGATTTCCATGACCCATTCCCATTCAACATGCCCTTTTTCAGTAATCAATTCGTCCAGGGTCATTCCGTTGATGTACTCAGCGACAAGGACGCGCTTCTCCTGGATCCTTTCATAAGAAAATACGTTTTGCGAAGCGTTATGTTTGAACTCCTGGGCGAGATTGCATTTTTCCTCGAATGCCTTGGCCTGATCTTCGTCAAGACCGTTCATCCCTATTTCCGTGTCGTTAAAAAAGTGCGTGACCACGGTCGCGCTCGAGGGGGTGTGCAGGGATTGATATGTTATCCCGTCATAGTGCTGGCCCAGGACCTTGAGTATCTGGAAGTCGCCCTTACTGACGCTCGCATTGGCCTTGCTGCGTTTTATCACCCTCGTTCCGACGACGCGGGCGCGCTGGCCCTGGATATAGCGCTGGGAATACATCTCTATTTCTTCGGGTCGAAGGATTCCCTGTTCGACCAGAATATCGCCGAGGCGCTTGGGTTGTCCGCCCGCTTCCGTGGCCTTCTTTTGGATAGCGAGGCATTTATCGATGTCCGCCTGACTCACCAGTTTGTTCGCCACCAGGAATTCCCCGAGGAACGAGGATGGAGCATCCTTCTTGTGCAATAACGACCGGATCTGCGCGTCAGTGACATAGCCTTTTTGCACCAGGAGTTCGCCAAGCCTGGGCGGATTCTGACCCAGACGCTGGACTTCAATCTGTTCGTCCAGACATTCCTTGAGCTGTTCCCTGGTGACCAGTTTGCTCTCAATAAGCTGGCGACCCATAAGATTGGACGGATTGACCTGCTGCTTCAGGATCATCTCGACCTGGTCTTTGTTGAGAATGCCTTTCTCGATCAACAGCTCACCGAGCTTCAAAGGCGTCCCGCCCTCGTTTCTGACCCGCTCCTGCTCTTCGATGCACTCAACGATGTCCTCGTAAATGACAAGGCCGGTCTCCATGGCCATGCGGCCGAAGAGCGAGGTACGCGCGTCTAATGTTTTCTTAGCCATGCTGATCCCTTATAGCGTTTTTCGCGAACGGTTCACCCGTACATCTGCGGAAAACACGCGGACACTGCGGAAGTCTCCAGGTGTGATTGTTCCTTAAGAAACTGTCACATACAGGATCATAATCCTTATGCCAGTTCCACGATCACACCATTCAATAATCTTTATCGACGGAAAAACCGATATTCTTGTTGGAAAAAGTGCAATTCCAAATGCTTAGCATGATTAGGGCGAGGCTCGCAGCGAATGCCGGTCGTTGTTTTCGCAAAATGCTTCGGTAAAACTGGGATATTTCCGATATGAATTGATAAGTGTCTCGCATAAAAAATTTGTTTTTTGTCTATTTTTACAATAAATAAATCTGATACACAAACAGCTATTACCCTAAAGGATAATATCTGTAACTATCTGACATCAAACACAAATAACACAAATTGCAATCTTCAAATACCACAATGTTAGCACATTGCCACGCCGGACTTGCATGATACGCAAGTGCCTCGAAAACACGGTGATTCACTGACAACCGGAAAGTTTCGGTTATTCATTGCGCGGGTTTGGTGTTATTCATATAATGGTGGCCTGCGTAAACCAATGCGCACCGGGCTCTTGTCCTGTTTTTATGCCATGCCGCTCCTTCGGTTCCGGCAGCGAGTATGAATAACAGGCAAGGGGGTGGGAGAACGCCGATAAAAACCGCTCTTTTACCCGGTTTTGCTGTAGCGAATGGAGAATAAGTCCGATAAACACATTGTCATGACCTCTAATAAATTTTACGAGGGGGGTTTCAATGTGCCAGGCAGATTACTAACTATGGATAATACATATAAGTACAGTATATCATGCTCACGGCCTGGTCTGTATTTTTCACAAAAGGAAAACAGTGTTTCGGCGACAGATAAGCTTTTTGCCGCCAAAACTTTTGGCCGGACGGCATGGGGGGTTGCGAATGTCCTGTAAATCGAGACTTTGGCTCGCGGTACTAGCCTTTTGTCTTGCCATCGGTTTTCATCCGTCGGCGGTGTGCGCCGGGGAAATCGGTTACGACGACTATTTTACAGATGAAGAAGTATACGACTACGGCCCGGAACCGGGCATGCAACCCGATGCTTACAGCCCCGATGCTTACAGCGCCGAAGAATACGGCTCTACGGAGTCGAGCAACTACGCACCTAATTCCTCTGTCGAAGGACCCGACGCCCAGGGGTTGATGGTCACCGAAATCGAAGTCCTGAACACCATCACCACGACGCCGGAACAGGTGCGCTACCGCATGTCGACGAGAGTCGGCCATCCCCTCAACGAAACCACCCTAGACGGCGACTTCCAGCGCCTCGGCGCGATGGGAGTGTTTGACGACATCCAGATCCGCAAGGATTTCGTCAACGGCGGCGTCAAAATCACCGTCGTCGTCCGCGAAAAAGACATCGTCCGCCGCATCGACTTCGGCGGCAACAAGCAGATCAAGACCAGAAAACTCAGAACCCTCATTGAAACAAAAGTCGGCGAACGCTTCGACGCGGGCAAAGGCAACCGCGACCGCCGCGCCATCGAAGATTATCTGCACCGCGAATACTACTATTTCGGCGAAGTATCTGTCGAAGTCGAACCGTTCGAGGACGGCGTCAGGGTTATCTACAACATAGAAGAAGGCGGCCGCCTTTATGTCGCAGACATCCAGTTCCGCGGCAATACCGTTTTCACGCGCAAGGAACTCCTTGCCAAGATGGAGACCAAGCGATCCGGTATTATTTCGCGCGGCAAGTATCTGCGCCGCGCCTTCGAGCGTGACCTCGAGCGCATCCGCATGTCCTATCTGGACAAAGGCCACCTCGACGTCCGCGTCATAGAACGCCCCTTCCAGATCACCGCCAATACGCCGAAAAGCAGGTGGCAGCGGCGGGACGTGTACATCTATGTGGATATCGAAGAAGGTGAACAATACCACATCGGCAGGGTTGATTTCGACTTTGTCGCCACCAGCCTCGCCCCGGAGGAAAGTATCCGCGCCCTTATCAGCACCATGCCGGGCGGCGTATACAGCCCGATCACCATCCAGGAAGACGCCAGGAAAATCAGGGACGTTTACGGCCAGGCGCCGAACTCCCGCTACTTCACTCGCGTCCTCCCGGAACCGGAAGTGACGGAGGAAGGCCTCGTCATGGACGTGACCTTCCGCATTGAGGAAAGCCCGGAAGTCATTGTCGAAGGCGTGCGCATCACCGGCTTGTCCACCACCAAGGAAGTGGTCGTCCTCAGGGAGTTCGAACTCTTCCCGGGCGAAAAGGTCGATTCCCGGAAATTCAACCGTTCCAAAGAAAATATTGAAAACCTCGGCTATTTCAAGGAAAGGCCGAAGATCGAACTTAGAGAAGGTTCCGCTCCCGACCGCGCCATCATGGTCGCCGAACTTGAAGAAGCCTCCACAGGCCGCATCACCGCCGGCGTCGGCGTCTCCTCGACGGAAAACGTCGTCGGCACGATTGGACTGTCGCAGAAAAACTTCGACTATAGGGACAGGCCGAAAACCTTCCGCGACTTCTACACCGGCAAATCGTTCAGGGGCGCGGGCCAGAGCTTTTCCGCCAACGTCTCGGCCGGCTCCGACTCGCAGAACTACAACATCAATTTCACCAATCCCTGGATATTCGGTAAGCCGATCAGCATGTCGTTCACCGGCTTCTTCTCCGAATACGATTACGACGACTACGAGGAAAGGCGTTACGGCGCTTCCCTCTCCTTCGGCAAGCGCCTGTTCGGCATGAAGGATCTCACGGCATCCCTCGGTTATAAGTTCGAGATGGTCAACCTCAGCAAGATGCAGGAGAAATACGTCTGGGGAGGCAAGGAATACGACGGCTATGGCTGGGAATATATCCGCCAGAAGGGCACGCACAATGTCAGCCGCTGGATGGCGGACGTCACCTATGACTCCCGCGACAGCGTTTTCGAACCGACCAGGGGCGCTCTGGCGAGTGTGAGCGGCGAACTCGCAGGCAGGGCGGCCGGAAGTTCCAAGGATTTCTGGCGCGCGTTCCTGTCCATGCAATACTTTATTCCTTTCTTTACCGACAACCAGGATCGCAACTGGACGCTTGGCCTGAAAGCGGACGCAGCGATCGCCAAAGCGTATGGACGCGGCGACGGCAAGTCGGGCGACCAGGATTATTCGAACGAGGTGCCGTACTACGAACGCTTCCACCTGGGCGGCGTCGGGTCTCTGCGCGGCTTCGATTTCCGCGGTGTGTCGCCGAGGGACCAGTTCAACAACGAAATTGGCGGCGAAGCCATGACCACCTTGTCTGCAGAGCTCTTCTTCCCGATCTGGGAAAGGCTGATTCGAGGCAGTATCTTCCTTGACACCGGCGCAGTATGGCGCTATGCCGGCGATCCGAAGTATTCGACGAAAGGCCATGCCGATGCCGCCGGGAATTTGGTCGACAAGCACGGCTACCTCGTCTCCAACACCGACAGGAAATTCAGAACCTCATGGGGTATGGGTCTGCACGTAAAGACGCCTCTTGGCCCCCTGCCGGTTAGATTGTACTACTCCTTCCCGATCAGCAAGAAGAACGGGGATGAAACCCAGCGCTTCCAGTTCACCATGGGTGCCCTGTTCTAGCGTTGGACCTACAGTATATGTTGTCGTTCGGGCAAGTTTTCAGGAACTTGCCCGGATTTTATTTTTTTTGCGTCAATTGTTCCGTCCGCCAGGCATCATTGCGGGATTTATTCGCAATTTTCCTTGCGTTGGCGATTGGTAGCTATAGTATAATGGATGGATGGCCGATCAAAGTTGACTCGACGCTGACGGGCATACAGCCGATCAGCGGGATGTTGTTTTTGTACAATGGCCGCCCGCTTGTTCGATGATAATGGGCCTGGAATAAAAAAATAAAAGACAATGCGTGTTTTCAGCCTCTATGTGGACAGATGAAACAATGGCCTGAAAAATACGTTCATGTATTTTCAAACGCGTTCAAGGAGAAAAGAATAATGTCGAAGGTGAAGCTGTTTCTTGGTTGCGCCGTAATGGCGGTTGTGATGGCTGGTTTTTCCTATGCTGGCGAAGCGGCACCGCAGCAGCAGGTCCCGGAAACCAAGCGCATAGGCGTTGTTTTTTTCCAGCAGGTATTTAAAAATTACCAGTATGCCAAGGAAACAGAAGATCGTCTGCGGACGCAGTTCCAACCCGACCAGCAGAAAATCGAAGCGGAGATTACCCGCATCCAGGAAATGGAACGCGCCCTCCAGAACAACCCCCTTAAACCCGTCAACACCCCCGCCTGGCGCAAATCCATGATGGAAATCGAAACGGCGAAAGTCGAAGTCCAGTCCATGCAGGAAGATTTCGGCCGCCGCATACGAGACGAAGAGGCCGGCTTCTGGCAAAACATGTATGCCGCCTTCCAGCGCGCCTGCCGCATCATCGCCGAGCACTACAACTACGACATCATCATCGCCGCGCCGGATCCCAGCCTTTCCGAAGAAGCCATACAGTCCATGGATCCGATGGCGGTACAGCAGGAAATACTCATGCGCCGAATCCAGTACGTCAATGACCGGGCCAACCTCACACGAACCATTACAGACCTGCTGAACCACAATTACCAGCGTTACAAACAGGATCCCCAGAACAATCCTCTCTAAGCAGGTAAATCCTCCCGAAAGGGTTTTTAAAACACAGAGAACACGGAGGAGGCCACAGAGAACACAGAGAATTTCCTAAGTTATTCATTAAGAGGTTCTCTAATGCCCTCTGTTGTCCTTCGTGTTCTCTGTGTTAAATTTAAAACTGGACAAAATATGGCTGAAATGACTTTAGGAGATTTGGCAGCCCGTCTTGGCGCCAAAGTTATCAAGGGCGACCCCGGGATTGTCATCTCCGGGGTCTCCGGCCTTTCCGAAGCGGGTTCCGGCGATGTTTCCTTTCTTGCCAATGCCGGGTACAAGGATCTTCTCGCAACCACCAAAGCCGGTGTGGTGATTGTCGGTCCCGGCGTGACTGAATCGCCCGCCGCCCTTATCGAGGCGGAAAAACCCGACCTCGCGTTTGCCAAGGCGGCTGAATACATCCTTCCGCCGCCGCCCCGACCGCTTCCCGGCATTCACCCCACAGCAATAATCGGCCAAGACGTCACACTGGGGAAAGACGTATCCATCGGCGCGTGCAGTGTCATCGCGGATGGCGTCCACATTGGCGACAACACCATACTCTACCCCCAAACCTATATCGGCGAAGAATCGAAAATCGGCGCAAACTGCCTGATCTATCCAAAGGTGACGGTCTACCACCGGGTTACAATCGGTTCCAGCTGCATCATCCACGCCGGGGCGGTCATCGGCTCGGACGGTTTCGGTTTTGCCTGGACCGGCACGGGCTATTATAAAATTGTCCAGGCCGGGACGGTGGTGATTGAAGACGACGTGGAAATTGGCGCGAACACCACGATCGACAGGGCGCGGTTCGGCGAGACACGCATCGGAGCGGGAACAAAACTCGACAACCTCATTCAAATCGCGCATAATGTCAAGATCGGTCGGCTGTGCGCCTTCGCGGCGCAGGTCGGCATAGCCGGTTCGGCCACCGTCGGCAATGGCGTCCAGATGGGCGGGCAAGCCGCAATGGTCGGCCATATCACCATTGGCGACCAAATTACCGTCGTTGGTCAATCGGCGATAAGCAAAAACGTTCCCGGCGCGGAGGCCGGAGTTGAAAAGGAAAACCTGGTCTGGATCGATTCGCCCGCCAAGCCGATGCGCGAACAATTGAAGGAATGGCAAAACATCAAGTCTCTCGGCAAACTGAAAAAGACTGTCAAGGCGCTTGAGGCACGGCTTACAGAATTGGAGAAGAAGAATAATGACGGTTGAGAAACAAAAGACAATCGCCAAGGAAGCGGTTTTCAGCGGTATCGGCCTGCACTCCGGCACCGAAGCGAAAGTAATACTGAAACCACTGGTCGCTGACGCCGGTCTGGTTATCAAAACAGCGAAGGGAGAGGAGCGGCTCCGCCCTTCCCTTGCCAAGGGTACCGGTTTTTACAATTCCCTCGGGATCGGCGATGGCGAAGTGTCGACCGTCGAACATCTTCTCGCCGCCGCCTGGGGCATTGGCGTCGACAATCTCCTTATCGAGGTGGACGGCCCTGAAATCCCCGGCCTCGACGGGTCGGCCATCGATTTCGTCAAGGGCATCCTTGCCGCCGGACTGGTCGAACAGGATTCCCCCAAGAAAGTATTCATTCCCAAGGAACCCATCTCCGTCGGCACGGCCGAAGCCGGCATTGTCGCCTATCCTTCGGCGGACGGCCGTTTTTCCGTTACGTACATCCTTGATTACAAGGAATCCAAACACGCACAGGGCGCATTGAACTATCAGCTCAATTACAACAATTTCCCCGAAGACCTCGCGCCCGCCCGCACATTTGTCATGAAGCAGCACGCCGACGCCATGCTTGCGGCAGGCCTTGGGAAAGGCGCGAACCCGCGAAACACCATTATCCTCGACGCGGACGAAATCGTCGACAATCAACTGCGTTTTCCCGACGAATGCATCCGCCACAAGATCCTCGATATCATCGGCGACCTGTCGCTCCTCAACCGGCGTCTTGGGGTCCATATCATTGCCTCCAAGAGCGGCCACCGTTTGAACACTGAACTTGTGCAGGCCCTCGCCAAAGCGTTGACAAAATCGGAAAATCCCACTGGGATCATGGATATCCGCGAAATTTCCGCCATCCTTCCACACCGCTACCCGTTCCTGCTTGTCGACCGCGTGGTCGAGATGGAGCCGAAAAAATCCATTGTCGCCTATAAAAACCTCACCGGCAATGAAGGGTTTTTCCAGGGCCATTTCCCCGGCCAACCCATCATGCCCGGCGTCCTGCAGATCGAAGCGATGGCCCAGGCCGGCGCTATCATGATGCTCGGCGAACTTCGCGGCCAGGGCAAGCTCGCCGTCCTCATGACGGCGGAAGACGTAAAGTGGCGGCGGCAGGTGGTGCCTGGCGACAGGCTCTATCTCCATGCGGAGGCGGTGAAATTCAAGGGCCGCATAGGTGTGGTGCGCGTCTGGTCGACGGTCGACGGGGACGTTACCGTGGAAGCGCTCATTAAATTTGCGCTTATTGACGCCGATGGTGCCAAGGGGGTATAATTCCCTGTCGCCTTTGGAAGCGGTTGTTTATTCTGAATGTATTATTATTTAAATATTTTGCTCTTGAGGATCCACGAGTAATGAGCTGTAAAATACATCCCAGTTCCTATGTCGATTCCACTGCCGAGCTTGGCGAAGATGTCGAAATAGGGCCATTTGCCGTTGTCGGTCCGAATGTTAAAATCGGCGATCGCAGCGTCCTGATGCCGCACTGCCATATCGTCACCCGGACAACCATCGGTTCGGACACGCGGATCTATACCTCCGCCGCCATCGGCGGCGACCCACAGGACATGAAATACAAGGGCGAAGACACGGACCTCATCATTGGCAACAACTCCCGCATCGGCGAATTCACCACCGTCAACCGCGGCACGGGAGTCGGCGGCGGGAAAACGGTCATCGGCGACAATGCGCTTATCATGGCCTATGTCCATGTCGCGCATGACTGCATCATCGGTGACAATGTCATCATCACGAACAGCACGCAACTTGCCGGGCATGTGGTTATAGAGGACCACGCCTGGATTTCCGGAGCCTGCCTTTTCCATCATTTCGTCACGGTCGGCACCATGTCTTTCGTTGCCCCCGCCTCAGGCGTCAGGGTCGACATACCGCCGTACACCATCGCCGACGGCTTTAAAGAAAACACCCGCGTCCGCTCCCTGAACCTGGAAGGCCTCAGGCGGAAAAATGTACCGAACGATTCGGTCGAGGCCTTGAAGGAAGCCTACCGCCTTCTCTATCGGCGCAACCTCACCCAGTTGGAAGCGGTCGCCAAGGTCGAGGAAAAAGGCCTTGCCCAGGATCCATACGTCAAAAACCTTATCGAGCATATCGCCGCTTCGAACGCCGGCTTCCAAAGCCGCGCCCTCGAGCGTTACCGCACGGACAAAACCCGGCAATTCACCACCACTCGCCGCATAAAAGAAGATGAATAACTACACCAACTCCATAGACCTGCGTTCGATATGCCTCCGCCGCAGCGGCAGGGAGATATTGAAGAACGTCGACTGGCTGTCGCCTGCCGGCGCGCATTGGGCCGTCATCGGTGCAAACGGCTCGGGAAAAACCACGCTGCTGCAGATTGTCGGCGGGGTGTTGTTTCCGACTTCCGGTATTGCGGAGGTGCTTGGCTGCCGTTTCGGGGCGACCGACCTTTTTCAATTGCGCCGCCGCATCGGCTGGATCAGTTCCGCCCTGAACGCCAGGATCGCGCGCCACGAAACGGTACTGGACATAGTCCTGTCCGGCATGAAAGCCACTTTCGGCCTGGTGTATGAATATTCGGAGAAAGATTCGAACCTTGCCTGCGACAACCTGAAAATGGTCGGCCTCGCCGACAGGATTGATGCCGAATTCGGCGTGCTGTCCCAGGGCGAACAGCAAAAAGTATTATTTGCCCGCTCCCTGATGGCCGATCCGGAGCTCCTGATATTTGATGAGGCCTGTTCCGGCCTGGACCTCAAGGCAAGGGAATCGTTTCTCAAGGTCGTCGGGCAGGTGATGGAAGAGCGCCGCGCTTCAGTGATCATGGTCAGCCACCACATAGAGGAAATTCCCCCGACAGTCGCCAACGCCCTTGTCCTCAAGGACGGAGCAGTGCTCGCAACCGGCCTGACCAGCCAAATTTTCACTTCTGAAATCCTTTCGGACGCATTCAGCATAGACGTCACTGTCGAAAAGCGCGATGACCGCTTTTGGGCAAGGGCAAAAACATAAAAAGCGAATCGCTACAAATCTCCTCATTTACTTTTCTTGGTGTTTTTCCCCCATTTTCCTGACATTTTTATGTCTGAACATTGACTGTGCTATCCCAATGTCATTACTGATGATACAGAATGCCGTCAACGGTTGGATGTGTTGTTTTCCCAATTAGGCAAAAAATATTTATTTTAACAAAAAAATAATCTGTTGACAATCCACTCACGATTGCTATACTCGACGACGTTGAGAATTGCCAGTATGGGTTATCATCGCCCCACACGCATAAACAAAAATCAGCCGAGCGGCTACCTGAATTCTTCAATAGTTCTGCTTGTTCATCAACCTTCGATTACGAATTATTTTTCACGTTGCGCCGACGGTATGTCTGTATACCGCCGGGCAATCCCGCGTTGAAAAAACATTTCATAAAGGAGAAGAAATGGATCAGAAGACTATGAAGGCGGTTGTTTATCACGGTGGCACCGATCTACGCATCGAAGACGTCCCGACCCCAAGGCTCGAATACCCCAATAACGCCATCGTCCGCGTAACCATGTCCACTATCTGCGGTACGGACGTCCATATTGTCGGCGGGCATTTCCCCGTCACACTTCCCACCGTCATGGGCCACGAATTCGTCGGCGAAGTGGTGGAAATCGGCCCGGACGTCCTGGACTTCAAGGTTGGCGACCGCGTCGCGGTGGCCTGCGTCGCGGCCTGCGGCGTCTGCGAGCCGTGCAAAAACGGGCAACCAGTCCACTGCACCAAGAAAAATGTAGGTTGTTTCGGTCTTGGCAAGGCACTACCCGGCTGCCAGACCGAGTTCGTGCGCGTCCCCTTTGCCGACAATACCATGTACCACATTCCGGACAGCCTGGAATATGAGGACGTCCTTTTCGTCGGCGACATCCTCTCCACCGGATTTTTCGGCGCAGAGAGCGCGGAAATCAAGCTGGGCGACACAGTCCTTGTCGTCGGCTGCGGTCCCGTCGGCATGTGCGCCGCCGTCTCCGCGCGGCAGTTCGGTCCCGCTAAAATCATCATGGTCGACGGCGTTGACTCCCGCCTCGAAATCGCCAAGCGCGAAGGGCTGTGCGACTACACCATCAATTACACCAAGGAAAACGTCGAACAGCGCGTGTTGGAACTGACGAACGGCCAGAAGGCCGACCGTTCCATCGAGGCGATCGGCAAGGAAGAGTCCATGCTGACGTGCCTGAGGAATGTGCGGCCGGGCGGCAATGTCGCCATCCTCGGCGTGTTCGGCGGCCCGGTGAAATTGCCCATGAACGAGCAATGGAGCAACAACGTCACGATCCGCTGCGGCTTTGTGCCGGTCAATCGCATTGACGAACTTATCAAGATGATCGAGGCGGGGAAGATAAACATGCGCTTCCTCCAGACCCACAAGGCTCCCCTGAACGATGTCCTGCGCGGCTACGACGTATTTGGCAAAAAGAAGGACAACGTCCTCAAGTGGGTCATCACCCCTTGGGAGAATTAGCCGAGCGTAAAGAGAGAGGGGGCGTCCTTATGCGTCCCCTTTCGTGTCGCCAGGCCACCTGTCCCCGCCCAATTTCAAACAAACCCCTCCTTCGCAAAAGGAGAGGGTTTTTCTTTGGGCGGGAAAGCGTTTCTTCTTTTTTTCGCCCCGTATCCGGCTATACTTGTTAATGGCTACTGAAAAGGGAAGGCTGCGGATATATACAGATATATAACATATTATTATAGGGTTTTGCCGATTCACTTTCGGTTCGCTCTGAAGAGGGGCACCTTTTTTATAGGAGGAAAAAGGAATGGCGGTCTTTGGGAATTTCTTTTTCGTCGGCGGGTCTGACGCAACTCTGACGGTAGCGAGCTCATTCTCCCGTGCAGTCAACAATCCCGATGTCTGGCAGCCTCCCGTCGACATATTCGAAATCGAAGGCGGGCTTGTTGTGCAGATCGATCTGCCGGGCGTGGAAAAAGACACTCTAGAAGTCACCATCGAAGGCCAGTACCTGATTATCCGGGGCGTTCGCCGCGGAGACAAGGACAGCCGTCCGAAACGCTATGTGCAGATGGAAATAGTCCGTGGCGTATTCGGCAAGATCATTCCTCTTCCCGCGCCGGTGGCGGAAGTCAATTGCACCGCCATGTTGAAAAACGGCGTTCTTGAAGTCTTCCTTCCTTATGGGAAAGCGGTGACATACGAACCGACCGCGATACGAATCGAACGTGAATCCTGAATTTTTGGACTTTTCACAACGATCACCTTGACCCGCTCCGAAAGGACGCCCATCACATGCAAAATGACGACGATGATACACTGGCCAATGATGATCTGGAAACGCCTGCCGGGCTTATCGATCCAAACCATAAACCCGGAACTCCGGACGTATTGCCCGTTCTTCCCATTCGTGAAGCAGTTTTGTTCCCCGACATGCTCCTGACGCACACGGTGCAGGAGCCCAGGGATATCCGTCTTGTGGACGAAGTGCTGCTGCAGGACCGCTTTGTCGCGTTTGTTCCGCTCATCGGGCCGCAGGGGGATCTTTCCGATCCAACGCCCCTCAGGGATCGCGGTTGCGTCGGGGTTATCCTCAAAATGATCAAGTTTCCCGACGGCGGCGTAAGGCTCCTTGTCCAGGGTCTCAAGCGAATCCGCATCGAGTCCATTCTCCAGCGGCATCCTTATTTTTCCGCCCGCACTTCGGAGCTACCGGACATAATCGACGCAGGCGTCCAATTGGACGCCCTCTACCGCTCCGTCCGCGACCAGTTCAACAATCTGTTGGAGTTGATGCCGCAGGCGCCAAGTGAAGTCAAGCTGTCGGCTGTCAATATTACGGACCCCGGCCGCTTCGCCGACCTCGTCGCCGCCAACCTCAACCTCAGCATGGACGAGCGCTATACGATCCTCGAATCCGCCGATGTCAAACAGCGGCTGGAGCGCATCTCCGTGCTTCTCGAGCGCGAATTGCAGATAGTCGAACTCGGCACGAAAATCCATGAAGACGTCAAGCAGAAGATCAACCAGGGACAACGCGAATTCTTCCTCCGGGAGCAACTGCGGGCCATTCGCCAGGAGCTTGGCGAAGGGGACGACCGGGTCGAAATCAATGAGCTGGAAAAGGAGCTTGAGGAAGCCGGGCTGCCGGAAGAGGCGATGAAGGAAGCGAAACGCGAACTTTCGCGCCTCGAACGCATGCAACCGGGATCGGCGGAATACACCGTCGCCCGCACCTATCTCGACTGGATGGCCACCCTCCCGTGGAACAAACAGACGGACGACCGCCTCGATGTGATCAAGGCGAGGAAGATCCTCGACTCCGACCATTACGACCTTACGAAAGTGAAGGACCGCATCATCGAATTCCTCGCCGTCAGGAAAATCCATCCCGAGGGAAAAAGCCCGATCCTCTGCTTTGTCGGGCCTCCCGGCGTCGGCAAGACCTCCCTTGGCCGCTCCATCGCAAAATCGATGGGCAGGAAGTTCGAACGGATCAGCCTTGGCGGCGTTCGTGACGAAGCCGAGATTCGCGGCCACCGCAGAACCTATGTCGGTGCGCTCCCCGGCCGCATCATCCAGGGCATGCGCCGCGCGGGAACCAAAAATCCCGTCTTCATGATGGACGAGATAGACAAGCTCGTTTCCGACATGCACGGCGACCCGTCCTCCGCCCTCCTGGAGGTGCTTGATCCGGAACAGAACTCCACTTTCCGCGACCATTACCTCGACGCGCCCTTCGACCTGTCGAAGGTGGTGTTTATTACCACTGCCAATACCTTGGAAACAATACCTCCCGCCCTTCTCGACAGGATGGAGGTTTTGCAGATCGCCGGCTATTCCGAGGAGGAGAAACTGCAGATCGCCAAGCGCTACCTGGTCCCCCGAGTGCTTGCGGACCACGGCATAAACCGCAAGAAGGTGACTTTCGAGACCGCCGCCATGCGGGAAATCATCAACGGCTATACCCGCGAAGCGGGGCTGCGCAATTTCGAACGGGAGTTGGCGACGGTCGTCAGGAAAATCGCGGTCAAGATCGCCGCCGGGAAACGCGGCCCCTTCAAGGTCAAGCCAACGGACATGAAGACCTATCTTGGCCCGCCGCGCTTTTTCTCGTCGGAAGCGGCCAAAAGGGAAGTGCCCGGCGTTGCCCTCGGCCTCGCCTGGACCGCCTCCGGCGGAGACCTGCTTTATATCGAGGCCGCCAAAATGTCCGGCAAGAAAAGCCTTGTCCTTACCGGCCGGCTCGGGGATGTGATCAAGGAAAGCGCCCAGGCGGCATTGTCATGGATTCGCACCAGGGAAACGCAGCTTGGCCTCAAGGAAAACTTCTTCGATGACGAAGATATCCATATCCACTTCCCGGAGGGAGCGACCCCGAAGGACGGCCCATCGGCCGGCATCACGCTAGTGGCGGCGCTGGTGAGTCTTCTGACCAACACGCCGATACAGCCGAAATTGGCCATGACCGGTGAAATCACCCTGCGCGGCAAGGTTCTTCCCATCGGCGGCCTCAAGGAAAAAGCCTTGGCTGCCCGCAGGGCAGGCGTAAAAGACGTGATCATCCCTATCGGGAACATCCACGACCTTGACGAATTGCAGCCGGAAGTGCTGAGGGACATTACCTTCCACCCGATTGAAAAGATTGATGAAATGCTGCCGATCGCCTTCCCGAAGCTGTGCGCCAAGATGGGGATCAAGCACGAAGTGGAACCATCCTCCAGGGTGAAGGGGAAAAACAAACCGGCTTCCGCCAGAACCGCGAAAAAGAAACAGAGCGCGAAAAAGAAATGATTACTACTACTTCTCACCCTAACCCTCTCCCCCTTTGGGTGGCGAGGGCATTCTGTGTGCATTCGTCGTAACGGTCATACTGCAGGGCAAAGTCGATCGACCGTAACGAATGATTCACGCATGATGCCCTCGCCCCCTAAAAAAGAGAGGGTGAGTGTGAGAGGGAATAACCAAGCCTACGACACCATGAAAGGTAACCATGACAAACAGCCCTGATTCGCCCGGCATCCCACCCCCACTTCCCAACCAGACAAATTACGAACAATACCAGCAACAACAGCAACAGCAATGGCAGCGGCAGACCCCTCCGCCCCCTCAGCCAAACTACTACCCTCCGCATTCCTCTTATGCGCCGGAGCGGCCCAGCAAAGGTGGCACCTTCCTGCAATCCTGCCTGGTCGCCGGCTGCGCCACCATTCTAGCTCCTGTCGTTCTTCTGATCGCCTTTGTCGTATTCCTTGGTTTTTCTTTCAGCAGCTTCGACAGTTCCACTTTCGAAAGCACCAGTTCACCCCTTTTCCAGGAAAAAACGCTGCGGGAAGGTGCGGCGGGCAAGGGAAAAATCGCGGTTATCAATTTGCGGGGCCAAATCGACGGCCAGGGCTCAAGCCTTGACGGTAACGGCATGATCGGGCTTATCTGCGAGCAACTCAAGGTCGCGGAAGAAGACGAGAACGTCAAGGCGATCCTTCTCCAGGTCGATTCTCCCGGCGGCGGGCTTACCCCATCCGACATCATCTACAACAAAATCCTGGGAGTCCGCGCCGAAGGCAAGGTTGTCGTCGCCTGGGCGGGCGGCCTCATGACCAGCGGAGGATATTACATCGCCGCCGCATCCGATGCCATTGTCGCCAGCCCGACCGCGACTATCGGTTCCCTCGGGGTTATTTTGCAGCGTTTCCAGGTGGACGGATTCATGGACAAGCTTGGCCTTAAGGCCGATCCCATCATGGCCGGAGAAAGCAAGGACATCGGCAGCCCCTTCCGGGACATGACGCCTGAAGAGCGCCAGCTCTTGCAGAGCAATGTCGATCATGCGCATGACCGGTTTATAGGCATTGTCGCCAAGGGAAGAGGCATGAGCCGCGAGGCTGTCGTGGCGCTCGCGGACGGCAAGCTGTTCAGCGCAGACGAGTCTGTCCAAAACGGCCTGGTGGATGACATCGGTTATAGTGATGATGCCATTGCCATGATCGAGGAACTTGTCGGCTCCTCCGACATGCGGGTGGTGGGGTATAGCAAGGTGTTTTCTTTCGCCGACGTTCTTGGCGGTTCAAGCAGGTCTTTTCAGACACTGTTCAACGCTATAACCAAGCAAACGGATACCACGCCGAAGATGATCAGCGAATGGACTGGTGAATAAAATGAATGTATCGTTTTCTAAAAACTGCTGTCGCGTTATGGTTGGCATTTTGACGCTGTGCATGTTTTCATTTTTCAATGTCCGGGCGGAAGAAGCGGAAAACGCCCCTCTTCCCGAAAAAATCGATTATGTCATTTCAGTCGATTCCGCCATGAATTTCTTTGAGGCCTGCGACAGTTTTGTTTTCGCCTCGCTCGATAACACGCCACAGGCTTATGAACCCGGCGTCCTTCCCTTTATGGGCATGATGCTTTTACCACTGCCGATTGTGGACATCGATTTCAACCACGAATTGCACGCGGTTGTTATGCGCGGCCACGATATCGGCGAAGAAGCTCCGGCCTTCATCGCTTCGGTGGAGGATTTCGACAAGTTCCGCGAATCCTTTTTCGAAATGGAAGGCACTGTCACTAGCGACGGCATTCATCATTTCACTTCGGACCAGGAAGAGGATTATTTCGTCGCCGACCTCGAAAACGGCATGATCGTCATCGCCGAGCGCGGCGATTTCGTCCGCACGGTCCTGGACACCGTCAAGAGCGGTTGGTGGCCGAAGGTTACGGAAAACGCCATGTTGACCATGACCTTCAACTCCCTGGAAGATTTCACTGACGGGGGGTTGCTGAAAGACACTGTCGACCTGGTCGTCAACAGGTACCGTCAAGGCTTTACCGATTTCGCCGCGCTCGCCAACAGCCGCGGCTTCAATGACAACCTGCTTTCCGAGCTTGAGCCTTTGCTGACAGACAAGAGTTGCGAATTCCTGATCAGGGAAATAAGTAAAATCCAAAGCGGCAGGATCGACTGTCGCATAGACGGGGAAATCATCAGCTTCACCCTGTTTGCCGAATCCTTACCCGAGTCTTCCCTCGGAAAGGCGGTCGCCGGTTCGCAGGACATTGTCAACAGCCTGTCATCCATGCATGCCGCCGTCGACGCTAGCCAGGGCATTTATGCCCAGTCTTCCCAAGCGCAAGATTTGTTGCCGCATGCGGGTATTTTCGAGCGCGTTGTCGCCAATCTTTCCGAATCGCTTCCCGCGAACATCGCCTCAGATTTAACGCGCGCCTGGGAAGCGTACAAGAACGCAAACCCCGCGGGCATTTTACAGACCGCGCATGGCCTGGATAAAAACGTAACCTATATCAAGGCGGCCAACAGTTCCGGCTTGTGCAACGCGATTTTGGAATTGTACAAAACGGCCGGAAATATCCTGTTTACTTTTCTCGGCCAAAGCAACGACGCGGGCATCCAGACTATCACGAACGAGTCATTCCAGGACCTGCGCTATTATCGCGCAACTTTCGCTCCGAAGACGGCTGAAACGCTGTTCGAACTCGCCAGCACCAGCAAAGACGTTGACATCATTTCAAGCCTCATTTCCTGCATGAACCTAATGATCGGTTTTGAAGGCGACGTGGTCGTCATCGTCACCGGTCGCGCTGAACCGGAAGACTATCTGGAAGCGGTAACGGCGCTGAGGAATTCCGCCGAACAACCGCTTGTCAAACAGCCTGGCGCGGAGCGGGTCATTGATCTTTTGCGCTATCGCCAGTTCGGTATGGGTCTGATGAAGGTCGGTTATTTTTGCCAGGCGTTTTTGGAAAATCTTTTCGAGGGATCCTACGTCCCCGAAGCGGGAAAACTGATTTTACGAAAGGCCATCTCCGATATGGAGGATCGCGGCGAATACATCGCCGTCGGCCACGGATTCGACCGGGGTCTGTATGCGGCCGAGTGGGTGATGACAGCCAACGGCATGAATGAACTTCTCTCCAACTACTTTCTTGTAGTTGAACGGGAAAGCGAATATTATGGAGAGCCGGAAGTGGAAGACGATAGTGAAGAGTGAGTAGAGAATAGTTGATAGCGAACCGCACCTTCAAGCTATATGCTATTCATTATTATCTATCAACTATTCACCGGTTATTTATTGGCGTCCAGGCATGGAATGCTTTGCCTGGGCGTAGTTTTATTATGGAGCTGTTATGAAGACTGATGATATTCGTTCCAAATTCCTTTCGTTCTTTGAATCCAAGGGCGCACGCATCGTGCCGTCCGACTCGCTCGTTCCCCATAACGATCCGACGCTTCTTTTCACCGGCGCGGGCATGAACCAGTTCAAGGACCAGTTCATGGGATTGCGGATCGAATACCGTACAGCCACCACCTGCCAGAAATGCATCCGTACCGGCGACATCATGAACGTCGGCGTGACGCCCGCCCACCATACCATGTTTGAAATGCTGGGGAATTTCTCCTTTGGCGATTATTTCAAAAAGGAAGCGATCAACTGGGCTTGGGAATTCCTTACCAAGGTCATGGCGATCGACCCGGACCGGCTCCAGGTATCAGTGCATGATATCGACGACGAAGCATTCGAAATCTGGGAAAAGGAAATCGGCCTGCCGGCGGAAAAAATCACCCGCCTTGGCGATCACGATAATTTCTGGCCCGCTGATGCGCCGAAGCTTGGTCCCAACGGTCCCTGCGGCCCCTGTTCAGAAATATTCTTCGACCGCGGCGCTGAAAACGGCTGCGGCAAGCCGGATTGCGGCATCACCTGCGAATGCCGCCGCTGGGTGGAAATCTGGAACCTCGTCTTTACCCAATTCGACCGGCAACCTGATGGCTCGCTTCTTCCGCTGCCGCAGAAAAACATCGACACCGGCATGGGTCTTGAGCGCATGGCCGCCTGCATGCAGGGTGCGAAGACAAACATGGACATCGACATCTTCCAGCCGATTGTCCAGGCCGTCAGCAAGCTGGCAGGGAAACCATACGGCGACAACAAGGCGGACGACACCCTTATGCGCCGCATCGCCGACCACATCAGGGCTGTGACGTTCTGTATCGCCGACGGTGTCCTGCCCGCCAACTCGCATCGCGGCTATATATTGAAACGCCTTTTGCGGCGCGCCGTTCTTGACGGCAGGAACCTTGGCATCAAGAAGGCGTTCCTCTATACCCTCGTTCCCGTCGTCGGCAAGGTCATGGCAAAGCCCTATCCCGATGTCAACGCCCGCGCCGAAATCATCGCCGACACCGTCAAACTGGAAGAGGATAAATTCCTGACAACCCTTGAACGCGGCCTGTCCATGATCGACAAGGCGGTGGACGAAGCCAAGGCGGCAGGCAAAAAGGTCCTGCCCGGCGTTGTCGCATTTGAATTGTACGATACCTATGGCTTTCCCTATGAATTAGCCGAGGAAGTGGTCAATAATGAAGGTCTTACCGTCGACCGCCCCGGATTCGACGCCGCGCTCGCGGAAGCCAAGACCAAGGCCCGCGAAGGCGCCAAAATGAAGGGCGATGTCTTTGCCAAAGGTCCGCTGCAGGACGTGAAGAAAATCACCTCATCGAGCGAGTTCCTCGGCTATGACACGCTTGAAGCCGAAGGCACGGTGCTTGCCGTCGTCTCCGGCGACGCATTGGTGGATTCCGCCCCCGCCGGCAGCCAGGTGACGGTCGTTCTCGACAAGACGCCATTTTATGGCGAAGCGGGCGGCCAGGTCGGCGATACCGGCCTCCTGGTCGGCCCCGGCAACCTTGTCGTCAGGATCGAAGACACGCAAAAACTGGACGGCATCTACCTGCATATCGGCGAAGTCGAAAGCGGCGAGATCAAGCCGGATATGGCCGTCAGCGCCAAGGTCGACCAGGACCGCCGCCTCGACATTATGCGCAACCACACCACCGCCCACCTTCTCCACTGCGCGCTTCGGACCGTGCTTGGCGACAGGGCCGAGCAAAAGGGGTCGTATGTCGGGCCTGACAGGCTGCGCTTCGACTTCCAGCACGGCTCCGCATTGACCCATGAGGAAAAGTCAGAGATCGAGGAACTTATCAATTCACGCATCCTGGAAAACGCCAAGGTCGTGACCAAGGTTATGCCTATCGACGAAGCGAGAAAATCCGGCGCTGTCGCCCTCTTCGGCGAGAAATACGGGGATGTCGTGCGCGTCGTCTCGACAGGCGATTTTTCGGTGGAACTGTGCGGCGGCACCCATATGACCGAGACCGCCCCCATCGGCTCTTTCCGTCTGGTCGCGGAGGAATCCATTTCCGCAGGCGTGCGCCGCATCGAAGGCGTCACCGGCATGACCGCTTTCCGCCTGTCCCGCGAACAAGGCGACCTTCTTGGGGATATATCACGTGAATTGAAAACACCCGCCCGCGACGCAGCGGAGCGCCTCAAGTCGATGACACAGGAAATCAAGGAACTGGAAAAATCCCTCGCCGCCGTCAAGACAAGCCAGGCCCGCGACAAGGTCAAGGCCGCGACTACGCAGGCACTTTCCGGCGTCAACTATCTCGCCGTGGATGTCGGCGAAATCGGCGGCAAGGAAATCGGCGACCTGGCCCGCGAAATCAACAAAAACAATGGAGACGACTCCGTGGTCATTCTTGCCGGCCGCGACAACGGCAAAGCGGCGATGGCTGTCGCCGTCGGCAAAGCACTTGCGCCTGCCAAATTGAAAGCCGGCGATCTGGTGAAAAAACTGGCTGCAGTCATTGGCGGCGGCGGCGGCGGAAAACCAGACTTCGCCCAGGCTGGCGGCAAGGAACCGGGCAAGATCAAGGAAATGCTTGACTCGGTCCCGGCGGTGCTTGGAGAGTTGCTCAAATAACGGCGTTGGTTGAACACTCCCCTTCACCCTGACCCTCTTTTTTTGGGGCGAGGGCACTCTGCGCGATTCCGTCGTGACGGACATTTTGCAGAGAATCGTTTACGGTCGCATTTAGAGTATCGGATCCAGCAATATGCCATGCTTGACTGCCATGATAATGACGCTCAATGAGGAAAAGCGCATAGGCGCTTGTCTTGAGCGTCTGTCATGGGCTGATGAAATGCTGGTTGTCGATTCCGGTTCCAAGGATCGGACGGTCGAGATAGCCTCGGGATTTGGCGCGCGGGTGGTTTTTCACCAATTCACGGATTTTTCCAGCCAGATCAACTGGGGCTTCAGCCAGGCAGAAAGTGATTGGATTTTTCTCGTTGATGCGGATGAACTCGCCACTCCTGAGCTGTGCGAGTCCATCCGCAAAACCTTGAACAATGATCCGCGTTTCGACGTCTATCAGGTGGTGCGCGATGCGTGGTTCCTCGAACATCCCATGCGCGCTTCCTCCTGGTCGAACGACCGGATTCCGAGATTGTTTAAAAAAGGCTCTGTCACCTATACCGGCCTCGTCCACCAGGGAGTGAATAAGAAAGCCGACGAGATGGGCGTGCTTGACGGAAAATTGATTCACCATACCTATGAATCGATAGAGCACTATTTTGAAAAAATCCAAAAATACACCACCTTTGGCGCAAAGGATGCTTTTGACCGCGGAAAGCGCACATCCATACCCGTAATTTTTTTCTCCGCCTTTTGGCGGTTTTTTCATAACTATTTTATTCGCGGCGAAATTCTGGATGGCAGGATGGGACTTCTATCGTCTGGACTTGCCGCTACCTACAGTTTTATCAAATATGCCAAACTCTGGGGTTTTGCCGACGCCGAAAAGCGGCAAGGCCGCAAGAAATGAAAACGTATTGAACAATTATTCTCTGTATTAAATGTTTGTTCGTTTTAGGATATAGGGTTCGAAGGTATGGAAAAAAACATTGTCGATACGCCTTTTCGTGAAAACTGCCGTCGTTTTTATCCATATGTAAAACCATATCTGGGTCGGGCCATTCTTGCGGTTTGTCTTGCCATTCCGGTCGGCACTTTGGACGCCATTATCGCTTGGATTCTCAAACCATATATGGACGGCTTCATGGGCGGCAACACAGCGCAGGGAATTACCGCCTATTTCCCTCTCCTTATCGTCATCTTTGCCGTAATGCAGAGCGCCCTCAATTATGGCACCAATTACCTGAATACCTGGGTCGGCAAGCATATCGCGAACGACCTGAAAATGAAATTGTTCGACAAGCTTATCACCAACGACGCCGCCCTTTTCGACCGCTCGACCTCCGGCGAGATTCTTCTCCGTTTCAATACGGACGCGGATACTTCCAGTGAGGGGCTGTTGAGTAATCTCAAGTTGTTCACAACCCGATCTGTTTCCTCCCTCGCCCTTATCTTTGTTCTTTTTTACAATTCGTGGATATTGGCAGTGGTGGCGGTGGGCGCTTTGGTACTTGCGGTTATTCCACTCTCCAGAGTCAGAAAAAAGGTCAAGCGTCTTATTAACGAATCCGTCACCGTTGGCGCGGCTGTTACCACCAACTTCAACGAGGCGTACAGTGGTAACCGCGTTATCGCATCCTATAACCTCTACGATTTTATGAGGGCAAAATTAAAAACGACATTGAACGACGTTTTCCGTATTACCGTTAAAATGGTGCAACGGACGAACATTTTGACTTTGTTCATGCATTTTGGGACTTCCATCGGTATTGCCGCCACGGTCTGGCTGCAAGGATACCTTATCGCTTCCGGTCGCATCACCCCCGGTAACTTCGTTTCATTCATGGCTGCCCTGCTGATGCTGTACACACCGATTAAGAATCTCAGCAACAATTACGGCAATGTACAAACGTCCTTTATGGCGATTAATCGTGTCCTCAATCTTTTGGAATCGTCGCCGAAAATCCAGGATAAGCCGAGCGCTGTCGAAGCGCCGAAAATTACCCAGGCAATCCGCTACGACAATGTTTATTTCGAATACGATCCGGGAAAGCCGGTATTGAAGCATATAAACCTGGAGATCAATGCCGGTCAATCGGTGGCATTTGTCGGCGATTCCGGCGGCGGCAAATCCACGTTGGTCAATCTTCTGCCTCGTTTTTACGATGTCGGTTCCGGAGCTATTATGATTGACGGGATCGATATTCGCGACATGACCCTGCACTCTCTCAGAGAACAGGTTTCGATTGTCTTTCAGGACAATTTCCTTTTTGGCGGTACGTTACGGGATAATATCCTGCTCGGCAATCTCACAGCCGGGGATGAAGAAGTCCAGGCTGCAGTCAAGGCGGCGTGTCTTGACGAATTTATAGCCGGCTTGGAGCTGGGCCTTGATACGGAAATTGGTGAGCGGGGCATTCTACTCTCGGGCGGACAAAAGCAACGCGTTGCCATTGCGCGCGCTTTTATAAAAGATGCGCCGATTGTTATTCTTGACGAAGCAACATCGGCTTTGGATTACAAGTCGGAGACAGTAGTACAACAAGCAATTGAAAACCTGATGCGCAATAAAACAGTGCTAATTATCGCGCACCGTCTGTCCACCGTCATCAATGCGAACAAGCTGGTCGTATTGAAGGACGGCCAGATTGTGGAGACAGGAAAACACGACGAGTTGATTTCCGCCGGCGGCGCGTATTCATCGCTGTATAAAACCCAACTAAGGTAAAAAAGTGGGAGGAGGCTATTAGTCATGTTTAGTGAGAAGGAAAAACAGCTTCTTGCCTCGATCAGTCGCGATGCTCTATCGGCGGCAGTAAACCAGCAACCTTATTCTTCACCTATCCCTGATGATGCCAATCTGCAATTGCACTGCGGTTGTTTTGTTACCTTAAAGACGAAGGGCAACCTGCGTGGATGCATCGGTTGTTTTTCATCAGACAGACCGATATATGAAACTGTTGCCAACTATACCCGGATATCTGCGCTGGAAGATCCCCGTTTCAGCAAAAATAGAATAATGCCTGCCGAACTGCCGCTTGTCGAAATGGATGTATCGGTGTTGACGCCGCTTGCGGAATGTAAAAATCCCGAAGGCATTAGTCTTGGGATAGATGGCATTTATGTGCAAAAAGGTATGCGGTCGGGATGTTTTTTACCCCAAGTAGCAACCGAAACCGGATGGAATGTAGGGGAATTTTGGGGTCATTGCTGCCGGGACAAAGCTGGATTGCCGTGGGATGCCTGGAAACAACCGGATGTTGTTTGCCAAACCTTTACAGCGGAAATCATCGACTGCTGACTCACCACAGACATATAATAATTACTGATCCAGCGTTTTGCTGGATCAGCATATTTTACTATACCACAGGCCACGAATCGGCAAGCGGTTCAATAGCCTTACCAAGCACATCAATAGTGCGGCCAAGCACATTCATCGTCGTCAAGCCCTCACTATCATTTTTCACATCTTCGCGACGCAGGCCAAACCCGATGTTCCAGTATATGGATCCAGGCACCACCATCTGCGACATCAAATACATGTGATTAATGCTGTCATACGCATGCGTTGCCCCGCCCCTTCGTACAGCAACCACAGCCGCGCCAATCTTTCCCTTAAAAGCACGGTCATTGGCGAGCGCCACATAACCGGAACGATCCAAAAGTGCCTTGGTCTCCGCCGAGACATCGGTAAAATATGTTGGAGAACCGATTATTATCGCAGTTGCCCGCAACATCTTGGCGAAAATCTCGTTAAGTCCGTCATTTTTCATAACACAGGTATTGTCTTTGGTCTTGAAGCAATTCGAACACGCAGTACACCCGCGTATCGGTGTGCCGCCGACCTGGACAAATTCCGTTTCCCAGCCACCTTCAGCCAAAGGCTTCAATACCTCATGCAACAGCATCTCCGTATTTCCGCCAACACGCGGGCTGCCATTGATCGCGAGTGCGTACATTCCCATCCCTCCTTCTTGCATGCTTGCCCCCAACCTACTTTGCGTAAAACCCCTTTCTGGTGATTTTTCCACTCTTGCTGTCGGCATAGATCCGATAATAATAGCGCTTCCTCTCATTAGGTATGTCTTTGCCAGCCCAAAACTGCCAGACAAGCAGCCTGCGCTTTTCATTGGCTTCGTATAAGCGCGCTTTTTTCAGCATAGGCATAATATCCTGAAAAAATACACCCTCCCGGACAAAGTTTTTATCAAGCCAGAGACAGGCATCCATTCTTTCCTTAGGATTATCGGACGCCAGCCGTTCCACCCACATTTCAGTGCCTTGGGGAGCATTGGAGTAGGCGCGATCCTTGAACAGGGAACGCATTTCCTCCGGATGCTCGAAATCCTCGCTGGATAAGGTAAAATAACGCTCGTTCGTATAGTTTTCAATTTCACCCTTGCCGTCGCACTTCAAACAGCGGAGACGGACTGCGACACGGTTGGCAATATTTTCAAAAGGTTTGACTCGTGTGCCTGTTCCACCGCAATCCGGGCATTGCTCATTTCGGTAGGTGACTATATGCAATATATAGTCGCGGTCGACATAGACAGTGAGAAGTGTTCCCTTGTTTTTCTGGTCGCGGGTGCGTTGACGATAGTATTTACCCTGATCGAGGGACGATTTCACCTCTGCTAGGATCTCGGGCCTATTTACTTCACACTCCTCAAGGTACTTGCTCAACTGGAAGGCAGCAAGCTGGGCCTGTACATTATCCCCCTGAGCTGGAGCATAGGACCAGGAAAAACCTTTTTCCATCGAATAGCCGACGCCAATAGAAAACAGTAAAGTTACCAACCCAATAAACAGCATTCGTTGTACTATAACCATAGCCCTATTTTCCCTCTAGAAGAATCCGGATTACGAAAGACATGATAAAATCTTATATAATATATGTCTTCCGGGTGGAATGTTTCATGTGAAACATCTAAAAATCAACCGAACTCGAATGTTTCACATGAAACATTTTATTTTACTTTGCTTCTTTTCTCACTGTTGAATTCATGTTGAATAGATGTCAACCAGATATTGATTCCCATTAAAGTCATATTGAATTACCCTTCAGCAGCTCCAGTATTCCAACAGTTCCATAAATAAACCTCAACTTTAACAGTACGTCTGTCTTTCCAGCTAACCCTAAGCATCATATACCACTACTATGATATGACAACTTTGTTAGTATGAATA
>DAIOFH010000031.1:0-35597 GCA_036745875.1 Planctomycetota bacterium | reverse complement strand
GGAAAATCATGGCGGCGATGATGTAGGGCTTGTAGCCGGCTTCCTTGTACATCGGGACGCGGTAGCGGTCGAACACGGATGCCGCGACTTCGCCTTCCTGGCAGGAGACGCCGGTGATGTCGGCAGGGAGGCAGTGCATGTAGAGGGCCTTGCCGGCATTGGTCTTGGCCATCAATTCTTCGGTGCATTCCCAGTCCTTGTGCTTGGCGTTCTGGCCGAGAAGTTCCTTCTCCAGCTTCTTGATGCCGTCCATGTCGTTGTCGCCGTAGAGAGTGGTACGCTTTTCCATGGCTGCGAAGGGCGCCCAGCTCTTCGGGTAGACGATGTCGGCGTTCTCGAAGGCTTCGGCCATGGAGTTCGACTTGACGAATTTGCCGCCGGTGGCTGCCGCGTTCTTCTTCGCGACTTCTTCGACTTCCGGCATGACTTCATAGCCCTTGGGATGCGCGAGATGGACTTCCATCCCGAAACGGCTCATCAGACCGATGATGCCCTGCGGCACCGACAGCGGCTTGCCGTAGCTGGGGGAGTAGGCCCAGGTCATGGCGATCTTCTTGCCCTTGAGGTTCTCGACGCCGCCGAATTCGTTGATGATGTGCGCCATGTCGGCCATCGCCTGGGTGGGGTGGTCGATGTCGCACTGGAGGTTGACGAGGGTGGGGCGCTGTTCGAGGTTGCCTTCGGAATATCCTTCCTGGACCGCCTTGGAGACTTCGCGCATATAGGCGTTGCCCTTGCCGATGTACATGTCGTCGCGGATGCCGATGACATCGCCCATGAAGGAAATCATGTTGGCCGTTTCCCTGACCGTTTCGCCGTGCGCGATCTGGCTCTTGCCTTCGTCGAGGTCCTGGACGGTGAGGCCGAGGAGGTTGCAGGCGGAGGAGAAGGAGAAGCGGGTGCGGGTCGAGTTGTCGCGGAACAGCGAGATGCCGAGGCCGGAATCGAAGACGCGGCTCGAGATGTTCCGTTCGCGCAGGTTGCGCAGGGCGTCCGCGACCGCGAAAGTGGCGGCGATTTCCTGGTCGCTCTTCTCCCAGGTCAGGAGAAAGTCGTTCATGTACATCTTGCTGGTATTCAGGTTGGCTATCTTGTTGACGAGTGCGTCGAAGTTCATGGTCATATCCTCTCGATTTTAAAAAGTCCTGTAACTATTGCCTGGTAACTGTCAACTGACCTTATTTTCCGCTGGTATACACGGTCGGCAGGGCGGCATAGACTGCGGCGCACTTCACGAGATCGTCCTTCCAGGTCTTTTCATTCGGGGCGTGGGCCTCTTTTTCCTTGCCGGGGCCGAAACCGATGCAGGGGATGCCTTCACGGCCCATGATGGACACGCCGTTCGTGGAGAAGGTCCACTTGTCGACCTTCGGCTTGCCGTACATGCCTTCGAAAGACTTCACCATCGCCTGCGTCGCCGGGGCGTCTTCCGGAATGACCCAGGTGGGGAAGTAGCAGTCCGTCGGATAGACGAGGCCGGTGTAGCTGGGGCGGTCGTATTTGTACATGCTGACAACGCCGTTGTATTTCTTCACCGCGGGGAGGGCGCTGATTTCATCCAGAGCCGACTGGTAGGTCTCGCCGTCCGTGAGGCGGCGGTCGATGGAGATGGCGCAGCTGTCCGCGACGGCGCAGCGGGAGGGCGAGGTGAAGAATATTTCGGAGACCGCCAGGGTGCCCTTGCCGAGGAACGGGTCGACGTGGAGGTGGTTGTTGAGTTCCTTGACTTCGCCGAGTATCTCGCCCATCTTGTATATGGCGTTGTCGCCGCGTTCGGGGGCGCTGCCGTGGCAGGAGATGCCCTTGACGTCGACGCGGATTTCCATGCGGCCGCGCTGTCCGCGGTAGATGTTGCCGTCCGTGGGCTCGGTGATGACGACGAATTCGGGACGGACCTTGTCTTCGTTGATGATATACTGCCAGCAGAGGCCGTCGCAGTCCTCTTCCTGCACCGTGGCGGTGACGAGGACGGTGTACTTGTCGGACAGGAGGCCGAGATCTTTCATGATCTTCGCGCCGTAGACGGCGGAGACGATCCCGCCTTCCTGGTCCGAGGTACCGCGGCCGCCGATTTCGGTGTCGGTTTCATAGCCTTCATAGGGATCGAAAGTCCAGTTGTCGCGGTTGCCAATGCCGACGGTGTCGATGTGGCCGTCATAGGCGATGAGGGTTTTGCCTGTGCCCATGTAGCCAAGGAGGTTGCCCATCGGGTCGACTTCCACCTTGTCGAAGCCGAGCCTGTGCATTTCCGCACGTGCGCATTCTATTTTGCCCTTTTCGCCCGCGCTTTCGCCGGGGATGCGAACCATGTCCCTGAGGAACTTCGTCATATCCGCTTTGTAACCTTCGGCAGCAGCCTTGATCTTCGCGAAATCCATGTCCTTTTTCCTTCCTGTAAAGTCTTTCTCGGTGCAACACAGTGCACAGATTTATTTTTTAAAGGGAACCGGGTACTGCCCGTCCCAGACGATTTTTTCATACTGCTCGGGATCGGTATCCCCTTCGGTGCTGAAAAACAGCACGCGGGAGGATTCGTTGAGGCCGAGGGCCTTCTTGAAGTCGGCGAGGGCCGGGTTGGCGAGGGCGTCGAGGAGTGCGCCGAGGCCAGCCGCGCCGCTTTCCCCGGATATCACCCGCGTGTCGCCGGCGAGGGGGGCGCTCATGACACGCATGGCCCAGGCAGCCGCGTAGTCCGGGAGCGAGACGAAGAACGAGGTCTTGTCCTTCAGGATCTCCCAGGAGATGGTGTTGGCTTCGCCGCAGGCGAGGCCGGCCATGATGGTCACGAGGTCGCCGCCGACATTCACGACGCCGCCGTCGGCCTTGAGGGCGGAACGGTAGATGCAGTCCGCCGCAGCCGCTTCGACGACGGTGGTGACGGGGACGTTGTCCGGGTAGTAGTTGGCGAAGAAGCCCTGGACCGCACCGGCGAGGGAGCCGACGCCCGCCTGCACGAAGATGTGGGTGGGGCGCTCGACGCCGGCGGCCTTGAGTTGTTCGACAGCTTCGAGGGCCATGGTGCCGTAACCCTGCATGACCCAGCCGGGTATTTCCTCGTAGCCCGCCCAGGCGGTGTCCTGGATGACGACGCTGTTGGGGGTCTTGGCGCTTTCCGCGGTGGCGAGGCGGACCGCGTCGTCGTAGTTCATGTCGACGATGGAGGCGTTGGAGCCTTCCTTCCTGATGTTTTCAAGGCGCGTCGCGGAAGATCCCTTGGGCATATAGATCACGCTGTGCTGCTTGATCTGGTTTGCGGCCCAGGCGACGCCGCGGCCGTGGTTGCCGTCGGTGGCGCTGAAGAAGGTGTAGTCTCCGAGTTCCTTCTTGACGGCGGGGGAGGTGAGCTGCTCATAGCCGAGGTCGGCTATGTCCCTGCCGGTGCGCTGCGAGATGAACTTGGCCATGGCGAAGGAGCCGCCGAGGACCTTGAAGGCGTTCAGGCCGAAGCGGTAGGATTCGTCCTTGACGTAGATGCCGCCGAGGCCGAGCTTGGCCGCCAGCTTGTCGAGACGGGCGAGGGGCGTCATCGAGTACTGGGGAAAGGACGCGTGGAAGCGGCGGACTTTTTCAATTTCCTTTGGCGCCATGAGGGCAAGTTGCTTGTCCGCGCCGGTCTTGGGCATTGAGTTCCCGACCCATTTCAATTCAGAGCTCATACCTCCTCCTTCCGGATGCCAGTGGCTGCGCCGTGGCGTTCGTTCGGCAGGGGATGCGCGAATCGGAACCTTCAGCGAGCCTAGTCTTCAGAACCCATGTAGTTGTACAACGTATATTTCGAGATGTCGTAATGCCTGGATACCTTGTCACCGGCCTTTTTGACCAGGAATGCGCCGGAGTCGTTGAGGAACTGGATAGCCTTGATCTTGTCTTCCTTGGTCATCATGGCTATCGGCTTGCCAACGTGCTCGTCCGCTTCGGCAATGAGCTGATCAAGAAGATCATTGACGTTCGAGGTGATTGCGGCGGCTGCGCCTTTTTTCGCTTCACGGGTGTTGATCGCTACTTCCAGGGCGTTCTTGGCCATGACCATATCGGTGATGTCGTAGTTGACGCCGAAGAGGGAGACGATCGCGCCTTTTTTATCGCGCACGAATATGGTGCTCGACTTGAGGATGCGGCCGTTCTTCGTGCGGGCGAGGTAGTTGTAGTCGTCCTCGACCTTGGAATGGTCGCGCTCCTTCAGGGCGTGCAGCACCACCTCGGAAGAGCCGTCTCCGACGTGGCGTCCGGTGACATGGCCGTTTTCGATGGCGACGATGCTTTTTTCGTATCCTTTCTTGAGGTCATGCACTGTTACTTCGCAGTTTTCGCCAAACAGGGCGGCGATGCCTTTAGCCAGTCTTTTCAAGAAGTCGATATGTTCCGTACCGTTCATGGGGTGACTCTCCTTTTGTTCGCAGGTTACCGGAGGTCGCCAACCTTTTATGCCTCCAGTATACAGTATTTGTTTTGAATTTCAAATATTTTTTTGATAAAAAAAATAATTTTTAGATAAGGATGAACCGCTTTTTCTTTTTTCGTACTTATCCACATGAAAATCATATGGTTATGCAATAACAATTTCCGTCGCCCAGATCAAAATAGTGCCGCAAATGCGGATCGACAGCAAGGAATTTATACGAATTCTAAAAAAGAGTAAGGGCTAAATAATATTTTTAAGTATAAAAAGGGAAGCGAACTTAGTCAAGAACGGATTCAGATAGCATGTACGATTGTAAAAATGCGCCGGAGACCCTGAGCGCATGCCCTAGAGAAATGAAAAGGCGGCAATGCGTGCTTTTAAGAAATGGTTGATTTTTCTTCACTTCACTTCAACTCCACCTCTTTTTGGGGACGTGCGCGGGCATTCAATGCACACCTGGCGTGACGGGTATTTTGCAGAGTGCTGTTTATTTATTGTCGTATCCGAGCGCCCAGGGCGAAAAATCCACACATAATGCCCCTTGTCCTTAATGGGGAGGTTAGGGCGGGGGTGGCAGGCGAATCTCATCGCTAATACGTATATTACATTAAAATCCACGAGCCAAAATCGCATCCAGGATATGTTTGCTAAAAAATATTTTTTTTCTCTAAAAAAATGTTGAAAAAGGAATGAGGTTAGGATAGAATATCCAATAGTTAACTCAAAACGACCCGGCAGGCAAAAGTTTTTCGCCGTAGTCTCCGGCCCCAACCACATAAGCCCGACGGCATCAGAACCAGTTTTCGAATCGCCGTCAATCACCTTCCCGCCGCGCCGAGCACTGTACTATAGCGTTTTCTGAAAAGGTTGGCCCTTCCTTTTGCGCGTTTTGGCTTGGCATAGTTGTGCCGGAAAACGCAGTAAGGGGCCTGTCATTTCCGAAAACGCGCTAGGAATTTTGATCGCAATATAAGGCCGCTTTTTCGCGGTTACCATAAACCATTCAGAATACGGAAGGATGCCATCATGTCTAAACGCAGGATCGTACTTGCTTTGGGCGGCAATGCACTCGGCAACACCCTAGATGAACAGATGAAGGCTGTAAAAATCACCGCCAAAGCCATCGCCGGACTTCTTATGAGCGGGGACGAACTGGTGATCGCCCACGGCAACGGCCCGCAGGTTGGCATGATCAACGCCGCCATGGCTGCGGCCCACAAGCTGGAATCCACCATTCCCCTTATCCCGATGTCTGTTTGCGTCGCCATGAGCCAGGGCTACATTGGCTATGACCTGCAAAACGCGCTCCGCGAGGAACTCGCCGACCGAGGGCGCGACCTTGCCGTCACCTCCATCATCACCCAAACCCTTGTCGACGAGAACGACCCGGCTTTCGACAAACCGACCAAACCGATCGGCGCGTTCTGCACCGAAGAAGAGGCCCGGGAAATGACGGCGCACGGCTTCACCATGGTCGAAGATTCCGGCCGTGGCTGGAGGCGGGTGGTTGCCAGCCCCAAACCGATCGATATCATTGAAAAGGACGTGGTGATGACCCTCCTGAACGCCGGCCAGACCGTCATCGCCGCGGGCGGCGGCGGCATCCCGGTCATACGCCAGGGACGTCACCACCTGAAGGGCGTCGGAGCGGTCGTGGACAAGGACCTCGCTTCTGCGAAGCTTGCCGAAATCATCGATGCCGATTTCCTCGTCATCCTCACCGCTGTGGAAAAAGTGGCTGTCAATTTCCGCAAGGAAAACGAACGCTGGCTCGACCATATCAATCTCGAGGAAGCGCAGCGCTACGTCGACGAAGGACAGTTCGCCCCCGGCAGCATGTTGCCGAAAGTCCAGGCCGCCATGGAGTTCGCCGCCAGCCGGCCCGGCCGCAAAGCCCTTATCACCCTGCTGGAAAAAGCCGAAGACGGCCTGGCGGGCAAAACCGGAACCGTCATCTCTCAGTAGTCGCTTTTTATCTATATTTTCTGGTTGAAAAGGAGAAAGACATGCCCTCGCTCGAACGAATCGACACCCCGAATGCTCCCGGCGCGGTGGGACCGTATTCCCAGGCCATAGCGGTCGGCGACCTGATATTCACCTCCGGCGCTCTGCCCCTCAATCCCGCCGACAAGACCATGCCCGCCGACATCAAGGATGCGGCGAGGCAGGCTCTCACAAATCTCAAGGCGATTTTGGAGCAGGCGGGGAGCGGCATGGACAAGGTCGTGAAGGCAACCGTCTTTCTCGTCGACATAAACGATTTCGCCGCCGTGAACGAAGTGTATGCGACCTTCTTTTCCCAGCCCTATCCGGCGCGCAGCTGCTATGCCGTTGCCGCTCTTCCCATGGGCGCAAAGGTCGAAATAGAACTTATTGCCACTAAATAGGCTTAAAGCTTCAGCACGCAGGAGGTCAAGCCATGTTACTTGTTGGAAACGGAATACTGATCACCCGCAATCCCGAAAACCCGTACTTCCCGGACGGCGCGGTCCTCATCGACGGCGGCCTGGTCAAGGAAGTGGGGGAGACGAAGACGTTACGATCGAAGAATCCGGATGCGGAGTATGTCGACGCGCGGGGCGGCGTAATCATGCCCGGCTTCATCAACGCCCATATGCACTATTACAGCGCTTTTTCCCGTGCTTTTCCGGGAAAGGGCGGCCCGGCGGCGGAAAACTTCAACGAGGTGCTTGAGCGCCTATGGTGGCGGCTGGACAAGGCCCTCACCCTCGAGGACTCATATTACAGCGCCCTCGTGTGCATGATCGACTGCATCAAAAACGGCTCCACCACCATCATCGACCACCACGCCAGCCCAAACGCCGTCACGGGCAGCCTGCTCCGCATCGCGGAGGCGGCGAAATTGACAGGCCTGAGGAATTGCCTCTGCTATGAAGTCTCCGACCGCGACGGGGAGGCCATCATGCACGAGGGCATCAAGGAAAACGTCGACTTTATCCGCCACGCCGCAGCGGATTCCTCCGACATGCTTTCCGGGATGTTCGGCCTGCATGCGTCGATGACCCTTTCCAACGCCACCCTCGAAGCGTGCGCCAAGGCTATGGACGGCCTGGACGCGGGCTACCATGTCCATGTGGCCGAAGGCCCCGGCGACGAAGTCGACTCGGAACAGAAGTACGGCAAGCGCATATTGGAACGTTTCCGCGATTTCGGCATCACCGGCCCCCGTTCCATCGCCGTCCACTGCATCCATATCGACGACAAGGAAAAAGACATCCTCGCTGACACCGGCACCGCCGTCGTGCACAACCCGGAATCCAACATGGGCAATGCCGTCGGCTGCAGCCCCGTCCTCGACATGTACAAGCGTGACATCCTCCTCGGCCTTGGCACTGACGGCTATGTCTCCGACATGCTCCAGTCCTTCAAAATGGCCAATGCCCTGCAAAAGCACCACAACCGCCATCCCAATGTTGCCTGGGCCGAAATCCCGGCGATGCTCTTCTCCGGCAACGCCGTCATCGCCGGGAGGTATTTCAAGACGCCTGTCGGCAGGCTGGCGCCCGGCTGTGCCGGCGATGTGATTGTTTCCGACTATCTTCCCCCCACCGCACTCACCGACGCGAACATCAACGGACACCTGTTGTTCGGCGCGAGCGGGCGCAGCATCACCACCACGGTCGCCAACGGCAAGGTGCTGATGCGGGACCGCCAGCTGCAGGGGGTCGATGAGAAGGAAGTCTACGCCAAGGCCAGGGAATGCTCCCGGAAAGTTTGGGAACGGTTTTAAAAATGAAGAGGAGAGAGGTCATGTCTTATCATATGCGGCCGCAGTCTTTTGAGAAGTTGCTCACCTGGATTCTTCGCGAATTCAAGGAAAACGAAAGTATTTTCGGCATCCATAAATCGCTGTTCCACCGTCCCCGCGCCGATGCCCCCTACGCCGTTTCCCTTTTCGGCGACAAGCTCGGGGCTCCCATTGGCCCGGCCGCCGGCCCCAACACCCAGTTGACGCAGAACATCCTCGCCAGCTGGCTCACCGGTTCCCGCTTCATCGAACTGAAAACCGTGCAGATTCTTGACGAACTCGAATTCGGCCGTCCCTGCATCGACATGGAGGACGAAGGATACAACGCCGAATGGTCGCAGGAGCTGAAGCTGGAGCAGTCGATCCTGGAATACGTCAAGGCCTGGGTGCTTATCCCCGTGTTGCAGCGCCTGCTCGGTTGGGAACATGTGGACAACGACGGCGTGATCTTCAACCTCAGCGTCGGCTACAACCTGGAAGGCATCAAAAACCCCCGCATGCAGAAATTCATCGATACCATGCTTGATGCCGGCCATATCGTCGACAACTACATGAGCGAACTCGTCAAGTCCTTCCCCGAGTTCGCCGGCATCGACGTTCCCTCCGCCCTCACCAACAGCTGCACCCTTTCCACCATGCACGGCTGCCCGCCGGACGAAATCGAACGCATCGCCCGCTATCTTCTGGAGGAACGCGGCTTCAACCTCACCGTCAAGCTGAACCCGACCCTGATGGGCGCGGACTTCGTGCGTTCCACCCTGAACAAGACCCTCGGCTATACCGGCATTTCCATCCCGGACGCCGTTTTCGACCACGACCTGAAATACCCCCAGGCTCTCGAAATCATCAAGGCCATGAAACAGTCGGGGAAAAAGCACAACCGCTTCTTCGGGGTCAAACTCACCAACACCCTCGCCATGTACAACTACCGACGCCTTATGCCGGGCGAAGAAATGTACATGTCCGGCCGCTCCCTTTATCCCATCAGCATGAACCTGTGGAACAAGCTGAACAAGGACTTCGACGGCGACCTCAATGTCTCCTACTCCGCAGGCGCGGATGCCTGGAACATGGGCCGTATTTTCTCATGTGGCGCGCTGTCCGTCACCATGGCTTCGGACCTCCTTAAGCCCGGCGGCTATGCCCGGGTCGGCCAGTGCCTGGAAAACCTCGAAGCCGAGATGGTGGAAGCGGGCGCGCATTCACTCAAGGAATTCGCCGCCAATAAGAATGCGGCTCTGGAATGCGCGGCGGCGGAAGCTTTGGAAAATCCGCGCTATAAGAAACAGTATTTCCAGGGTCCCCCCAAGGTGTCCTCTGAACTCGGACTCTTTGACTGCATCACCGCGCCATGCATGGAGCAGTGCGCCGTCTGCCAGGATGTGCCGTCCTATGCGCTCCAGACCGCGCGTGGTGATTTTGACGGCGCGCTTGCGACAATTCTGCTGAAAAACCCGCTTCCCGGTGTTACCGGCCATCTTTGCACCCACCTGTGCGAAACTCGCTGCACCAGGGCGAATTACGACGAGGCGGTGGGCATCCGCGACATCAAGCGTTTTGTCGCGGCAAGGGGGAAGGCGGGATTCAGAAAGGGCGCTCCCGCCAATAGGAAGGTCGCGGTCATCGGCGCCGGTCCGTCCGGCCTGGCTGCCGCCGCGCGTTTGGCCCTTGGCGGGGTTGAAGTCGATGTCTTCGAGGCGCGCAACCGCGCCGGCGGCATTCTGGCCATCGCGCCGACTTTCCGCCTACCCTGGGATGTCGTCGACGGCGATATCAACCGCATCCGCGAATTGGGCGTAAACATCCACCTCAACTCCAAAATCACTGAAGCGCCCGAAACGTTCCTGGAAAAAGGCTATGACGCGGTCTATGTTGCCTGCGGCTTCCCCAAGGACATGCCTCCCGGATTCGACGGCGAAAGCACGCCGGGCGTCTGGACCGCTCTTGATTTGCTGGGACAGGTGGCGTCTGGAAAGAAGCCCGACCTCGGGAAAAAGGTGCTGGTCATCGGCGGCGGCAATACCGCCATGGACGCGGCCCGCACCGCAAACCGCCTGACCGGCAAGACGGCGACGGTCGTCTATCGGCGCACCCGCGAGGAAATGCCTGCTATCGAGGAAGAGATAAAACTCCTTTTCGAAGAAGGAAACACCCTCGAGGAACTGGCAGCGCCCGTCAAGGTTGTCGTCAAGGACGGCAAGGTCGCGGGGCTTGAATGCGAACGCACCAAACTGGGCGAACCGGATGCCGATGGCCGCCGTCGTCCGGAACCAACCGGCGAAAAATTCACGATTGAAGCCGATTCCATCATTTCGGCCATCGGCCAGGTGTCTGATATGGCGGTGTTCAAGGAAACCCGCCTGGAACTCGCCAGGGGCGGCAGGGTGAAGACGGCTGACAACGGCCGCACCAGCAAGTGCGGCGTCTACGCCGGCGGCGATGCGGTAACCGGCCCGGCCATCGTCATCCAGGCCTGTGCCGACGGCCAGCGCGCCGCCGACGCCATTTGCGCCGAGCTGGCCGTAACTTTGCCGACTCTCCCCGAACCCCCGCTTCCCACCGGCGCGGAACTGGCGGAAGCAAGGATCGCCCGGGCGCGGAAAACCGAACCCTGCCGGGAAACGCACCGGCCGCTGGACGATCGCAAGGGATTCGACCTGGTGGAACAGACGCTGGACGAAAACGACGCGGTGGCGGAAGCCAAGCGCTGCCTGCAGTGTTCCGCCATGTGCGGCAAGTGCATCGAAGTCTGTCCGAACCGCGCCAATTACAATTACTCCATTCCTCCCTTCAGCATCACTCTGCCGAAACTGGCCGTGGTGAACGGGAAATTGTGCTCGACGACCAGGGAAAATTTCGCCGTCGCGCAGGGCACGCAGATCGTGCATATAGACGACTTCTGCAACGAGTGCGGCAACTGCGCCGCCTTCTGCGTCCATGAGGGCCGCCCCTATATGGACAAGCCGCGCCTCTGCTTGAACGACGCCGATTTCACCGCCCAGAACGATAATGTCTTCCACATTAAGGGCAGGAAGATCCGCAGGCGCGAAAAGGGCCTGGAAGAAAGCATGACCCTGCAGAACTACGGCTGGTTCTATGAAAACGCCGATATCATGGTGAAGTTCGACCGTGGCTTCACCGTCAAGGACATGAAGGTGAAGCAGAATTTCTCCGGCGAATTCTCCCTCAGGAGCGCCCTGGAGATGGCCACGCTGTATCGCGGAATCCGTAATTCCCTTTCCTGGCTGGCTGGAAATTGAACGGTATCTTCAGGAGTTTTAAAAATTAAACCAAACGCGATAGAGGAGGGTAGACCTTGTCAGAACCCACGGATAAAACCATACGACAATTGAAGAACAAATCGAATCTGGTATATTCACTGTACGGGCGGCCTCCGTTCTGGGAAGCCTTCCCGCTCGGATTGCAGCATGTCCTGGCAATGTTCACCTCCAACCTCGCGCCCTGTTTCATCCTCGCCGGCGTCGTGGGGCTTGGCGGCGGCGACCGCATCATCATGGTGCAATGCGCCATGCTCGTTTCCGGCATCACCACCGTTTTCCAACTCTACCCCCTGTCGATTTTTGGCAAGAAAAGCAAGTTGCCGCGCCTCGGCGCGGAACTTCCCATCGTCATGGGCACATCGTTCGCCTTTGTCCCCACCGCCATCACGGTCGGCAAGGCCTATGGCATCGCGGGCGTACTCGGCGGCGCGTTGGTCGGCAGCCTTATCGAGTTTTTCATGGCGTTCTTCATCAAGCCGTTGAAACGGTTTTTCCCGCCGCTGGTCATTGGCGCAGTCCTGATCGCCATCGGCATCAACCTTCTGCGCGCCGGGACGAACTATTTCCTCGGCGGCGTGGGGAAACCGGATTTCGGTGCGCCGGTGAATGTGTTGCTGGGCTTTATCGTCTTCATCACCATCCTGGTCTGCCAGCGCTTCGGCAAAGGTCTGGTCCAGCTGTCATCGTTGTTGATCGGCATCATTGTCGGGTATGTCGCCGCCATGCTCATGGGCAAGCTGAATTATGACCTGGTGCTGCAGGCCCCGTGGATTGCCCTGCCGAAACCGCTGCATTTCGGTTTTGAATTCCATCTCGATGCGATCCTCACCTTTGCCGCGCTGTATATAGTCTCCGGCCTCGAAACGATCGGCAACACTTCCGGCATCACCGTGGCCGCTTTCAACCGCGAAGCCACCACCAAGGAGACGTCCGGGGCGATCTTCGCCGACTCCGCAGGCTCCGCCCTGGCCGCCGTGTTCAATACGCTCCCCAACACAGCCTTCGGGCAGAACGCCGGTATCGTGGCCATGACCGGCGTCGTCAACAAGTTCTGTATCCTCACCGGTGCGATAACGCTTATCCTCTGCGGTTTTGTCCCGAAGATCGGCGCAATATTCTCCATGATGCCCGATGCCGTCCTCGGCGGCGCGGTTATCAGCGTCTTCGCGATGATCACCATCAACGGCATCAAGCTTATCGCCAAATCCGGCTTCAGCCACCGCAACATCATCGTTCTTTCCACCATTCTTGCCATGGGTCTCGGACTCGGCACCGCGAGCCCTGAATCCTACGCCCAGATGCCGAAATTCTTCCAGCTGCTTTTCAAGGATTCGGTTGCAACCGTCTGCATCCTGGGTATAGTTGTCAATATAATCTTCCCGCCCGATCCGCAACAGAACAAGGAGTCGGCGGTTATCGATGTCGATTGATTTTCTTGACGAAGCGGAGAACACAGGGAATGTTTAATGTTTTAAAAAATCCCTGGGTTCTCCGTGCCAGTTGTTCAAAATGGCGAAAGGAGGTGACGCACCGGAAAAGGAAGTGAAAAAGCAGACTCGTATATATCCGTAATCGGTCGGATGTTTCTACCAACTACCGCAAATAGTTGACTATGGGTCTTTCCCGGCATCGGGGTGTTTGGCGAGGAGTCGGTATCGCCGTTCGATGGGAAAGACATGCATGGCGACTGTCGCGGGTTTTTTTATGCCATCGGTTTTCCCCTCCTCATCACGCCCCTGTCGACCACTCGCGTACAATGCGAATCCCAAAAGGAGGACAACAGCGATGGACAACAGCTTTGTGCTAAGGGGAGACATCTGTTACAGCCGAGGCCCCACCAGCCTTGACATGCGGAAAGACGGGTATCTGGTCTGTGAAAACGGCAGATCCAGGGGCGTTTTCGGGCAGGTCCCCGAGCGTTACGCCGCTTTGCCGGTCAAGGATCGCCGGGGGAAGCTGATCGTTCCCGGTCTCACCGATCTGCATATGCATGCCCCACAATACGCTTTTCGCGCCCTGGGAATGGACCTGGAACTTCTCGACTGGCTCAATACCCGCACTTTCCCCGAAGAAGCGAAATATCACGATACCGCCTATGCCCGCACCGCCTACGAAATGCTGGTCCGGGACCTCAAGGCGGGACCGAACACCCGCATCTCTCTTTTCGCCACCACCCATACGCCCGCCACGGTCATGCTCATGGAAATGCTGGAGCAGTCCGGCCTCGTGACCATGGTCGGCCGCGTGAACATGGACAGGAACGGCGGCGAAAACCTCTGCGAATCCTGTTCCGCCGATGCCGGCAGGGAAACCCGCGCATGGCTCAAGGCGGTAATGGGGCGGTTCAAAAACACCACGCCGATCCTTACGCCGCGTTTCATTCCCTGCTGCTCCGACGAGCTGATGGACGATCTTGCGAAAATCCAACGGGAATTCGGTCTGCCGCTGCAATCGCATCTTTCCGAAAACCAGAATGAAATCGCCTGGGTAAAGGAACTCTGCCCGGAAAGCGATTGTTACGGCGACGCCTATTTGCGCCACGGACTGTTCGGCGGCGATGTGCCGACCGTCATGGCGCACTGCACCTGGTCGGACGTCGAAGAAATGGAGTTGGTGCGTCGGCAGGGGGTGTATGTCGCGCATTGTCCGCAATCCAACATGAACCTTTCCTCAGGAATAGCACCGGTGCGCCGCTTCCTCTCGCATGGTCTGCGGGTTGGGCTTGGAAGCGACATGGCCGGCGGTTGCCATTCCTCTATTTTCCGCGCCATGTCCGACGCCATACAGGTTTCGAAGCTGCACTGGCGGCTTCGCGACCAGGGCGAACCTGCGTTGACGGTGGAAGAGGCGTTCTGGCTCGGCACTGTCGGCGGCGGCGCATTTTTCGGCAGGGTGGGGTCGTTTGACGACGGGTATGAGTTCGACGCCCTGGTGATAGACGACGCGCCGTTACGCGCGCCGTTCCCGCTCGACCTCGCCGAGCGGTTGGCCAGGGTCATCTACCTTTCGGATGACCGCCATATCACGGAAAAATACGTGCGCGGAAAACAGATCGGCTGACATTCCATGCCAAAACCGAGGTCCCATCAGAAAGTCGCCCGGCGATTTTCTGAGCGCACCCGAATTCCATTCATATTTCGTTTGCATCGCATCGGAGGATATATCATGTTGGAGCGTTATTTTCGCCTGAGGGAAAACGGCACCACTGCCAGAGTTGAAATTCTCGCCGGAATCACCACCTTCTTCGCCACCGCCTACATCATCCTCGTCAACCCGATGGTGCTGGGCCAGGGGGACGCATCCATCTTCAACGGCGTGTTTTTCGCCACCTGCATCGGCTCCGCCATCGGCACCTTCTTCATGGCGTTCTACGCCAAGATTCCTTTTGTCCAGGCCCCCGGCATGGGCTTGAACGCCTTTTTCGCTTATACAGCCGCGCCGTCCATCGCCGCGTTCCTCGCGCATCGCGAACTGAGCAAGGTCGAGCTATACCAGATGACCCTGCCTCTCGTCCTGTACTCCGGTATTATCTTTGTCGTCATTTCCGCAGTCGGGATCCGGGAAAAAATCATTAACGGCATTCCGGAAAACATCAAACGCGCCCTTACCGGAGGCATCGGCCTGTTCATTGCCTATCTTGGCCTACAGAATTCCAAGATCGTCGTCGCCAGCCCCGCCACCCAGGTGACGTTGGTGAATTTCGCCGATTTCGCCAATAGCGGCCATATCATCCATGGCGCTCTCCTGACCCTGGTCGGCTTGTTCATCATCGCAGCCCTATGCTCGAAAAACATCAAGGGTTCGGTTTTGATAGGCATTATCGCCACCACCATCCTCAGCTTTGCCACCGGTTATTCGACCATCCCGGAAAACTTTTCCTTCGGCCTCATTTCCTATGTGGTGTTGAAATTCATCACCGGCCGCAGCAGGGAAATCAAGATCCCGACCCTGGTTGTCGCCGCGCTGTTTGTGTTGCAATTTGTTTTACGCTGAAGCATTTCAAGTACGAAAGCATAAATATGGCGGCGGGCTTGCGCCTGCCGCTGTTTTAAGTAAAGAGGTCGGCGCAGATCGCTTCCAGCACCGAACCGCCCAGCGCCCGCGCCTTTTCAGAAACGGTGAAACAATAGAGGCGGTTGTTGCGGGGGTCGATGTCGCCGAGTTTGACCCCGTTACGGACTTGGATGCCGGAGCGGATGCAGCCGCGAACCACCCCTGCGATGGCGGCCGGGACATCGAGTCCAGTCACACGGCACACAACATCCCCTGCCTGTACCGACTCGCCGATTTCCCTGCATTGCTCGACCACGCCGTCCGTCGGGGCGCGGAGGACGCGCTCCGTCGTGAACCCGCCGATAGCGCCGGGAACGCCGGTATTCGCCTCCGCCGACCCGGTACGGAAAATGCGGCCGAGGTTATGCCCGCGATTCGTTTCCACCACGCAATGCGCATCTTGCCCGGCGGCAAAGCCTGGTCCCATAGCCACCACCAGGGGAGCATCCTCCAGGTGGGTTCCGAGGTTCCGCTTGGCGATCACCGCATCCACGCAGACGCGGGGGGAGAACCAGGACAGGGCTGACCAGCCCGGATCGGCCATGACAGCCACCGCCCGCCGGCTCCAGATTTTTTCCAGTTCGCCCCGGCTTTCGAGGCGCTCCGCCGGAATTCCTTCCACCTCCTGTTTGCCGTCATATATTGCTTCACAAAAACTGACGGCGCGGCGCACAGCCAGCGGTTTGTCCGTCTCCAAAAGAAGAAGGGATGTGAATCCCGCCCGGTAGAGCCGTACCGCCACTCCGGTCGCCATTTCACCCGCTCCCTTGATCAGGATGCGCGTTTTCCCTACCATGGATTCATTAGGCGGCGCCATTTCTATTTCTCCTTTTTTCCCTTTCGGGGTTTATGTTATGGACAAGCCGGTTGTCAGCCTCGACAAGCTCGTATCGTCTGTCAAACCATGTATTGTAAGCATTGTCGGCGGCGGAGGCAAAACTTCCCTTCTCTACGCTCTTGCGAACGCCCTGGCACTGCGCGGCCAGACCGTCCTGGCCACCACGACAACAAGAATGCTCCCGCCAACGCCGAATATCTGTGCATCCGTCGTGCTTGAGGGCGGTCCTGAACGGCTTCGGCCCATTTCCGGGGGGATGCAATTTTCAGCCCGTCCTCCCTCGGCGGAGCAGGATGGCGGCAAGGTATATGGCTATCAGCCCGGTGAAGTCGACGAACTTTACCTGCGCGGCATTGCCGACTGGATACTTGTGGAAGCCGACGGGGCGGCAGGACGTCCGCTCAAGGCTCCGGCAACCCATGAGCCGGTTATCCCGGCGCTCTCCGGCATTGTGGTCGCCGTTATGGGATTAGGCTGCATGGGGAAGGGCCTGACCGTAGAGACGGCATTTCGGTTGGAACAAATAACCGAGACGACCGGGCTTGTTCCCGGCGCTGAAATAACGCCCGCCGCAGTCGCCTCCCTCGCCTGCCATCCCCGGGGAATGTTTAAGAATGCCCCGGCGACGGCCAAGCGAATGCTTTTTGCCAACCAGGCCGATCTTCCCGGAGCGGAAGATGCCGGTGCCGCGCTTGCCTTGGAGCTTGCCAGGCAGTGTCCGGGTCGGCTGGACTGGTTTGTCGTCGGTTCACTTATGCGGAGCGGTATGGAATGTCTGCACTATCCAACAACGAAATAGCTGTTCTGGTTCTCGCTGCGGGTGGCGGTTCGCGCCTTGGCGGCGACAAGCTTCTCTTGCCGTGGCGCGGCAAAGCCATTTTTCTCCACACGCTTGACCATATTCTCGCCATGCGGCATAAAGGGCCGGTGTTTGTGGTCATCGGCTGCGGGGCGGACAGTGTCAGGCGGATGTGCCCGGATAATGTACAGATAGTCGAAAATACGGAATGGCGGGATGGCCAAAGCACCTCGCTCCGCCTTGGGGTCTCGCGAATCGCCGAATGGAACGGATTTCCGGGATTAATAGGCGTTCTGGTCGCGCTGGGGGATCAGCCACTGGTGAAAGCGGAGACAATGGATCAGCTCGCTACGGCGCATCGTGACGCATTGCGGCGCAATCCTGGGCATGGTGCGACCGCGCCGTCATATCAAGGCAGGCGCGGCAATCCCGTTGTTCTGTCGCCAGCGTTGTTCCAGGATATCGCCGAATTGCGCGGAGATGTCGGGGCGCGGGGCATTCTTTCCCGTTTGGGGGATTCCCTGCTGTTGGTGTCGGTGGACGATCCCGGAGTGGTAAAGGATATCGACACGCAGGAGGAATACTCATCCCTTCCGTGAATTTTACAATTGTGTGTACGCGGTTCCGTTCTTGCCCTGTTCCTTGAGATGAGCAGCCTCGAGGAGAACCGCCGCATCCTGCAGAGACTCCCTCACCGCGTCGTATTCGTCCACGTTGATGCGCAGGCAAATGCCGCAGCCCTCGCCCAAAGCGGCCGGCCGGGACATGATCCTCACAGCGAGCCCCGAGTCGAGAAGCGCCTGTTCGCCCCGGAGGGCGTTTTGGACATTGGGGAAGGTGAGGACAATTTCCTGTGACAATGCGGGCGCTGCCGGATCTTCTTTCATAGGGTAATCAGTCTTTTGGCCTGTGCCATGGTCTGGACAATCATGAACATGTTGGTGACGTTGCCGATTTTGAGTTTATCGGTTTTCTGGTAATAGTTCAGGCAGGCCCCGCAGGAGTTGATGGTTACGCCTTTGGCCGCAAGTGCGGCGAGGTCGTCGAGGGCGGCCGATCCTTCGCAGGTAAGATGGATGCCGCCGTTGAAGAAGAGAATCTGGTCGGGGGAGCCGTCCTGTTCGGTGAGGGAGAAGATGAAACTTTTCATCAACGTCGCGCCGAGTTCGTCGCTGCCGCTCCCCATACAGCCGCTGCCTATCGCCACCACCAGCCCACCAGCATCATCGACGCCGATTTTGCAGCCTTCCGTGGCCAAGATCGTGACGAGGATAGCGCCTTCCGGTTTGTTTTCGAAGCTGAAGCCATGGCCTTCGCCCTCCGCCATCTTCTGGAGGTTTTGCCTGGCGATATCGTTGTCCACCAAAACAGTGACGCTTGTGCCCGGAGTCGCGGACGCGAGGAGCTTTTTCGTCTCGATAACAGGGATGGGGCACGGTTTGCCGCGAAGATCGACGATGTCCATGGCTGCTCCTTTCAGAATATGGAAACAGAATATTTTTCCCGTTTTGCAACTTGGCCGACAATGGACGCCGCCGGATCGTCCTGCCGGATTGCGGCGCACAAGGCGGGTGCATCGCTTTCGGCGACGCTGATCAGCAAGCCGCCCGAGGTCTGCGGGTCAAAAAGCACCTCTTGTCCGGCCGCCGAAATGGCCGCGATATCGATTTTTCCTTCAAGATGGTTGCGGTTGCGCTGGCCTGCGGCGGTTGCGAGGTAGCTTGAGGCGTGTTTCAGCGCACCGGGCAAAACCGGCAGCGAATCGAAATGAATGGTCAGGGTTGCATCCGCGCCCGCCATCTCCGCCGCATGCACCAGCAGCCCGAATCCGGTGATGTCGGTCACGGAGCGCACCTGGAAGGGCGGCAATTTTTGCGCCGCATATTTATTGAGCCTTTCCATCGAGGCGACCGCCTGCCGCAATTCATCCGCCCCGGCGGCTTGTGCCCGCGCCGCCGACAGGATAAGGCCTACGCCAAGCGGTTTCGTGAGGATCAGGCAGTCGCCGGGGCGGCAGGCGCTGTTGCGGTAGACCTGCTGCGGATTGACCCGGCCGGTTACGGCCAGGCCGTATTTGAGGCCGGAATCGTAAATGGAATGGCCGCCCGCCACGACAGCGCCCGCTTCAATGATTTTTTCAGCGCCACCTGCCAATATTTCCCCTAAAATGGCCTTGTCCATGGTCTGGGGAAAACAGACCAGGTTGAGGCCGAACAGCGGCACGCCGCCCATGGCGTAGACGTCGGAGAGTGCGTTGGCGGCGGCAATCCGTCCGAAGGTGCGGGGGTCGTCGACCATCGGAGGGAAAAAATCGACGGTGGATACAATGGCGTCGCGTTCCGATATCCTGTACACGGCGGCATCGTCGGAACTGTCAAAACCGACCAGCAGAGCGGCATCATGCATGGGAGGGAGATTTTTCAGGCAGCCGGCCAATTCGGCCGGCCCGATCTTCGCACCGCAGCCGCCGGTCGGACAGTCCTTGAGAAGTAGGGTTTTTCCTGACGCCATGGCGGCTCTCCCAATCTGTAGAGAAGGCAAATAATGATTTACTTCGATAATGCGGCCACCAGCTTCCCGAAACCGCCCCAGGTGGCGCGGGCGGTGGCGAAGGCTGTTGAGTCCTTTGGCAATCCTGCCCGTGGGTCGCACCCTTTTTCGCTGGCCGCCATGCGCGCGATTGAGCGTGCGAGGAGCAGGGCGGCGACGCTGTTCCATTGTGGCGATCCCGGCCGCATCGCGTTTACCAAAAACGTCACCGAAGCCTTGAACCTGGCCGTCAACTCACTGGACGGGCATATCGTCACCACCGAGGCGGAGCATAATTCCATTTTACGGCCGGTATACAGGCGAGGCAACTTTTCCCTTGTCCCGGTAGACGAGTGCGGGCGCTATGACCTCGCGGACATTGCCAGCCATTGCCGCGCCGATACGGAGGCAATCGTCGTCGCCCATGCGTCCAACCTCACCGGCATGATCGCCCCCGTCGCCGAACTCGGGAGTTTGTGCCGGGAAAAGGGGATTTTCCTGATCGTCGACGCGGCGCAGAGCGCTGGACTTCTCGATATTGACATGGAGGCACAGGGGATCGACGCCCTGTGCTTTACCGGACATAAGGCCCTCTATGGCCTGCAGGGCACTGGCGGCATATCCCTTGGGCCGCGCTTTACACCGCGTCCGCTCCTGGTCGGCGGCAGCGGCAGCCATACGTTCAGTACGGAACAACCGCAGACGCTCCCGGAGTTGTTGGAGGCGGGAACGCCCAACTCCCACGGTATCGCATCCCTTTCCGCCGGCCTGGCATTTGTGCTTGAACGCGGCCCGGCGGCGCTCTGGAAGGCGGCGGACGCGCTGGCAATGCGCTTTCTTGCCGGAATACGCGGCATTTCCGGCCTACGCCTATACGGCGACTACGCTACGCCGCGGCGCATGCCCATTGTTGCCCTCAACCTTGGAAATCGGGATTCCTCGGAAGTCGCCGCTTTTCTCGCGGATGGATATGGAATCGCCGTCCGGGCGGGAGCGCATTGCGCGCCGCTTCTTCACAAGCGTTTCGGCACGGAAAAACAGGGTGCAGTCCGCTTTTCCTTTTCCCATTTCAATACGCCGGATGAGATCGACATCGCCGTTTCCGCACTGATGGACGCTGCGGAAAACTTTAGCGGCGCGGCAGGATGGGCAAGGAACGCTTGATGAATTTTCCCCGTCCTATCGTGCCGACGAATTCGCCGTTTCGCGCCACCACTTCTCCCCGCGAAATCGTCATGACCGGAGCTCCCTTCAGACGGAAGCCCTCATACGGCGTATAATCGACATTTTCATGCAACATGCTTTTGGTGAGAGTCATCTCGATATCCGGATCGAAAATCACCAAGTCCGCATCGCTTCCAGGCATAAGCGCACCCTTTTGCGGATACAGGCCGAAAACGCGGGCCGGATTGGTGCAGCATGACCAGACGACCTCGGCAAGCGACAGCCGTCCCTTCATGAAGCCTTCGGAAAACATCAGGGCCATCCGCGCTTCCACGCCGGGAGCCCCGCCGGGGCAGCGGGTGAAATTGCCAACGCCCGACAGCTTCTTTTCCATGAAGAACGGGCAGTGGTCGGTGGCGAGGGTGTCGATGTCGCCGGTCCTGAGCCCGTCCCACAACAATTGGTTGTCGGCTTGCCCTCTGAGCGGCGGGCTCATGATGTATTTCAGTCCTTCCTTCGGGTCGTCGTAGCGCGTTTCGTCCAGGACAAGGTATTGGGTGCAGGTCTCGGCAAAGACATTGCTTTGACCGTGCCGCCGGGCCGAGCGGACCGCCTCCAGCCCGAGCGCGGTGGAAAGGTGGACGACATACACCGGCGCATCTCCGGCCGCCCTGGCGAGCGCCAGCATGCGGTAGACCGCCTCGGCTTCGCAGAAATCCGGGCGGCTCCGGGGATGGCCCGCCGGGTCGCCGTTGCCGCTTTGCAGCATTTGCTGGGTAAGAAAGGCTATGATCGCATCGTTTTCGCAATGGGCGCATATGATGATCCCGAGTTCCCTTGCCCTTTTCAGAATCCGCAAAAGGTCGGGATCGGCTAGTTTGCCGCCATAGGTCAAGTATGCCTTGAAGCTGGTGATGCCGGCTTCCGCCAGATCCGCCATGTCGGTGAGAACCTGGTCGTCGACATGCTGGAATACGCCGTGAAACGAATAGTCGATCGCGGATTTTTCCGCGAGCCGGTGATAGACATCGATCTGGTGGCCGAGGCGGCAGTGTTGAGGGCCGAATCCGGGATGGTCGACAATGGTGGTGGTGCCGCCGCAGGCGGCGGCGACGGTGCCGGTATGGAAATCGTCGCTGGCTTGGAATGCGCCAAGGTCCAGGGTGAAATGGGTATGGACGTCGACGCCGCCGGGAAGCAGGTATTTGCCGCCGGCGTCGAATACCGTTGCCGTATCGTCGGTGATGCTATGGTCGATGCGGACGATGACGCCGTCACTGGCAAGCAAGTCGCCCTGGAACAATCCATCGGGACGCACGATCGCGGCATTTTTGATCAACAGACCCATGATCATTCCCTTTTGCGGCAGAGGGTTTATGTATGTACCAATGATAGCTCGGGCGTGGGAAAATTCAACTGAGTGCCATCACCTTTTCGCCTTTCTGGTAAATGTCGGACAACTCCGCATAGCGCCTGCGCACCTCGTCATAGCGCTCAATGGCGCGCTTCTGGTCGTCGAGCTGCGGTACCAGGGACATTATGGAGCGCATGGTATAATAGGAATTGTCGGGGTTGGGTTCGGTCGTGCCGAAGAGGTCGCGGATCATCTTCTGGTCGTGGGGGATGTTGAAGTCTGCGCCCGTCTGCTCGTAGCCGAAGAGGTACCAGACCTCGGGAATGCCCGCCCAGGCAATGGCCGACGCGCACATGCAGCACGGTTGGTGGGTCGCCAGCATCATGCAGTCGCCGGGGCGGGGGTGGTTTTGCAGTTCGTAAAACTCCTTGATGGCATACACTTCGCCGTGCCACAGCGGGGACGACGACTCATGGTTTGTGGATGCCACCACAAGGCCCAGGTCCTCCCGGCGCAGCATGGCGGCGCCGAAAACCTTGGCTCCCATTTTTACCCCCCTGAGCGTCTGCGGCATGATGTCCGCCTCCACGCAGTCAAGCAGGTGATGAAAAAAGGCGTCGTCATATTTCATGGTGGTGGGCCTCCGGAAATGGTGGTGGAAAATGGTACGCGACTTTAGCCGCCCTATCCATTATAGTTATTGTACCTGAAAACCACGCTTTTTCAATTCACATTCTTAAAAATATTTTGAAGCGTGGTTGAAAATTTTTTAGCGATAAATTGACAATTGCTTTTTGGTATGATAGTATGAACTTGTAGTTCCATATGAAGGGAATAGTATGGAAGAATCTCGCACGAGTCATGCCCGTTCCGATAACACCGAAAAAGCGCCCGCATCCATTTGGGCGGAAATCCGCGACCGCCTCGCAGGCGGAGCGCCTGTCGCGGTGGTCACTATCGTCGCGGACGAGGGATCCACTCCGCGCGGCGCGGGTGCGAAAATGCTCGTCGGTCCGGAAGGCCGTTTGGCCGGTACGATCGGCGGCGGCGTCGCCGAGGCGCGCGCCGTGGAAGAGGCCGCGGCAGCGCTGGAGGACGGGGAGGAACGCCTATTTTCCGTCGACATGACTGGAAGCGCCGAGACGGGCGCGGACCTTATCTGCGGCGGAAAAGTCTGGCTCCTGGTTCAGCGGCTTAGCCCCGAATGGGCGGGCATATTCGCTTCACTTTGCGAAAGGACGCATAGGGGACTGGATTCTTTTCTCTTGTCCCCGATCCAGGAGAGCGGCAACAGTTCTCCGACCCTCACGCCCTGGGATGAGGCCACGGAAGCGGTGATCGCCGCCGCGCAGAAAGCGAGACATGCGTCCATTGTCGCATTGGATGGGAAGGAATTCCTCCTCGAACCCGTATACGCCAACACCAGGCTGGTGCTTGCCGGCGGCGGCCATGTGTCCCGTGCCGTGGCCGAAATGGCGGGCAAAGTGGATTTCGAGACCACGGTTCTCGACGACCGGGCGGAATTCGTCGTCAGCGAGCGATTCCCCTGGCTGGCCGCCGAGCGGCGGGTCGCGGTACCGGAGTTCAAGAGCTGCCTGACCGAAGGTGTGCTCGGCTTTCCCGTCAACGAAAAGTGTTTCGTCGCCATTCTCACCCGCGGCCATTCCTTTGATACCGAAGTGCTCGGACAGGCGCTGACCACCTCAGCCGGATATATAGGCATGATCGGCAGCAGGCGAAAGCGCGAGGCAGTCTACGAAACGCTGCTGACGAACGGTTTTTCCCAAACCGACCTTGACCGGGTCTATTGCCCGATAGGCCTTGCCATCGGCTCCGAAACGCCGGAGGAAATTGCCGTCAGCATCGTCGCGGAACTCATCGCCGTCCGGGCCGGAATGTTGCCGCCCGGAAAGGGATAATATGAAAAATATCCCCACCCGCGACGCTGTCGGGCATGTCCTGTGCCATGACCTGACACGCATCGTCAAGGGCGTGTCCAAGGACGCGGCGTTCCGCAAGGGTCATGTCGTAGCGGCCGAAGACATACCGCTATTGCTGGCCATGGGCAAGGACACCCTCTTTGTCTGGGACCTTGGCGACGACATGCTGCATGAAAACGATGCCGCCGACATCCTCTGTCGCCTCTGCCGCAACGAAAACATGTCCGCCTCCCCGGTAAAGGAGGGAAAGATCGAGCTCCGGGCCGAGATCGACGGCCTGTTCCTGGTGGATGCCGGGAGGCTTCTGGAGCTGAACCAGCTCGACCATATCTCGATCGCCACGCGCCACGGCGGTTTTCCGGTCAGGCGGGGCGACAAGCTGGCGGCGTTCCGCATCATTCCCCTCGCCATAGCCAAGGACAAAATGCGGGCTGCCGAGGCCGTCGCGGGGGACGAACCCATCTTAAAACTTCTTCCCTACCGCCCGATGCGGATTGGTCTGGTCACAACGGGAAACGAAATTTACCATAAACGCATCGTGGACACCTTCGGACCGGTTGTGGCGGACAAAGTGGCGCAATTCGGTTCCAGCGTGGTCCGGCAGATACTCAGTGACGACGACAAGGACAATATCGCCAAGGCTATCAGGGAACTGTTGGCCGACGGGATGGACATGATCCTCTGCACCGGCGGCATGTCCGTTGATCCTGACGATCGCACGCCGGCTGCGATAACGGCGGTCGCGGACGAGGTGGTGAGTTATGGAACGCCCGTTCTTCCCGGCGCCATGTTCATGCTGGCGTATAAAGGAGATGTTCCTGTCGCGGGGTTGCCCGGGTGCGTCATGTATGAACGCAAAACCATTTTTGACATTGTTTTCCCGCGGCTTGCCGCCGGGCTCAGGGTGACGCGGGAGGAACTGCGCGGCCTGGGGCATGGTGGGTTGTGCCTTGGCTGCCAGCCCTGCCATTTCCCGGAATGCGGTTTTGGCAAGGGTTACGCAATGGGAGGTTTTGCTTGAAGAATCCCGACACGCCCCGGCCGGATCCCACCTTACCCCACTTCGACGCCGCAGGCAAGGCGCATATGGTCGACGTGTCGGAAAAAGACGTGACGACGCGCATGGCCCTGGCCGAAGGGGAGATCGCGGTTAGCGCCGGAATATTCGCGGCGATTGCCGCCGGGACGTCGGCGAAAGGGGATATCCTCGGAACCGCCAGGCTGGCTGGCATCATGGCGGTCAAGCGCACCGCCGACCTGATTCCACTCTGCCATCCGCTGCCGGTCTCCAACTGCAGCCTGGATTTCGAATTGCTTGCCGACATCAACACCGTGCGCGCATGTTGCCAGGTGAAAACAACGGGTAGGACAGGCGTGGAGATGGAAGCGCTGACCGGCGTGGCAGTCGCGCTGTTGACCATATACGACATGACCAAGGCGATTGGGCAAGATATGGAAATACGCCGTGTGCGGCTGCTGGAAAAGAGCGGCGGCAAGTCGGGGGACTACCATGCGGGGGACGGTGGACCCCATGCGTGACGCCGTCGGCCGCGATATCGATTATATCCGCGTCTCCATCACCGACCGCTGCAACCTGCGTTGCGCGTATTGCATGCCTGAAGAAGGCGTTACAAAACTCCAGCACAAGGACATACTATCCTTCGAACAGATCGGGACGGTTTGCCGCGTGCTGGCGGGGCTGGGCACTCGCACGGTAAAGATAACCGGCGGCGAGCCGCTGGTGCGTAAAGGCGCGGTTAAGCTTGTTGAACTGCTGAAAAATATACCCGGCATCGACATGGTGACGATGACCACGAACGGCATTCTTCTCTCCGGCCTGGCGGACGCGCTCAAGCGTGCCGGCCTGGACGGCGTCAATATCAGCCTGGATACCCTGAACCCGGATGTGTACCGGGAGTTGACCCGTGGCGGCGACGTGACGGCCGCTGTCCGGGGACTTGATTCGGCGCTTCTCGCCGGCATCGACACGGTCAAGGTGAACTGTGTGCCGCTCCACGGGGTGGTGGGTCAGGGGTTGGTGGATATCGCCGGACTGGCCCGAGAAAAACCGGTCCATGTGCGGTTTATTGAAGTAATGCCGGTCGGCTTCGGGAAATTGTTCCAGCCGTTCGGGCTGGACAAACTGCGCGGCATGCTTGAAAATGCCTATGGGACGCTGCAACCGTCCGCCGTTTCCCTCGGCAATGGCCCCGCCCGGTATTATACGCTTCCGGGTTTTGCCGGGAACATAGGGTTTATTGAAACGCTGGGTCAGGACATTTGCAGCCGCTGCAACCGGCTGCGCCTGACCGCCGACGGCAGGTTGAAAACATGTCTGCACATGGATTCGGGCATCGACCTGTGGCCGGTCCTGGCAGCCGGTGATGAAAGCGTGTTGGAAAAAACTCTTGTCCAGGCCATACAAAACAAGCCCGGGCATCATTGTTTCAGGACAAGATCGGCATCTCCGGAAAACCGGCCGATGTCGCAGATTGGCGGATGAGAACCGCTATGGAGCGCTTTGCGTCACTTGAAGGGAAGAGCATGAAAGGCACCGTGTCCGCAGTATGCATCAGTGGAAAAAAAGGCACGGCCAAACGTCCGGTCGGGCGTGCTCTGTTAAAGCGAAACCACGGATTGGTCGGCGACGCGCACGCCGGCGACTGGCATCGCCAGGTGAGCCTGTTGTCGGAGAAAAAAATCCACGCCTTCAACCAGGCGGGCGGCACTGTCGTTGACGGCGATTTCGGCGAAAACATTGTGGTGGACGGGATCGATCTGGCACACCTGCCGGTGGGTACACGGTTGCATGTGGGATCGGCGATCCTCGAAGTGACGCAGATCGGCAAGGAATGCCGTAACCATTGCCAGATTTATCAACGTGTCGGCGATTGCATAATGCCGCGCGAAGGGATCTTTGCCCGTGTGCTGGAGGACGGCGAGGTCGGGGCGGGGGATGTCGTCGAGGTGCTGCCATGAATGCGAAATACAAGGTCGCGATAGTCATTGTCAGCGACAAGGCGTCGGCGGGACGGAGGGAAGACACGACCGGTCCGGCGCTCCGGGCAGTGCTTGACCGGCACGGCTACGAGACAGCGTCGGTGACTATTCTCCCGGACGATCAGGAAACGCTGTCCGCCGCGTTGCGGCGACTCTCCGATGGCGGAGAGGCCGCACTGGTGCTGACGGCGGGCGGTACCGGGTTTTCTCCAAGGGACCGCACTCCGGAGGCTACGCTGGCGGTGGCGGAACGCCTGGCCCCGGGGCTCGCCGAGGCGATGCGTACTGCGGGCATGGCCATCACTCCCCGCGCCATGCTCAGCCGCGGCGTCGCGGCGATACGGGGGAGGACGCTTATCGTCAACCTTCCCGGCAGCCCTAAAGGCGCGTGCGAAAATCTCGCCGTGGTGCTGCCCGCTCTTGGTCATGGTTTGGATGTGCTCCTTGGCGCGAGCGAGGAATGCGCCGGCGAATATAAAAAAGATGAATAGCGAGGATTCTCTCTCTTTCTGCAGAAAGGCGGATCATGATGAGGAACAAGACATCGATTGGCATCCTGTGCGCGGTTTTGGCCGCATTCCTTTTTGTCACGGCCCGCCCGGCCCCGGCAGCCGACAACAAGCCGCCCATGCTGTTGGCCGCTGCCGCCAGTTTGCGCCTCGCCTTCGACAACGACCTCATCCCATTATACCTGGCCCGCAATCCCGGCCTGAAAATCGAGGCGACCTACGACAGCTCCGGTAAACTGCAGGCTCAGATCGAAAACGGCATGGAGGCCGATGTCTTCATGTCGGCCGCACCCAAGCAAATGCGCGCGCTGCTGGAAAAGGGATTTGTCGTCCAGGATTCGGTGATGGACCTTCTTGAAAACAAGATCGTCCTTATTTGCCCCGCTGCCATGGCAACCGCACCAGTAGCCGGCTTTGCCGACGCGGACAAGGCCGCCAGCATCGCCGTCGGCGATCCTGACAGCGTGCCTGCCGGGCAGTATGCGCGGGAAGTGTTCACTTCCCTTGGCAACTGGGACAAGATACTCGCCAAGGCAAGCCTCGGAACCAACGTCACCGAAGTGCTGAGCTGGGTCTCCATGGCCAGCGCCGACGTCGGCGTCGTCTACGCCACGGATGCCGCGTCCACGGACCAGGTCCGGGTCATCGCCGAAGCGCCCGAAGGCAGCCTGAAAAACAAGGTGATTTACCCCGTCGGCAGGCTGGAGGGTGGAAAGCGCGGCGATGCGGCGGCCGGTTTCATCCTCTTCCTTTCCTCCCCGGAGGCGCTGGCCATATTTGAAAAGCACGGCTTTACCGCTGCCAGGCAATAGGGACGATCCCCATGATGTGGCCAGCCATCCTCACCTCGATGAAGACAGCCGGAGCCTCGATATGCATCACCTTTGTGGTGGGGCTCCTTGCTGCGCGCATGGTCACCGGCATGAAAGCTTCCCCGCTCAAAAGCGTCGTCGACGGCCTGTTCACGCTGCCTCTGGTGCTGCCGCCGACGGTGGCGGGCTTTTTCCTCCTGTATGTTTTCGGCGTCAACCAGCCGGTGGGCCGGTTTTTTGTCGATTTTTTTTCCTGCCGCATCGCCTTTTCCTGGAGCGCGACGGTGTTGGCCGCCTTCGTGATGTCCTTCCCGTTGATGTACCGCGCGGCGCGGGGCGCGCTCGAGCAGGTCGACCCGAACCTGGTGCAGGTCGCCCGTACGCTCGGGCTGTCGGAGCGGCGGATTTTCTGGCGTATCTGTTTTCCGACCGCGCTGCCGGGAATCGCCGCCGGGACGGTGCTGGCGTTTGCGCGCGGGATGGGCGAATTCGGCGCTACCGCCATGATCGCCGGCAACATCGCCGGGCGAACCCGGACCCTCCCGCTGGCGGTGTATTCCGCCGTGGCGGCGGGGGACATGGAATCCGCCCGGAATTACGTCATTGTCATCGTGGTCGTCTCCTTCGCCGTGATGGCGCTCATGAACCATTTCCTCGCCAAGGAAAAACAGGGCCGTCCGGGGGGAGCCGGAATATGAGCCTTGTCGTGCGGTTCAAAAAACGCCTTTCCGCGAGCTTCGTGCTGGAAGTGGACTTTGGCGTGGAAAAGACGGTGCTTGGCATACTCGGGCCGTCAGGCTGCGGCAAAAGCATGACCTTGAAATGCATCGCCGGAGTCGAAAAGCCGGACGAGGGATATATAGCCTACCACGGACGGGTGTTTTTCGACTCCTCCGCCGGGGTGAACCTCAAGCCGCAGGCGAGGCGGGTGGGATTGCTTTTTCAGAACTATGCCCTTTTCCCCCACCTTACGGTGTCGGAGAACATCGGTATCGGCATTTCCCTGCCTCCTGCGGAAAAAACGCGCCGGGTGGAGGAATGGCTTGCCCGAATGCAGCTCCAGGGCATGGAGAACCGTCTTCCTTCCCGGCTGTCCGGCGGGCAGCAGCAGCGGGCCGCACTGGCGCGGATGCTGGCGGCCTCCCCCGACCTGATCCTGCTTGACGAACCGTTTTCGGCATTGGACGCGCATTTGCGGGAACAGATGCAACTGGAAATTCGCGGGATCGTCAGGGAATACCCCGAGGTCATCCTGGTCACCCACGACCGCGACGAAGCGTACCGGCTTTGCGACGGCCTGCTGGTCATGGAGTCTGGAAAGGTGCTGGGCCGGGGCGGCTGCCGCGAATTGTTCGCCCATCCCGGGTCGAAGCGGGTGGCGCAGTTGACCGGCTGCAAGAATTTTTCCCGCGTACAACGTCTTGGGCCGCGCCGACTGCTCGCAGAGGATTGGGGCATCGAACTGGATACGGCGGAAAATATCGGCAAGGCTGTGCGGCACGTCGGCATCCGCGCCCACGATTTGATGCCCGCCAACGGCGTCGCTACGGGCGATAACGCGCTCGAAATCACTATCCAAGGCAAAACCGAAGATCCTTTCGAATGGAATGTGATCTTCACAAACGTTCACGCGGCCGATCCGATGCCGATGTGGTGGAAATTCAGCAAATACCTGGGAACATCGATGCCGCGTTTTTTGCGGTTGCCGCCGGAGGCACTTTTGTTGTTGACCGATCCGTGATATAATATCGGACCCTATTTTTGGTTTTGTGGTGCGACAGTCCCTTGGTTATGGCCAATGGGTCTTTTTTTTGGCAATTTATCAATAGCTTTGTTCGATTGTATCAAATAAATATATAAAATTTCAGTAAAATATATATTTTTTTGAAAGGTTATTATCGGACAAGGTAATTTACTAGTAACGGTGGAAGTTGGACATGCCTTGTCCAGGAGTATGAATCTTGCCTTGCCGATACAATGGATGAAAGGATATTCATGAATGCCTCCCGGGGAAAAGGGTGCTTTTACAGCCTTGTGGCGTGTGTGATGCTGGCTATGTCGTTGCAGACGGTTATGGCGGGGGAAAAGTTGCCGTTCAGCAACAAATCCGGCATAAAGGTGCTGGCCGTCTACGCCCATGCTCCCGGCCACCAGCCGTGGCGCGTGGCAGGCCCGCTGGAGGACGATGAATCAACGCGGCTTGAAACGGAAACGCTTCAGGGCTGCAGACGCCTGATCGTCCGTTTTGACGACGGCGACAACCCGGACGCGGAGGGCGGAAACACCCTCCAATTCTTCAACCAGTCCTATTTTGGCGGTGTAGAGGAAATCACCCTGGCTCTGGACGGTGAAGGCGCCCCGCGGCTTGTGGTGCTGGACGACGAAGTGCAATATGCAGTTATGCCGGGATTGCCGTTCGACATCCTTGCCAGCCATATCGAGAATGGAGTGGACAAGGAAACCTATGCCGGGCTGATGAATCCCCTGCAAGGGGACGGGAATATTCCGTCTACCATATGTGCCGTGACTTTTGGCAGTTATTCGTCACGGATCGGGGAGCAGGGCGTCCGGTTCGCGGATAGCGGCGGCAAGGAAATACTCGTGAACCTGCAATTGTCTGTCGAACTGAGCGGCAGGGCGATGGCCAAGGTAATGGATGCGCTGCACCGCGAAAACGCCGAACCACTGCTTTTCCATGCGGGCGGGCGCAAGCTTGCTTTCCGGCAGGACGGCCTTGAGCTGGAAGACGGGGTCACCCTTATCGCCGGTGTCGAGGAAAAGGATTCCGATGGACGCTGGGACGCGCTCCTGGAGAACCTGGAGGAAACATTTTCCGAGGCGTTTCCGGAAAACGGGATAATGCGTTTCGTGTTTTCCGGTTATTCGGTGCGTTACGAGATACGGGTGGACTTTATCGACGCCGAGATGGACCTGAACATCACGAAACAGTCTGAATCTGAATCCCCCGAAACTACCGTTGCCGAGGAGGCGGGCGCCGAGATAACGGTGGGCGGCCTGAACATCCTGCCGGACTTTTTTTTCGACGGCACGACATTTGAAAACGGCATCATCTTCCCCGACGGCACCTGGTGGCAGAGGAGATTGGGGGGCAAGAACAGCGTCGCCATTGAGGCGCGACGGCTGAAACCCGTGGATTTCGGCGAAAAGAGTTTGCGCAGGCTTATTCGCTCCATGTGGCCGGGAACCAGCGATATTCGCATTATGGCCTGTTCGCCGCTGGCCGAAAAGACTTCCTATCCCGCCCTCGAAGCGCATTTCCTCAGCGGAGGGAACGAAGACACCAACATCCATGTCGCAACGGCGGTATTCACCGACGACTGGACATTCATCGCCGACGTGTCCTACTACGCCAGCATGGTCGACAGCATGGGTGGCGACCTCAATTTCACCCCTGACCTTGTCATCAATGAAATTGAGGGCTTTTTGTACGATGCCAAGGCGTATCCCGGACCCGTTCCGTTCGAACGGACGGTGCAGGTTTACCAGACCGAGAACCTGCTGGCCGCGATCGAGGACAGCGCGGAGCCCATGAACGCGCTTATCTGCATCAAGCGCCTTGCCAATCCGGAGGGCGGTCTGGAAGACAAGCTCGACCGCCTCGCCTACCGTTACGACGGCATCGAATCGCTTTCCCTGCATGGACTGGTGATTCATACATACTCGTTCGGCACCGACCTGCCGGAAAAATTCACGGCGGAAAAGCACCTCGGCGCGACGAGGGACGGGACGGTTTACCGGTTGAACATCTTCACAGGCGGGAAATATGAGCCCCTCCCCGGACAGGCGGCGAGCGACGAAAAAACGCCGAACTGGTGGGGCGAATACCACCAGGGCAACAAGGAAATCCACATCGGCAATTACCGCGAAGGGACGGACGGCTATTATTTCATGTTCACTTTCCAGAAGGACGAGGCCGAACAGGGGAGCGGCATGGCCATGGTGGATGAACGCGAGGCGTCGTACTGCGGGCTGATGTTCGTCCTGGGCGATGACGATGCGACGCTCACCGTCTCCCGCTACGACGACATGGAGTTCTGCAGCGGAGACAAAGCATGGTTGAAGGAATGCCTTGGCATCTACAAACGCTGACCGCATGCGGCAACCGGGAAATGTGCGGTAACCTCCGACCCGGTTGTCGCTGCGTTTTTCACTGACTTGTGTTTGACCGCCGCTTCTTACGTAGCGGCGGTTTCTTTTTTTTCCGAACTTCGATGGACAGGCGCATGAGGTATTCCTCCGGGTCGCTGACCAGGATGGAATCGAGGATGTAGTCCTCGTAGGCGTTGCCGGCGATTTCAAGCCCATTGGCGTCGATGAACTCCACCAGCGTGTGGTAGAGGCCGCCGTGGTTGAAAAAGTCGCCCCGCGAGTAGCTTATGACGTAGAGGCCCGGCCGTTTTTTATATTTGTACGGCGGCGCCCTGAAGTACATGCGCCGGATTTTTTCCCATTTCCCGTTGATAAGATCCTTTTTGGCGACCATGCTGCCGAGGGGAAATCCGAAGACAATCCCCTTTGACGCCATGTCATTGAAAAATCCACAAAATACTGGTCGGCGTCCTCATGGCGGAAGTCTTCGACGACCGGCCCGAGGACCAACGATTCGGTCGGCAATTCCTTGACGATGATGCCGCCCGTTTTCCTGTCCTCCATCGTCTGGTTCAGCGTGTCCAAGTAGACCTGTATCATGCCGAGCCGGTGCTTGAGCGCCTCCATCTGCCGCGTCATGCGTTTTTTTTGCTCGTTGAAAACGGCATACACCCCCTCCGGCGTCCTCTCGCCGACAAGATCGCGTATTTCTCCCTGGGGCATGCCGAACTCCTTGAGCGTCAGCAGAAGGTACGCCGCCTCGAACTGCTGATAACCATAGTAACGGTACTTGTTTTTACCCACCGCTTCCGGGCGCAGAATGCCGATGTTGTCGTAGAAAATCAGGTTGGGGCGGCTGATGCCGGACAATCGGGCGAACTCGCTAATGGGGATCAGCTTGCCTTTGGACATCGTGGAACCTCCGAAAATCGTGAAAAAACGACTTGACTGTAAAGTTACTTTATAGTGTAGAATTTTTACCAGAAAAGACAATGGACCTTTTACGGCATCAAAAGGAGTATACGATGACTGCAACTGAATTTGGAACCAGGACTGGCCGCTACCTTACCTTTGATCTGGACGGGGAACGCTTCGGGGTTGACGCGATGCGTGTGGCGGCCATCATCGGCAACCAGCCCTGCACACCCTTGCCGCGCGCGCCCGCCTATGTGAAGGGGCTGACGATGGTGAGGGGGAAGGTGGTTCCGGTCATCTACACCCGCGTTCGACTCGGCATGACGCCCACCGGGGACGGCGGCAGTTCGTGCATTGTCCTCCTCATCGTCGGCAATTCACAGACCGGGGTATGCGTCGACGTCGTGCATACGGTCATCGACATTGACGAGGGGCAGTTCGACGATCCCTGCGGCGGGATCGACTACGACGGCATGACCGGCATCGCCAAGCTCAAGGATACCATTGTCTCCGTATTGGATGCGGATGAAATCACCTCATTGACTTGAGGTCCCTTTGGTTGCGACATGAAAAAACCCCCTACGGCTATTCGACCGGAGGGGGCTTTTTTAAGTCGTCTGAAGCGTTGATTATTCGTCTTCGTCTTCGTACTCGCCGTCGTCTTCGTCCTCTTCCGCATCGTCTGCGACAAATACGGTGTCCTTGATGATCTCGAACGCTTCCGCGCCGAGGGAGATCGGCTCGGCGACGCCGGAGCGGTAGACAAGAGTCCTTTCGCCCTGCCGCTGGATCATGACGATCTCCGCCAGGTTGATGATGGCGTCACCGACCAGGCATAGCCCTTTTTCCGGCGATAATACATAGAAATCCTCTTCCGCTTCATTCATGCCTGCTGACAAGTGAGTCTCCTTTTCTGGAAAAATGGAACTGCGGCTATCGTACCGCATTTCCGATATTAGTTGATCTCAAGTATCCGTTTTGGACGGATGATTTCAAGCGGATTTGACATAATACTGGAGAAGGCACAAATTATCCATTTTTAGAATAGGGGGCAATGTGTTTGCTCTCCGTGGGTGAATTGTGCAATGTGCCGTCGGCGCACGGCAAAGGATTTGTTCATGGGAGATATATGAAATTATATATTGGCTTCTTGGTTTTGTTTCTGCTTTGTTCTGCGACGGTGGATTTTTTAATCAAAAAAGGCAAAAGCGAGGATAGAGCTATGAAAAATTATAAAGAACTGACCCCTGAAGAGGAGCGCGTGATCATTCACCGGGGCACGGAGCTGCCAGGGTCGGGCGAATACCTTCATAACAAGGCGGCAGGCACCTATGTCTGCCGCCATTGTGAAGCGGATTTGTACCGCTCCGCCGATAAATTCGATTCAGGGTGCGGCTGGCCCGCGTTTGACGATGAAATTGCCGGGGCGGTGCGCCGGACGCCGGATCCTGACGGGCGGCGGACGGAAATCACGTGCGCCGCGTGCGGCGGGCATCTTGGCCACGTGTTTTCTGGTGAGCGGCTGACTGATAAAAACGTCAGGCATTGCGTCAACTCGGTCTCCCTTCTTTTTGTTCCAGAGAAAGAGGAAACCGAATTGAAAAAGGCGTACTTCGCGGCAGGGTGTTTTTGGGGCGTTGAATACTGGTTCAAGCGCGAACCAGGAGTCGTCCTCACCAGGGTCGGATACATGGGGGGACACCTGGACCAGCCGACGTACCGGGATGTATGCGGGTCTGACACAGGCCACGCCGAAGTAGTCGAGGTCACGTACGACCCCAAGAAAACCGAGTATGAGAAGTTGTGCAAATTGTTCTTCGAGATTCATGATTTTACCCAGGTTGACGGTCAGGGACCGGATGTCGGGGACCAATACCGGTCGGAAATTTTCGTCGCCGATGCGGAACAGAAAGCCGTTGCCGAACGCCTCATAGGCGAATTGGCGAAAAAAGGGACAAAACCGTCCACGCGCGTCGGCAAGGCCGGCGCGTTTTGGCTCGCTGAGGATTACCATCAGGATTATTACGGCGGGAATGGCAAAATACCGTATTGCCATGCCAGGCGAAAGGTTTTTTGATGGTGCATTTTACGGTGGCAACAGACGGTTTTCGGCGGGGCGGCT
>DAIOFH010000030.1:0-35732 GCA_036745875.1 Planctomycetota bacterium | reverse complement strand
TTTGGCAAGGGCGGTCCGAGGGACAGGCGTGACGGCGGCAAAGGCGGCCGTCCATGACGCTGATGAGTGCCAGCCGCCTCACTAAAAGCTTCGGCGGGACAGTCCTTTTCGACGGGGTGGCGTTTCTCATTTCCGGTGGCGACCGTATAGGCCTGATCGGGCCGAACGGCGCTGGGAAAACCACGCTTTTCCGCATCCTTTGCGGCGATGAGGAATATGACGGCGATTTGTCGCGCCGGCGGGGTTTGCGCATCGCGCGCCTCGAACAATCGCCCACCTTCAAGACCGGATCGACCCCGCGCAGCATCATCACCGATGCCGTGGAGGATTGGCAGCGACTTGACCAGGACATAGCCCGCCTTTCGGAAAGCCTGAGCGAAATGTCGGGGAAGGACCTTGACGCCGCCCTCGCACGCCTTGCCGAACTCGAGGCGGTCCGCGAGGCCGGAGCCGGGGAATCGGCGCTACGCCGCGCGGAAACGATGCTCCGCGGCGTCGGCGTGCGTCTTGACCAGTTCGACCAACCGATGGACACCCTCTCCGGCGGCGAGCGTTGCCGGGTTGCCTTGGCGCAATTGCTGATGGAGGAGCCAGACCTGTGGCTTCTCGATGAACCGACCAACCACCTTGACCTCGACGGCATCGCCTTTCTTGAACGTTTTCTCAGGAGGAGCCCGGCAGCCGCAGTCATCGTATCCCACGACAGGCGTTTCCTCGACCAGACCGTCACCAACATCTGGGAACTCGAGAATGGATCGCTCCTCGCCTATCCCGGCAATTACAGCCAGTCCCGCCGTCTCCGCGAAGAACGCAGCCAGCACGAGTGGAGCGAGTTCATGAAACAGCGCGAATTCATGCGCAGGGAAGAAACATTCATCAATAAATGGCGCGCCGGCACCCGGTCGCGGCAGGCGCAGTCCAGGCTCAAGCGTCTATCGAAGGTGGAACTCCTGGACGAACCGAGGAACCAGTCACGCCTCGCCCGATTGAACCTTCAGGTCTCCCGCCGCCTCGGCGACAAGGTGCTGGAGATCGAGGACCTCGAGCTTGGCTACCTCGGCAAAAGTTTGATCAGGGAAATGACTCTGTCGCTCCGGCCCGGGGAAATCGTCGGGGTCGTTGGCCCGAACGGTGCTGGGAAAACCACCTTTTTCAATACCCTGACCTATGCGACAGATCCGTTGTCCGGGGAATTTGCCTGGGGACCGACTGCCGAAATCGGCGTCCTTGGCCAGCACGAGGTATTCCCGGACGAAGTAAGGACTCCCCTGGAATACCTTCAGGACGCCAGCCTCGGCGACGACGACCAGGACCGGCGGGACAAATTGGGAGCCATGCTGTTTTCCGGTGACGAGGCTTTTAATCCCATCGGCAACCTTTCCGGCGGCGAGAAAAAACGCCTGATGCTGACCCGCCTCCTTTTGGAAGGGCACAATGTCCTTCTCCTGGACGAACCGACCAACCACCTGGACATTCACAGCGCCGAAGCCGTGACTCTGGCTCTGGCGAGTTATCCAGGAACTGTCTTGGCGATCAGCCATGACCGCTATTTCCTGGACGAGGTCGCGGACCGTGTTCTCTGGCTGGAAAACGGTTCCTGGCAGATGACTGTGGGGGGCTTTGCCGAAGCCCAGGCTGTCCGCGAGGCAAAGCGGGAAGAAAAGCCGGAAGCGCAAGGCAGGGAAAAGTCCCGCCAGCCCGACGCAAAACGCCGCAACGGGAAAACGACCGACCCAGACCGCCCCTACGGTTCGTGGAATGTCGCCAAGCTCGAAAGCCGCATCATCGCCAATGAAGCGCGGATGGCGGATATCCATGCGGCGTTCGCCGACCCGGATGTCGTCAGGGATGGCAACAAGATGCGAAGCCTGCAAAATGAACTTGCCGGGATAGAAGGCGAGCAAAATGCTCTTGAAGACGAATATGCCCGGCGCGGATAGCGCGGAACTTGAGGAGCATGCTTTTTTTATGGTATACTGATCACCGTGGAGTAAATATCGTAATCTCACCAGACAGTAAAAGGAGTGAAGCATGAAAATGAAAATTGTCGCCGCCTTTGGACTTGCGTTTGGTCTGTCATTGGTTTGCACCGCTGTTTTTGCCGCCTGCGGCTCCGCTCCGTGCGGGATGATCTACCATGTTGACGCGCCATTGTATGAACTTTCCTCCGGTTCCGGTAACGGCGAATCGAAGGCCGCCACCTGGGACGACCTCCGCCACCGCAGGTTTGTTTTCGTCTCCCTGGACGGCAAGGAACTGCCCGCCTCCATCGAGCGCATCCCCGAAATCGAATTCAACGAGGACAATTCGATCAACGGCAGGTTCTGCAACCAGTTCCGCGGACCCGCCGAACTGCAGAACGGCTTCCTCACAGCCGGACAACTGGCGATGACCATGATGGCCTGCTTCCCGGAAGAGCTCAACGAGCTGGAACGCACCGTCCCCGCCCTTCTCAAGGACGGCGTTTTCCTTCGTCTTGAAGGGGACAAGCTTATTATGGAACAAAGCGGTCGTATAGTGGTATACAAGCGGGCCGACTGGGTTCGCTAACTTATAGTTGTTCCCCCTCACCCTAACCTTCGCCGTCGACGAGGGCGGCGGTTAGGGTGAGGGGGAACAGATCAGGACGAACGTCTGACCCGCTTTTGTGAATAACTCCCTCTCCTTCCGGGAGAGGTTTTTTTCTGCGATTTCTGGAGATGCGATGAAAATAGTTGTGCTTGACGGGTATGCGTTCAATCCCGGCGATATTCCCTGGAGCGGATTTGAAGCGCTTGGCGACTTTACCGTCCATGACCGAACCACGGCGGAGAAAATCGTCGAGAGGGTCGGCGATGCGGAGATAATTGTTACCAACAAAGCGTTGATGACGCGGGAAATATTTGCGGCGTGTCCGTCTGTCAAGTATGTGGGCGTTCTCGCCACCGGTTACAACACTATTGATATGGATGCGGCCAAAGATCACGGCGTTGTCGTGACGAACGTCCCCGCTTACAGTACGGAAGCGGTGGCGCAATTCGTCTTCGCACTTCTTCTGGAAGTTTGCCACCGGGTCGGCAGTCATGTCGAAGGGGTGCGTGCGGGAAAATGGGCGAAAAGCGTCGATTTTTGCTACTGGGATTATCCGCTGATCGAGCTGTTGAACAAAACCATCGGCCTTGTCGGCTATGGCAGCATCGGCAAGGCTGTCGCCAAAATCGCCGTCGCCATGGGCATGAACGTCCTTGTCTTTACCCGCACCGTCGACAAGTCGCTGGAGACGGACAAAATCAGGTTTGCCTCCTTTGATGAAATGATCGGGACTGCCGATGTCGTGTCCCTGCATGTGCCGCTTTTCGAGAAGACGAAGGGGATGATAAACTCGGGTGTCATCGGAAAAATGCGCGACACGGCGATATTGATCAATACCGCCCGCGGCGGCCTGGTCGTCGACCAGGATGTCGCGGACAGCCTTGCCTCGGAAAAGCTTTACGCCTACGCGGCTGACGTCGCCACAACGGAGCCTATCGCCGCCGACAATCCCCTTACCGCCGCGCCAAACGCGTTTCTCACCCCGCACATCGCCTGGGCGCCTCTGGAAGCGCGCCGACGCCTCATGAATATAGCGGTGAACAACCTTGCCGCGTTTTTGGCCGGAAAGCCCGTCAACGTCGTGAACGGGTAACGCAGAAGCGGACAACCCTTTCCCATAAAGGGAAAAACAACTGCACCACCGGACCGACGAGGAATGTGCCGGCAATCGTTCCAATGCCGAAGACCGCGCCAAGGAGTATGCCGAGGACGGCAAAGGTGGCATCCACGGTTATCCTGACCCATCTGAACTGGATGCGTTTGAGTCTGTCTGTAATGACGACGGCGATGAGGTCGTTGGTGCCTGTGCCCGCGTCTGTTTTGATTATGAGGGAAACGCCCACCGACATGGTGACTGTCCCGAGGATCATCAGTATGACCCGGAAAGACAGCGGAAGATCGGCGGTGAGGACGTCCCGGAGAAGCCAGAGCCAGGCGTCGGTGAGCGGTCCCGCGCCGAGGACGCAGACGAAGGTGCCTGGCCTGATGTAGCTTTTGGTGGTGAGCAGGAACACGATGAGGAGGACTATCTGCACCAGCATCTGCCACGTGCCGATGGTCAGGCCGACCGAGATGGATAACCCCTGAAGAAGCATGGTGAAGGGGTCGGAACCCTGGTTCGACAGGACATAGAACGCCACGCCGAGTTGTCCGATGCACAGCCCGCACAACAGAAGGCAAAACCTGACCGCCCACTCGCGCTTCGAGCGCTTGGCGGTTTCATCGATCATGGGGTGCATCGCCTTCAGCCTTCACCGGTGTGTTGCTGGCGTTTTCGCCAGGAAAGATACGAGTCAAGGATGCGTTGCGCCGCGTTGGCGTCTACCAATTGCTTGCGGCGGCGGCGGTCGAGCCCGGCGTCCTTCAGCAGCCGGTCGGCTTCCGACGTGGTAAGCCGCTCGTCCCATAGGGTGACTTTGAGCCCGACGTCAGCGAGCATGTCGCGGAATGCGGCCGCTTCCTTTGCCTTGGGACCGGATCGTCCGTCCATGTTGAGGGGGTTGCCGAGGACTATTTCCTCCGCGCCTTCCGCCCTCGCCTTGTCCACTACGACCAGGAGCGCGTCATTGAGGGATTTGACCCTGCCAAACCCCGACGGCAGGGCAAAGCGCTCCTCCGCGTCCGATACGGCAAAACCTACCCTTCGGTCCCCTAGGTCCACTCCCAACAGGATCATCAATCAACCTTTTCAAGACCGGCAGCCAAGAGCGCGGCATTGACAACGTTCTTGAGAAGGAAGGCGTTCGTCAGAGGGCCGACGGAGCCTCGCGGGTTGGTGATGAAGCCCGCCACGTCCTTTACTTTGTCGAAATCCACGTCGCCGGCGTAGTGCATGGCGGGTTTGCCCTTGTCGTTCAGGGTCGGCGCACCGTCATCGTCGAGGGAGTCCGGGATATTGTTGTCGCCGACGTCTATCACGACAGCGCCGCGGCGTACCATGTCCATGGTGACGAGTGGATCGAGGTCGGGGGCGTCCGGGCGGTCGCCGCCGCTTTTTTTCCAGCCATTCCATTTCTTTTCATATGCCCGCCACTTCGCGCCGGATGCGCCCGCCGCCGCGACGACGATGTCCGCCTCCAGCATGGCCGCTCGAAGATCGGAGCGGGTATGGGCTATAGTGACAGTAGCATGCTCGGCCAGGAGCAGCAGCGCCAGCGGCTTCCCCACCGTCGCGCTTCTGCCGATGACCAGTGCGCGTGCTCCCGCCAGGTCCGGCTTTGCCGTTTTGATGAGTTCCAGTGCCGCCATGGCGGTGCAGGGTGCGGGATCGACGTGGGACGAAATGAGGAGGTTCCCCATGTTCGAGGGATGTACCCCTTCCGCATCCTTTTGCGGCGGAATGGCCTCCACCACTTTGATCAGGGAGACAGCCGCCGGGAGGGGGGTGAAAACGAGGATGGCGGACACCTCCGGATCTTTTCCAGCGGCGGCGACCGCCGCGACCACTTCCGCTTCCGTCGAGGTCGGCGCGAGGGTGATGAGCCGCAGCTCGACGCCGTGTTCGGTACAGTGTTTGGCCTGGGCCTTGGCATACCATGCCGATCCGGGATCCGAATTGGCGAGAACTGCCGCGAGGACCGGTTTCCTTCCTTTCGCGGCCAACGCATGAACGCCTTTTTCAACAGAAGCCAGCACGCGCGTCGTTTCCGTCTTGCCGTCAAGTATTGTCCCTGGCATTGTTTCTCCATGGAATGTAAGAATAAATTACAAATTATTCGGCATACTTGAACTTGGTTTATGCCGATAGATATCACTAAACTATACCAACCCTGTCATTTCAACGCAAATGCGCTTTTTCCCAAGCCATTACAAGTATACGGAATTTCAGGAAATTTCAACTCATTTCGGAATACTCCGTTTTTCCCCATAAAAACGATATTTGTCTTGAATTAGAACTTGACGAAAAAGCAAGTCCGATAAATAATCGTGAGCAACGGGACATTACGTTCATTGTTTACTGTTTAACAACCGGATTGGGGTTGGCACCTAAAGGGGAAAAGGTGCATCCGGATGTTTTGTTTATTTGGCTTTTTCATCCGTAAATCTTGAAGGGATGGGACGTGTCGGATTATTTCTTGGATGGAGAGAGCCGCGACGTCAAAGCCGTCGCAAATACTGTTTCCAGGGGGAAAATCTTGGCCAACGTATTTGACCAGAAATTTTACGCCATGCGCGCTCACAACGGCGCAGGCGATTTGCGTTTCCCCTTCGACCCGCAACCGTTCACAGCGCTTGTCAATATTGTAGGCGATGTCGGCGAGGATGTTCTGCGCATCTATGCGAAAGAATTGATTTCTCACGGCTGTGTTCAAGCCGTCTGCCGCGGGGACGAAGCCGGAATTCTCAACGACATTTTCGGCGATCTGTCGGAGGAAGGCATTGCCGACAGCAATGGCTGCACCTTTACTTCCATGGCCATCGACGACGAACCTCTTGAAGAAGCAATCGAGTATTTCATCCTGCCCTGTGGCCTCGCGTCCACAGGTCTTTTAATGGTCATCGGCGATTCGGCCGATTTCCAGGCGGGAGTCAAAAGCTTCACCGATTCGGCAGGCAATATGCAGAAGAGCCTCAAGGAGCCGGTATATGTCGAGGAAGAGTCGGTGTATTTCGAGTTGGTGCACTAATCACGCTTCGAACACCATAGCGCGTTTTCGGAAATAGTAGGCATCCTTATTGCGTTTTCCGCCACGACGTTGCATGACCAAAATGTGAAAAAAGCGAACCAATTTTTTTGAGGAAACGCTGTAATTTAACAACAATGAAAAACCCTCTCCACACTGGAGAGGGTTTTTATTATTACAACAAAAACCTCTTTATCCCGAGCGCCGCCCGCCAAGCGACAACGCGCCTTCACCGAACATGGAATTTATCTGTGCGATGACGTCCTTGTTTGGATTGAGCGTGAAGCGATCGGCCGCCCGCACGATGGTCGAACCTTCCGGCGACTCAAGATTGAAATAAAGCCGCGCATTGCCGGGATTCTGGCCTGCCAGCGTACGCAGGCTGGTGAGTTTTTCCTGGTCCAGGTCCCCCATCGGCAGTTTGAGGACGGCCCGTACCGCGAGGATCTCGGAAGCCTTGTCCAGCGGCACGATGGAATTGATCCGTAAAGACGGCTGGTCCCGGGTCCGGTCAAGTTCCGCCTGGACAAAGACGACGTCGTCTTCGACCAATAATTCCTTGTACTTTTCAAACACGCTCGCAAATACCACACCGCCGACCTGGCCGTCCATATCCTCGAGGTCGACGTGGGCGTAGCGGTTGCCGTTTTTGTCGTTCTTGAGGGAGATGCGGCTGATAAGCCCGCCAAGGATGACATTGGTCCTGTCATCCATGTCGACAAGTTCGGAGACGCCCGCTGTCGCGAAGGTTTTCAGGAGCGCTGAATGCGACGCCAGGGGATGCGAGGTGGAATAAAAACCGAGGACTGATTTCTCGAATTGCAGTTTTTGCGGTTCACTCCACTCAGGCACCTTCGGAAGCTGCGGCCGCGGCGCTTCGGCGGCGAAGTTTGCGAACAGGCCCATTTGGCCGCTTGCCTTGGCCTTTTGCTCGGCGTTGCCGCTGGCGATGGCCGATTCGAGAGCGCCCGTCAGGGCGGCCCGGTGTCCGCCGAGGGAATCCATTGCTCCGGCCTTTATAAGCGCTTCCATTGCCCCCTTGTTGATCGCCTTGAGGTCGATCCTTTCGGTGAAGTCGAAGAGATCGCGGTACGGCCCGTTTGCCTTGCGTTCGTTTTCGACCGCCAAGGCCGCATTTTCGCCCACGCCCTTGATGGCGCACAAACCAAAGCGGATGCTGTTGCCTTGGACCGAGAAAAACGCGTCAGACGCGTTAATATCGACCGGCAGGACTTCAATGCCCATGCTGTTCGCATCCGCCATGTAGGTAACGATGTCGGACGAATCGCTGCGGCTGATTGTAAGAAGGGCAGCCAGGTATTCCTTGGGATAGTGGCACTTGAGATAGGCCGTCTGGTAGGCGATGAGGGCATAGCAGGCGGAATGGGATTTGTTGAAGCCGTAGCCGGCAAACACTTCGATCTGGTCATAGGCCTGTGTAGCGATACCCCCGCCAATCGTCGGCGTTGCCTGCTCGATAAATTTTTGACGATACTCTGCCATGATCTTGGCGTCTTTTTTACCCATGGCGCGGCGCATCAGATCGCCTTCGGAGAGGGTGAAATGCGCCAGGTTCTGCGCCAGGGCCTGGACCTGTTCCTGGTAGAGGATAAGACCGTACGTTTCGTTCAGGATCGGCTCCATCAGGGGGTGGAGGTAGGTCAGGGGCTCGCGTCCGTGTTTGCGGTTGATGAAGTTGGGGAGAAACTGCAACGGCCCCGGGCGGTAGATCGCCACCGCCGCGATCAGGTCTTCGAAAACGTCCGGTTTGAGCTTGGCCAGAAGCTGCCTGAAGCCTTCGGATTCGAATTGGAACACGCCTTTGGCATCGCCTCTCGAAAGCATGTCGTAGGTCGGCTTGTCGTCAAGGGGGAGGTGGTCCATGTCGACGTCGACGCCGGTGTTTATCTTGATGATGTCGACGGCGCTTTTGATCAGGGACAGCGTTTCCAGGCCGAGGACGTCGATTTTGCAGAGGCCGAGTTTTTCCAGAGCCTTCATTTCGTATTGTGTCGTCACTTCGCCGCCGCGCGCGGCCAGCGGGCCGTATTCGGTGATGTTCTTGTCCGCGACGAGGACGCCCGCCGCGTGGACTCCGGTGTTGCGCATGACGCCCTCAAGGGCGTCCACGGCGTCGAGCCATTTCTTCACTTCCTGGTCGGCGTCGTATTCGTCCTTGAGCTCCGGAATCGTTTTGAGAGCGGTTTGGAAGGGGGTGCTGCCTTTATCGGCCTTGAACATGTCTGGGATCATCTTGGCCAGCTTGTCCGCTCGCGCGAGCGGGATCGACATTACGCGGGCGACGTCGCGGATGCCGGACTTAAGGGACAGGCAGCCGAAAGTGACGATCTTGGCGCAATGGTCCGACCCGTGGGTTTCGATGATGTGTGAGACCACCTCCTGGCGGCGTTCCTTGTCGAAGTCGAGATCGATATCAGGCATCTCGTTTCGACCTTCGTTCAGGAAACGCTCGAAAAAGAGGTTGTATTTCAGCGGATCGAGGTTGGTGATGCCAAGGCCGTAGGCGATGATCGAGCCGGCGGCGGAACCACGGCCGGGGCCGACGGGGATGCCGTTGTCGCGGGCGAACTTGACGACGTCCCAGACGATGAGGAAGTAGTCGGGGAAGCCCATCTTGACGATGACGGAGAGTTCCTTCTGGAAGCGTTCCTCGACAGGCTGGGGGAGGGGATCTGCGTAGCGCTTTTTTAGCCCTTCGCGGCAGGTCTTTTCCAGGTATTCCGCCGCCGTAAGGCCGTCCGGAATTTTCAGGGTCGGCAGGTGGAACCCCTTGAGCGGCATTTCAAGGTTGCAGAGTTCGACCACTTTCATGGTATTTTCGATCGCGTCCTCGAATCCCGGCATACAGGCAAGCATTTCATCGACCGATTTGAGATGGCCGTTGGTGCCGGCATGCATGCGCTTTTCATCGGAAAGGAATTTGCCGGTATTGATGCAGATCATGATGTCCTGGATCGAGACATCCTCCTGGGCGAGATAATGCACGTCCGAAGTGGCGACAAGGGGAATGCCAGTGCGTTTGGAAATTTCCCGCATAGGGGCGAGGATGGCTTTTTGTTCCGCCAGGCCGTTGTCCATGACTTCCAGGTAGAAATTGTCTTCGCCGAACATTTCCCGGTAGCCCCTGGCGGCGGCTTCCGCTTCATCGATTTTTCCAGCCAGCAGAAGCTGCGGGATTTCTCCCCTCAGGCAGCCGGAAAGGCAGCAGACGCCTTCGGCCATTTCCCGCATGATCGTCTTGTCGATACGGGGATAGTGATAGAACCCGGTAAGAAAACCTTCCGAGCACATGCGGGAAAGGTTTTGGTACCCTTCGAGATTCTTGGCCAGCAGGGTGATATGGTTGTAGCCGCCTTTTTCCTTGCGGTCCCCGGGGGCGACATAGGCCTCGAAACCTATAAGGGGTTTTATGTCCTTGTACTTCGCCGTGGTATAAAAGTCGATGGCTCCGTACATTACTCCGTGGTCGGTGATGGCCATGGCCGTCTGGCCGAGGTCCTTGGCCTTGGCGAGCAGCTTGTCGACGAGGGCGATGCCGTCGAGTGGCGAATAATGCGAGTGAACGTGAAGATGCGCAAACGGTATAGTCATGGTATAATCCTTGGCTGCCTATGAGAAATATAAGGCAGAGATTATACCATGAACTGTTTTTTCATCAACCTTGTTCGTGCGACGCTTTCTATTTACCCCCTCATACTGACGCCCTGAACATTCTCGGAGTACCCTAGCCCCGGAGGGGAAAGGATTAGGGCAAGGGGAAATCACGCTTAATTATTCCTCAAAACCGAGCGTCATTTCACTGCGCAGCTTGTTCAGCTCGGTCTGGGTCTTGACGAGGTTCGCGTAGATGCCTCCGGATGTCATAAGTTCATTGTGACTCCCGACTTCCGCGATCTTGCCCTCTTCGATGACGACGAGGCGGTTGGCATTTCTGAGGGTTGCCAGCCGGTGGGCGATTGCGATGACGGTACGGTTCCTGATCAGGTGCGCTATGGCATCCTGAATGGCTTTTTCCGTTTCCGAATCGACGGACGAGGTGGCTTCGTCAAGGATCAGGATCGGTGGGTCGTGGAGGATCGCGCGGGCGATGGCTATGCGCTGGCGCTCGCCGCCGGACAGGGTGATGCCGCCTTCGCCGACGAGGGTTTCATAACCGAATTCCTTGTCGATGATGAAGTCGTGGGCATGGGCCGCCTTGGCGGCGCGGACCACCTGATCGAACGGCGTGTCCGGGAAGCCGTAGCGGATATTTTCAAGTATGGTCGTCCTGAACAGGAACGGCTCCTGCATGACAAAGCCGATCTGGCTCCTGAGGTCTGTGAGACGCATTTCCTTTATCGGCGCGTCGTCTATGAGGATCTCTCCAGAATCCACATCGAAGAAGCGGCAGAGCAGGTTGGTGATTGTTGACTTGCCCGCGCCGGATTTACCGACAAGACCGATCATTTCCCCCGGTTGGATGACAAGGTTGATCCCCTTGATGACTTCTTTGCCGCGTTCATAGCTGAAGCGGACATCCCTGAACTCCACCTTGCCCCTGAACCTGTCAATTTGCCGCGGCGCGGGTGGGTCGTAGCTTTCCGGTTCGGCGTCGAGGACGGTGAAAATACGTTCAGCAGAGGCGAAGGCGTAATTCATCCAGTTGGCGATGACGGTGAACCACTGGAGCGGCCCGTAGAACATCCACATATAGCCGACATAGGCGGTGATGTCGCCGAGGGAGAGTTCGTCGCCGGGAGCGCCCTTCACGACCCTGCTCGCGGCAAGATACCAGACTACAGCCACGCCCAGGGACATGACCCAATACGTGCCTTCGCTGAAGGCGGAATATGCCCTGTCGATCCTGACGACAATGCCGAAAATGTTAGTGTTGAGGTTACCGAAGCGGTCGGAACGGTCATCCTCCTGGGCGGCGGCCTTGACCGCCTTGAGGCCGCGCATAGATTCGCCGAGGACGGTGTGGAGGGTCGCCATCCGGTTTCCCTCTTTTTGGAAAAGACTGCGGAGGCCTTTCCAGATCCAGCGCACGCCGAGGATAAGTACCGGTACCGGGATAAAGACGATAAGGGCAAGCTTCCAGTCCAGCCACAAAAGCACCCCGGCGATGGCGAAAAAGGATATGCTGTTTACAAACAGGTACGGCAGGCCGTCAATGAGGAAGTGCTGCAGTTCCTGGGTGTCGTGCATGACGCGGGATACAAGTTCGCCCGCCTCGCGCTTGGAGAAATAGCTCATCCGTAATTTCTGCAGATGCGCGTGCAGCCGCGTCCGAAGGTCGGCGATAAGCCGTGCCGACAGCCAGGATGCGAGGTAGGTCGAAATATAGCGGGCGGCGAAATAGAGGACGCCGCAAAAGATCATGCCGCCAACAAGCCACGGCAGAGGAACGAGGTTTTTTTCGAGAATGACGCCGTCCGTGATTGTCTTGGTCAGGTACGGGGGGCCGACTTGGGCAAGCACCCCTATGAATGTCGCGGTGATAAGGATGGTCAGCCGCGTCCGGTAGGAGTTGAGGAGGCCGAGAAGGCGGCGGAAAACGGAAAAGAAATTGACGCAGGCCGGGCAGTTCGCGCCGCGCTCCGGAAGGGGATTGCCACAACGCGGGCAAATGGCCGCACCTTCCGGTTCCGGAACAGGAGCGGGCCGCCCTTCGGCGAGGTTGTTGAGTATTCGACAAAATATGCCAAATTCAGGAATGAAATTCTTACTGTATTTAATTAGTCGTCGTTCACCGCCCCGGCGCAGGACCGCGACCAGGGACGATCCTCCGAGGAGTTCGACTATTTTCACTTCCTGAATATCCTGGAGGGCAAGTGTGAAGGTTATATCGTTTCCCTGTGCTGCGACCACGGTATTGTCGGCTACCAAAAGAAAGGACTGGCCGAATGAACCATCGAAAAGAATGTCGGAATTTTGGCTGTATGTAATTGGGCTAAAAATGCCCAGTTTTTCCAGATCTCTCTTCAAGCCATCAGGTATGGGGTAATCAAGCATTGCCGTGAACTCCGATTATTGTTGTCACAAGTTGAGAATACGATACAGCATAAGGCTTGCTTTGCATATCGATAAACCATAACATTCACTACAGCGTTTTCAGAATCCGATTAGTGGTTCCTTTGCGCGTTTTGGCTGAGTGTATTTCTGGAAAACGCAACAGTGAGCCTATCGTTTTCGAAAAGGCGCCAAGACTGTAAAACGCACTGGGATCAGCATGGAGGAAGCCAGGATGTCTGACGAAGCTGCCCTTAAAATATTACGCAAACTCACCAGCGACCTGGTGATGATAGACGCCGCCTCCGCACCGGAAGAATGGCGCGATATTGCCGACGCATCCGACAACCTCGCCGGGGCATTTCTCGCTAACGGCGAGTCCGACGCCCAGGAGATGTCGCAGCTTATGGGCGCGGTGGCTGGGCGTCTTGCTACTGGAATCATCGCCAATCCCGCCGACGGCGTCAAGGTTGTGCAGAATATAATCAGCGTGCTGCAGGGGATGGAGACCTCGGCCGGCATGTCCGAATCCCTCCGCAAGCAGGCGCATGCAGAAGCAAACCTGTTCCTCAAGGACCTTAAAAAAGAAGAGTCGTTCGTCAATGAAGCTTCGTCTTTCGACGATGACGAACAACGGGAAATGATCATTGCCCTCGAGCAGAGAATCGACGAGCTCGAGGAAGACTTGATGAATCTCAATCCGCCGGAGACCGATCCTGAAATCGTCAGGGCGATTTTCCGTCAATACCACACCCTGAAAGGCGAAGGCGCGATCTGCGGCATCAAAAGTGTTGCCGAATACTGCCATGGGATCGAAACGGAAATCGAGGGCGCACGCCACGGCCAGCTGGTCCTCACCCACGACGTCGTCTCGGCGCTGCAAAGCTTGACCGACCTGGTCCGGCCCATCCTGGCGGGAAAATCCCGTGCGGATATCGGCGAAGATTTGATCCAATCCCTGATGGAGGAGCTGCACGAAGCGGTGCAGAACGCCCAAAACGAAGCGCCTCAGGAACAGGAGGAGGATAACGGCGAAGACAAGTTCGCCGATTTCTTCTCCGGCTTCGAACCGCCGCCGATGGCTGAGGGCGAGGAAGAGACGGAAACGGACGAGGAAACGCCGGACGTCGCGGATTTTTTTCCTCCGGTCGACCAGTCCGGTGGAATGGCGGAAGCGGATGGCGAATCGCCGCCTGAGGTCAACGATGCCACGGAAGAGGATTTCCTTCGGGCGCTTGGGGAAATAGCCTCGGACACCCGGATGATTTCCGCCGGCGACGAATCGGCCCAGGACACCGATGCCGATACGGATGCGTCCGGCGAGGATGATTCGGATATTTCCGAAGTCTCTATACTTTCGGGGAAGTTGACCGAGGACAAAACCGTCAAATCGGCCGATGAGGCTGACGGCACGGAAGTATTGATGATCTCGCCGGAAAAGATGACGGGTGCAAAGGCGAAAACGTCGGCAATTGCGCCGCGACGCCCTGCTGAAAAGCGCAAGGGCGGCGACACGGTTATCGAATCCGGAGACCTGGTCGAACAGGCGATGGCGGCAAAGGACGGCAAGTCGGTGGAGGAAAAGCCGGTCGACGCCACCGAGCTCAAGGCTATCTCCGTCGATGTGCATATCCTCGACAACCTGATGGAACTTGTCAGCGAAGTATCCCTGCTCGGATCGTATTTCTCGACGCAATTGGGCGACAACCCGAACCTTTCGGCGCAGGCGAACAACCTTTCCCGTGCCTGCAACCAATTGCAGGAAACGGCCACATCCATCCGCATGACCTCCATCCGGCCGCTGTTCATGAGCGTTCGCCGCGCAGCTGTGGAAGGTGCGCGCTCCAGCCGCAAGCTGATCAATATCAACATGCGCGGAACCGACACCCAGGTTGACAGGTCGATTGTGGAAAACCTTTCCGCCGCGCTTATCCACGTGATCAGGAATGCCGTTGACCACGGCATCGAACCGGCGGAAGCCAGGAAACGCGCCGGGAAGTCGGAGCGTGGCACTATTTTCATCAACGCCACCCGCACCGATTCCGACGTCATCATCGAGCTCGGGGACGACGGCAAGGGCTTCGATCTCAAGACTATCCACGACAAGGCGGTCGCCATGGGCAAAATTACCCCAGATGCCGTGTTGACTGACGAAGAAGTGGCGGATCTTGTCTTCCTGCCCGGCCTTTCCACCGCCAAGAAGATCACCGGCCTTTCCGGCCGGGGGGTCGGCATGGAAATTGTCCGCGAATCCATTGACAGCCTCAGGGGACGGGTCGAAATCAAGACTGTCCCGGGAAAAGGATCAACCATCAAGATGCGCTTCCCCCTCACCATCGCGGCGATGGAAGGCATGCTGGTGAAAGTTGGGAAAAACACCCTTATTTTCCCTGTGACCCAGGTGCGGGAATGTTTCCGCCCGACGGCGAAGGACATCGGAACGATAGAAGGCAAAGGCACCATCGTCACCATCCGCGGCGTCGTCGTGCCGGTTCTGTTCCTCGGCCAGGAATTCGGTATCGAGGCGGATGCCCAGCGGGCGGAGGACGGAGTCCTTGTTGTGGTTGAAGCGGGGGAATTGATTACCGCCGTCCTGGTGGACGATACGCTTGGCTCGGGGCAGGTCATTATCCGTTCGCTGGACGGGCTGTTGTCGAACTTGCCGCTGGTGGCGGGCGCGGCGATTTTGCCCGACCGATCCATCGGCCTTGTCGTGGAGACAAGCAGGCTGACGGAACGGGTGTCTATTGCCGCCTCCAAGGCGTTTTCCGAGGCTGGACGCCGACAGGCCGACGGATCCAGGGAGATCGACACCGTATCCATCGGCTCTAACCAGGTCGGGGTTATCGACTTCACTATTCTTGGCCCGAGTGGCATAGAAGGTAAGCCCAGGGAATACGTGTTCGCCATCAACGCCTTTAAAACCAAGGAATTCGTGCCGCTCGAACATTTACAGTCTCTGCCGAACACTCCTCCCGGCTTTGCCGGCATGATGATGGTGAGGGGCCATACTGTGCCTATCGTCCATATGGGGGTTGTCCTTGGCCTCATGTCCGAGTCGGAACGCCGCCAGGAATGGGAGCAAATCGTCCTGTTTTGCGAGTTCGCGGGGAGGACGGTCGGCTTCCTCGTCACGCGGGTCAACCGCGTGTCGTATATTTCCTGGTCCGACATCATGCCGCCGCCGTCCACGGGAGGGCTGATCCAACTGGATTATATTGTCGGCTCGATTTTGACCAAGAAATTGAAAGGCAACCTCAGCGGCCGCGAAGCCAAGTCTGTCGAAGCGAAAACAAGCAATAACGGCAATGGCAACGGCAAAGAGCCGCACACATCCATGCTGTTTGACGAGGCGCAGGTGGCGTTTGTCCTGGATTTCGAGCGCATCGTCGGCAACGTCATCCAGCTTTACGGCGACATGGGGTCGGAACTCGGCGACATGGGATCGTCGAAAAAGGGCGGCTGCCGCATACTTCTGGTGGAGGATTCACCGCTTATCCGCAAGCAGACCGTCAAGGCGCTAACCAAGGCGGGCATTACGGTGATAGAAGCCGGCGACGGCCAGGAGGCATGGGAAAAGATCACTGAAATGGCCGAGCAGGCAAAGGAAAAGGGCGAAAGTATTTTCTCCCACGTCGATCTGGTTCTTTCGGACATCGAGATGCCAAGGATGGACGGCTATACATTTACCCATAATCTCAAGCATGACCAGAATCTGCGGGTGCTGCCGGTTCTCCTGCACAGTTCGATCACCAACGACAGCATGATCTCCCGCGCAACCGAGGTAGAAGCGGACGGTTTTATCCCGAAATGCGACCCGAAGGAACTTGCGGCGCAGCTTCGTAAATACTTGTAAACGCAGAGATTCAGTTATATCCAAAAGCATTCGCCTTTTCTTTCGGGGAAAGGCGGATTTTTTTGGAGGACAGCATGGCAAACGAGTTTTTTATGCACTATGTAAGCTAATCTTTCATGTAAATTATCCTCTACCAAATTATTTTCTTCTATTCTAAAACCACCAGTGTTCTCATCCCCTATAACAACTATTTAATCATCATTCCATTTTGTGGCAGTCTGTTATTTTATCATGAAAAATGCATTGACATTCATATTTTGCATAGTACGATGCAAATTACTTAGTTATGGTAACTAAGTAATTTTTCTGCGGTTTTCCATATAATCGAGGACGGAGGGTTTTCACATGGGTACGATTTTGCGCAAAATCGTCTTGGTTCCACTGTGTATTGCGGTCGTCTTGGCGTTAGCCCCGGCTAGTCCCGCCGCCGACAACAGCAAAATCACGGTAGCCTACTCCCAGGCTGAATTGATCAATGAGTGGCGCGTTTCCAACCAGAAAGAAATGGAGCAGAAAGCTGCCGAATACGGGGTCAAGTTCATCACCACCAACGCCGAACAGAATACCGCCAAACAATTGTCCGACGTGGAAAACCTCCTTGCCCAGCATCCGGACGTCCTGGTCGTCTCCCCCCTCGAATCCGCAGCGCTTGTCCCTGTCGTCAACATGTGCAACGAAGCCAAGGTGCCGCTGATCATCATTGACCGCACCATCGACGCGCAGCCAGGCGTTGGCATGTACAAAAGCGAGATCGTCCAGAGCCACGAGGAATCGGGCCGACTCCTTGCCGAAAAGACCATCGAACTCCTGACCAAGAAATACGGTTCGCCGAAAGGCAGTGTCGTCCACATCCAGGGCCAGGCGGGCGCATCCCCGGTCATCGACGCCAACCGGGGGTGGGATGCGGTCATCAACGAAAAAACCTACCCGAACATCAAGACGATCGCCACAGAAGACGCCGGATTTACCAAGGAAGGCGGGCTGAGGGTTATGGAAAACTTCCTCCAGGCATTCCCCGAAGGCGAAATCGACATTGTCCGCACCGACTACTCGGACATGACCCTCGGCGCGATTGAAGCTATTGAAAATGCCGGGCGCGACGAAATCCTCGGCTATCTGGTCGGCGAAGGCGGCTATTACAAGGCTATCCAGGAAGTGGTGAACGGGAATATCGCCCGCGAAACGCAGACGCCCCCGTTTTTTGGCGACGCCGCCATCTCCACAGCCATCAAGATCGCCAACGGCGAACAAGTCCCCGCCCTCCAGCCGCTGGCCATCAAGGTCTTTGACTCAGACAAGCCGGAAGTCGCCAAGGCCTACCTTGACGATATCATCGCGAAGAATATCCCGTTCTGATCATGATTTTTTGAAACCACAGAGAATACGCAGCATTCGGTGTTCTCTGTGGTAAAAAAATGGCGCTTTAGTCTCCAATTCAAACGGAAAGGCCCGGCGATGAATGACGAAGCGGTTCTCAGATTGACCGGCATTTCCAAAACGTTCGGCGGCGTCTATGTGCTCAGGGACGTTTCACTCTCCCTGTATGCCGGTGAAGTCCATTGTCTGATGGGCGAAAACGGCGCAGGCAAGTCCACCCTTATCAAAATCATCTCCGGCGCATATCATGCCGACGCGGGGGCCATGGACTACCAGGGCGAGACACTCACCGATGTCACGCCGCGCTGGGCCAGGGAAAACGGCATCAACACCATCTACCAGGAAATCGACCTGGTGCCGCACATCACCGCCGTCGAAAACATATTGCTTGGCGAAGAGCCGTTGACGCCTCTCGGGAATATCGACGGCAAAAAAGCCACCGCTCGCGCCAGGGAGTTGTTCGACAAACTTGGCGTCGACATCGTTCTTGACGTGCCTGTCAGCTTTCTTCCACTGGCACAGCAACAGATGGTCGCCATTGCGAAGGCCATGCACCTCAACAGCAAGGTCATCATCTTCGACGAGCCGACGTCGGTATTTACCGCAAACGAAGTCGGAATACTTTTCCGCATCATTAACGACCTCAAAGCCGAGGGCATGGCCATCCTCTATATTTCTCACCATATGGAGGAGATTTTTGAAATTGGCGACCGGATCACCGTGCTCAGGGACGGTGAATTGATCAAGACCGCGCCGGTGGAGGAATTCACCAGGGAATCGCTTATCCAGGCGATGGTGGGCCGCAATATCGTGTTCAGCCGTGACGACGCGGATGACAACCGGGGGGAGGTGGTTCTCGAGGCGAAAAACCTCTGCGTCGGAAATGTCGTGAGGAATGTCTCCTTCACCCTGCACCGCAGGGAAATACTCGGCTTCGGCGGCCTCGTCGGGGCGGGACGCACCGAAAGCATGCGCGCCCTTGTCGGCGCGGACAAGCTGGATTCGGGGGAGATCCTTTTGCACGACAAAAAGGTCGCTATCCGGAGTCCGCGCCACGCCCTTGGCCTCGGGATCGGCATGTTGCCGGAGAGCAGGAAGGTCGACGGCATTGTCGCCGGCCGGCCGGTCGGCGACAACATCACCTACAGTTTCGTGGAACGCACCTTCAGGCATCCATTCCCGAATTGGCGAAAAGTGAAGCAAAAAGCGCAGGAAATGGTGGAAAAAATGACGGTCAGGCCGCCGGAAATGAACAAGCTGATCCGCTACCTGTCGGGCGGCAACCAGCAAAAAGTGGTCTTGGGCAAACTGCTGGCGGCGGAGTGTGACATCATCATTCTCGACGAACCGACGCGCGGCGTCGACGTCGGCGCGCGCACGGAAATCTACGCCATCATGAAAAAGCTTTTGGCTGCCGGAAAAGCCATCATCATGGTCTCTTCCGACATGACCGAGCTTCTCACCCAGTCCGACCGGATCATGGTTATGTCTGAAGGGCGGGTCGTCAGGGAGCTCAAGGGTTCCGAAGCGACGGAAGAGGAAGTTTTGGCCTTGGCTCTCAAAGAGGAGGAGTGATTGATGAACCAGAAGGTCAATAACAGCCGCCTGCTTCTCTTCGCGCGCCGCAACACTTCTCTTCTCGCCTTGGTCGTGATCATAGTTCTGTTTTCGGCGCTGGTGCCGAATTTCACCAATTCGCGCAACTTGAGTGCGATCATGTTCCAGTCGGTAGTCACCGGCTTTCTCGCCCTTGGGCAGTTTCTGGTGATCGTCACCGGCGGGATCGACCTTTCGCAGGGTGCTCTCGTCGCCATTACTTCAATTGTCGTCTCCGTCACCATGAGCCAATACGGGCTTGTCCCCGCCATCCTCGCCGGGCTGCTTATGGGGCTTCTCATTGGCCTCCTGAGCGGATTTCTCGTCGCCTATACCCCGATGCCGCCGTTTATCGTCACCCTCGGGGTGATGGGGATCGCCAGAAGCCTCGCCATGCTTATCGCAAGCGCCAAGCCGGTGCCGATCCATAACGAACTTTTCAAGATCCTGGGAGCCGGGCGCATCGGTTGGGGGCCGTTGTCATGGGTGCCTCTGGCGTCGATTTTGCTCCTGTTGTCAGCGTTGGCGATCCATTATTTTCTCAAACTGCGCCGCTCCGGCCGCTATCTCTACGCCCTCGGCAGCAACGAAATGAGCACGCGGCTCTCCGGCATCAACGTGGCCAGGCTCAAACTGATGGTTTATGTCATGAGTTCGTTTTTCTGCACTATCGGCGGCATGGTCTGGTGCTCCCGGCTGGTGTCCGGGTCGCCGGTGGGAGGCTACAACTACGAAACGGAAAGTATCGCCGCCGTCGTGGTCGGCGGCGCGAGCCTGGCCGGCGGCGAAGGTACGGTGCTCGGCACCATGGCGGGCGTGCTGATTTTCCAATGCATCGGCAGCATGCTGAACCTGACCGGGATCAACCCGTTTTGGCAGGGCGTGTTCAAGGGCTCCCTGATTATTGCGGCCGTTGTTCTCAGTGTTTTCCGCAGCCACAAGAAGCAGGCATAAGGGGATCACGATGACGAGAATCAAAAGCTATCTGAAATCCCTGGACGAGTCCACCACGTCCCTCATGCAGTCCCTTGCCATACTGCTGGTGCTTGTCGCGATCGCCTTCCTGCTGTCAAAGGGCGTGTTCCTCCGCCCGAACAACCTGGTCAACCTGGGACGACAAAACGCCATGCTCCTCTTCGTGGCGCTGGCACAGCTTGTCGTGCTCCTCACTGGAGGGATCGACCTTTCCGTAGGCGCGGTCGTCGCCATATCGAGCGTGCTGGTCGTGTTGTTCCAGGGATATGGGATAGGCCTTGCCTTGTGCGTGGCGCTGGCGGTGGGCGCGCTTATCGGGACGATCAGTGGCATCCTGGTCACCGGCCTGCGGCTCCCCGCGTTTGTCATTACCCTGGCGATGCAGCAGATAGTCTATTCTGTCGCCAAAGTGATGACCAATGGCGCCAAAGTTGAACACAGCCTGAACGGCGCCATGCTGTCCATGTCCCTATCGCGGTTTTACAAAATGAAAACAATGGGCCTGATCATCCCCATCTGGCTCTGTATCGCCGTCATCATTGTCATGACCTTGTATATGCGGACAAAGCAGGGCTATTACCTGTATGCGATAGGCGGCAACTCCAGCGCCGCACGCTTCAGCGGACTCCCCGTCAGGCTGATAAACATCCTTGCCTACACGCTATCCTCCATGCTCTGCGCCTTCGCAGGATTCCTCTTCGTCTGTCGGGTAGGCACCGGCGATCCGGACACCGGCATTCTTTTGCCGATGGACGCGATAGCCGCCTGCACCATCGGCGGCGTAAGCCTGTCGGGAGGGAAAGGGTCTGTGGCCGGGGCGGTGATCGGTCTTCTTGTGCTGTGCGTCCTCAACAACATCATGAGCCTGATACATGTTTCCCCCAACGTGCAACCTATGGTGAAAGGCATCGTAATCCTTATCGCCGTCTTTATGAACAGCGTCAAGAAAAACGGAGAAAACTGACATGAACAATTTCGTCTTCGACTGCAAAACCACGATCATTTTCGGTAAAAACACGGAAGACAGCGTTGGTTCGGAAACGAAAAAATATGCGGACAAGGTGCTCCTGGTCGCAGGCGGCGGCAGCATCAAGCGGTCCGGCCTCTATGACCGGGTGACGAAAAACCTCACCGCCGCGGGCGTCAAATACATAGACTTCGGCGGCGCGAAGCCGAATCCCGTCCTCAGCCTGGTCCACGAAGGTATCAAGGTCTGCCGGGACAACGGCATCAAGTTTATCCTCGCCGTCGGCGGCGGCAGCGCCATCGATACGGCAAAAGGGATTGCAATGGGCGTCCCGTACGACGGGGATGTATGGGATTTCTATTGCGGCAAGGGGACCCCGAAGGAGGCACTGCCGGTCGGCGTCGTGCTCACCATCGCTGCGGCGGGCAGCGAGTCCAGCACCTCCTCCGTCATAACGAACGAGGAAACGGCGCAGAAGATCGGTATCGGTTACGACTGCATACGGCCGATGTTCGCCATCATGAACCCGGAACTGACCTACACCCTTCCGGCGTACCAGACCGCCAGCGGCTGTGTGGACATCATGCTCCATACCTTCGAACGCTATTTCACCAATGTCGAGGATGTAGAACTTATCGACAGGATGGCGGAATCGCTGTTGAAGACCATGGTGGACAAGTCCCCGCGCGTCCTCAAGGACCCGGAAAACTATAACCTGCGGGCGGAAATCATGTGGGCCGGCGCATTGTCCCACAACGACCTCATGGGAACCGGGCGGGTTCCGGATTTCGCCTCCCACTCCATCGAGCACGAACTGTCGGCAATCTACGACGTCACCCACGGCGCGGGCCTGGCCGTCGTCTTCCCCGCTTGGTGCAAATACGTGTACAAACACAACCTGAAGCGCTTTGTCCAGTTCGCAGTCAGGGTGATGAATGTGGAACAGGATTTCGAAAACCCGGAACGTACCGCTCTTGCGGGGATCGAAAAGCTGGAAGATCTTTTCGCCTCCATCGGTGTTGAAACGCGCCTAAGCCAGATGGGCATAGACGACAAGCGCTGGGATGAAATGGCTGACAAATGCACCGCCGGCGATACAATGAAGGTCGGCAACTTCGTGCCGCTCAACAAGAAGGATATTATCAATATTTTTGAACTGTGCAGGTGACGGGGAAGAAATAGTAGTTGGGTATATGCATCTATTTTCGGTTGCGGGGTGGTGAAAAATACCATAATCTACTATATTTACCTGGCATGGATCTACTTTTTCACAGGCGATAGCTCGTGCGCAAGCAAGACAACAAGCACTTTATCCTCAACCTTATACGCAACAAAAGTCCGATCGGCAGGGCGGACATTGCCCGCCATGCCGGTCTGACCATACCCTCGGTGATGAAGATCACCGACACCTTCATAGAACTCGGCCTTGTCCGCGAGGTGGGAAAGGGAAAGTCCACCGGAGGAAAACCTCCAAAATTGTTGGAATTCGTGCATGATTCCTATTTTTCGGTCGGCGTCGACCTGGGTGCGACAAACATCATCTGCGTCCTGATGGACGCGTCCAACATCGTAACCCGCACGGTTCTTGCCACAGAGTTCGCCAGAGGCGCGGACCATGTCCTCGGCCGCATCGCCACCGCAATAGACACCGTCCTCGCGGATTCGAACATCGACCGGGACAAGCTGATCGGCATCGGTGTCGCCGCTCCGGGTCTTTTGGACCAGCATACCGGCTCGATCCTTTTTTCCCCCGACATCGGCTGGCGGAATGTGGATGTCATCACGCCGCTGGCGAAACGCTTCGACACCCACGTCTTCATCGACAACGCCACCCGCGCGACGGCTCTGGGGGAAAAAACCTATGGTTCAGCCAAAGAAATCCGGGATTACATGTGCATAAACCTTGGCTACGGCATCGGCGGCGCGATGGTGTTCGACCATGAGGTATACACTGGTTTCAGCGGCTCCGCCGGCGAAGTCGGCCATATGACGGTTATCCCGGACGGGCCGTTGTGCGACTGCGGCAACAGGGGATGTCTTGAGGCGGTGTCGTCCGCCCGTGCGGTGGTGAGGGATGCCCGGGAAAGGATGGAAGCAGGCGAAAAGACGATGCTGACCGCATTGATCGACGGCAATTACGGCAACCTTGAGGCCAAGACTGTCCTGATGGCGGCGGAACACGGGGACAAGGTGGCGATGGAGATCAGCAACCACGCCATCTCCACTCTCGGGGCGGCTATAGCCAGCATCATCAACCTGCTTGATTTTGAAGCGATTATCCTCGAAGGCGGCATAGCCAGGGGCGGCCCCTATTTCATCGACAACCTGAACAGGGCTATCGAAAAGCACAAGATGCTTTACGCCGGTCGCCATACCAGCATCTTGGTATCGCCCCTGGGTGCCAACGCGACGGCGATTGGCGCGGCATCGTTGGTGATCAATCATCTTCTTGCCGACAACAGGATTTTCGCCATGACCAAGGTGGAGCAGTAGTTTTTACTCCTGCTGCAACACTTCCTTGAAGGCGGACAGCCCGTTCAGCGCGGCGGGAAAGCCCGAATACACTCCCATCATCATGATGACTTCCTTTATTTCCTCCCTGGTGCAGCCTACATTCAGGGTCGCATGGAGATGGACTTTAAGCTGTGGTCTGGCGTTCCCGAGCGCTGTCAGGGCCGCGACCACGGCGAGTTCCCGCTGCTGCAGGCTGAGCCCGGGCCGCGAATAAATGTCGCCGAAAGCGAACTCGATCATATACTCGGCAAACTCCGGCGCTATGTCCTGCAAACTATCGACAACCGCCTCACCGGCGCTGCCGTCCACTTCCCGCAATTTCGCCAGTCCTCTTTCATAACGCGTCATTTCTCCACTCCTTTCTCGATTTTCGAATTGATAGATGTTTCCCGAACCCCATGTTCCGGCATATATTCGTCCGGCCCGGTCGCGGCCCAGCGCGACCAGGCTGCCTGTCATGTTTTCGGCCACAATTTCCGATTCGCCGGAAAGGTCGACCCTTCGGACGACATCAGCACCGTTGTCAACGGCCATCACCGAATCATCGCCGGCAGCGATTATCCCGACGCCTGGGCGACTGAACGTTCTTCCCAGTTCGATCTGTTCGCCGTCCGCAAGCACCCTGGTCACGCGTCCGCCGTATTGCGAAACGACGAACGATCCGTCGGACAATTCCGTGACGCCGACAGGCAGGGACAATGAACTGGCGATTACCTGCTTCTCTCCAGAGTCAAGGTTGATTGCCAACAACTCCCCCGACGCCCGGTTTGTCGCCATTAATAACCCGCTCTTGGCGAAGCACAAGCCTGTCGGCGTCGCCAGCCCTTCGGCCACGCTTTTTCTCATGCCGTTTGTGGCCAGGGATTCGATATAGTCGCCGGAATAGGCGGCGACATAGAGGGTGTCGTCGCTGTCAAAGACAATCCCGGCCGGGGAGGCGATGCCGGTCATGACGGTGGAGCGTGTTCCGTCGGACGTTATCCTTTCCACCGTTCCACTGCCCCAATTGCTGACATATAGCGATCCCATTGAATCGAAGGCGATGCCGGTCGGGGCGTTAAACCCGCTGTACAGCGGCTCGGTGTCGGCTGCGATGCCGGGCTGGAAAAGGACCCCGCACACGCCTGCAATAAACAAATACCGCACAAAAAACTCTCGCATTGATATCTCCTTCATTTTCAAACGGCCATAGCGTGGCAATGATAGGTTTTTCTTGAAATAAAGGAAATTCATAGATAATATGTTCATTATGAATAAAATAAATAATATCAACGGCATAGACTTCAACCTTTTGGTTGTTCTGGACGCCCTCCTGACGGAACGGCATGTCACACGGGCGGGGGAACGCATCAATTTGACGCAACCGGCGGTAAGCCATGCCTTGAACCGGCTGCGGCTTGTGTTCGGCGACCGGTTGTTTGTGCGCTCCGCGAAAGGCATGCAGCCGACGCCGAAGGCGCTGGAGTTGGGGCCGCGGGTGCGATCCGTGCTGGCGGACGTAGAGGGCATTCTGGACCGGCGGTCGGGGTTTGTGCCGGCGGCCAGCAGACGCATTTTTACCCTTGGGCTGTCGGATTATGTCGCGTCCGTAATATTGCCGGGATTGATTGGGCGAATGAAGGAAGTCGCGCCGTTCACTTCAATCATTGTCAAAAACGCCAACTACGGCACGGGGACGGCGCTTCTGGAAGACGGTCAGGTGGAACTGATCGCCGGATCATTTCCAGAGCCGCCCGCGTATGTCACGGAGGAGTTGTTGTTCAGGGAAGGTTTTGTCTGCGCAGCAAGGAAGGGTTTACAGGGATTTGAACGAGGATTCAACCGTCGGCGCTATCTCGCATTCGACCATCTTCAAGTTTCCGGCCGCGGCGATCCGTACGGGGTTGTGGACGCCGTCCTGGCGAAGGAGTCCTTGCAACGCAAGGTAACGGTGACGGTCGGTCAGTTCCTGCTGGCTCCGTTGTTGTTGCAGGGCGCGGATTTTATCGCCACCGAACCGAAGAGGCTGTTTTTGGCGCATGCCGGGGAATTGACGCTCAGGAAGCCGCCGTTGGACATACCGGAGTTCGATGTGGCGCAGATGTGGCATTCCCGGCTGGACGCCGATCCGGGGCATATATGGTTGCGGAAACTGCTCAAGGAAACCGTACTCGATGTGCGGTAGGGATGTCGGCCATAAAAAACTCCACCCGAACAAGGCGGGTGGAGTTTGAATGGAATACGCAGTGACCGTCGCGGTTAGGGCAGAATGGCCTTGGCCATCGTTTCGCCGCCGTTCAGGAGATGGATGAGCGGCTGCGGACGGTCGACGCCTTCGACGTAGGCCGGACGTGCGGCCCACGGCGTCCCGGAATGGACTTTTGCCAGGTCCATCCAGTATTGCAGCCTCGCCGGCTTCAGACCCCAGGTCATGTGGAGGTGGTTGGCGGGTGCATAGTGCTTGTATTCGTTCATGGACGCATACTTCGGCACGATCCAGGTGTGGGGCCAGTTGTAGGCCGATGTGCCGCGCACGGCTTCCGAAAGTTTTCCCGGCATTTCAGTTGTTGTCGCCTCGTCCCAGAACATGGTGAATCGGTCCGTGAGGGAACTGTAGGCGAGACGCGCGGCAATACCTTCGATGCCGCCGGGGGACACGAACGTCACCGAGTTGCCGCCGCCCATGAAGTATTCGAGGTCGACTATCGGCATGCCGACGTTTTTCAGGACGTCGGAGAACTTGTCGCCGGGCCGCCCGGCCCAGTCGAGTGACGCCGAACCCGAGTTGTCGCCGTCCACAAAGCCCTTCGTGGCCCAGATGTCCTGGTCCGTGTACTTAACGCCGATCTTGTCGGCGAGGGCCTTGATTTCCCACGGCTCCCAGACCTTGCGGAAGTCCATGAACAGGGGCGGATTGCCGCCGGAGAGCCAGGTACAGTACAGCATGGTCAGCAGACCCTGCATATCCGACTCGGTGGCGTAGGGTATTGGAGCCTTGGGGCCGTTGTGGTCGAAGGTGGAATTGAAGATCGATTCCATCACGTCGGCGACCGGCAGCGGCAGGCCCCTGGGGTCGGAACCCCACTCAAGCTGGCTCATGAAGCCGCCGCCGACGGCGTTCAGGTCGGCCATGAGGTCGCGGATGATGATGTACATGGCGAGGCTCTGGTTGAAGTTCTCGGAATCCTTCTTCGTCTTGATTTCCAGGCGCTTGCCGACATACTTGTCGATCCAGGCGCGAAGCGCCTTGACTTCCGATGCCTTGTAGGCTTTTTTCGCCAGTAGGTCGGCGAGGAGCTTCATGTCGAGGCGGGTGATTTCAAGGCCGAAGGTTTTGCGGGTCGGGATGACGTGGGCGAGGGCTGTCTCCATGCCCATGGAATCGTGACCGAAAATAACCACCCTGCGGCCCTTGAGTCCGGTGTGGGCCAGGGCGGCCTGGCACCAATCGACGAGGGCGTCGGCGGTAGTCTGGGTCATTTTCGGGTTGTCGCCGGTGTCGGGCCAGGTGCCGACGTTGAGGTGGGCCATCCTGCCGGTCTGCGCCAGCGCGCCTATGACGGCCTGTGCGAAAACGACGCCCGGGAGGGTGGCGGAATTGCCGCAGGTGATGTTGATGGGCGTTTCTTTGGGGAAATGCGCCAGGAAGGACAGCAGGGTCGGCTGCGGGAAACACCAGGAATCCGGTACGCAGACAAGGATCTCGGCTCCTGCTTCCTTGAGTTGGCGCGCTGCGATGTCGGCGGAACGTTCTTCCTTGACGAGAGTCGTCGTGTAGACCACTTCCGGCACCACTCCGCCCGGGAGCTTGACCGCGTTGGCGATCGTTTCAGCGGTCATTTTGACGATGTTCTTGCCGCGCTTCCAGAACGATTTGTCGACGCGCGGGTCGTTGGTGGCAAAAACTCCGATAACCGGGACTTTTGCCGTCAGTTTGTCGCTTTCACCCAGATTCTTGGCAATGCCCATCTTGTTCCTCCCATTATAAAGGATGCTGGAAACGAATTGCCTTGTACCCAAAGAAAAATGCTATAATCGAAAAACCCAATAAGGAAAGCGGAAATTTCATCTGAATGCTGGTTCTCGTTGAGTGCGGGAGGCCGGGCGCACGGCTGCAATCCCGATAAGCGTTTGTATATATATGAATAATAGCTTGGCCGCCGACATATTCAATTCAAAATATACGAATATCTATTACTATATTACGCACGGACGAAACCGGGATGCGTTCAGGAAAATCACCTGAAAATCAGAGACGGCTATTGCAAAATGCGGCGATATCATTTACAAACGTTGGCAGGATGAGCATGCGTCATTTTGCCATGCTTTGGGGAGGGAAAGATGAAAATACTGCTGGCTGATGATTCACTTACCATGCGACGCATCATTACAAAGATGCTCAACGATATGGGATATCAGGACATTATCGCAGTCGATTGCGGTTCGGACGTATTTCCCGCGCTGGCCGCGAACGATGACATCGGCCTGATTCTCCTCGACTGGAACATGCCGCTCATGAACGGCATGGACTGCCTGAAAAAAATCAAATCCGACCCGGATTCGGAAAATATTCCCGTCATCATGGTCACTTCCGAAGCCACCCATTCGAAGATTGTAGAGGCAATTCAGATCGGCGCCAATGCCTATCTGGTAAAACCATTTGAAGCGGAAGCCCTCAAGGAAAAGATAGGAAAAATTTTCACGGATTAACGGATAGACCAGCCGCCGCGTCCGTTGCGCTCAAACCACACCGGTCTGATCGCCTCTCTTGCAGGCAGGCGGAAATCTCTTACTTTTCATTATTAGACAAGTGTAAGCCTTTCCGTTTCCGGCGTAAGCTATCTGCGTCTCATGCACGACCCGACAAATCGCGGATTCAATTTTTGTGTAAACTCCCAGTTAATTGAGATGAAATCGTTTCTACATTTCTGTTTAATGCTGTCTTTTTGGAATGCGTAGTGTGGTCTTGTGAACGTTATCTTATTGATCATTATATGTATGCATGATACCGTGTACAAATGTTGGATGATGATACATTGAACTAAGGTGCTAGGTTCTTATCCTTCAGAGATGAAGCGGAAAAAATACCGGCAGTCGTTACTCATGCGGCTGTCGCATTCCTCAAGAAAAGAGGAAGCAGTCATGTTAGGTTACTTTGGAATCGACCGGGAAAAAACAACGGTCACGACTGAATTGATGGCCGGGATCACGACTTTCCTGTCGGTCTCGTATATTCTTGCCGTCAATCCGGCGATTCTCAAAGTGGCTGGGATGCCGGTCGCGGCTGTTTTCGTCGCCACCGGGCTGGCCGCCGGCATCAGCACCATTATTCTCAGCCTTTTCGCCAGAACGCCGTTCGCCGTCGCTCCCGGTATGGGGATAAACAGTATTGTCGCTTATACCCTCTGCGTGGTGATGGACTTTCATTGGCGCGAGGCGCTGGCCATCACCCTCCTTTCGGGGTTGTTGAACGTTGTTCTGTTTGTCTCGCCTCTGCGGAAAACGCTGGTGAAATCCATCCCGAACTATCTCAAATACGCCAACAGCGCCGGTATCGGTCTGTTTATTTCATATGTCGGCATCAAGAACACCGGCCTCATCATCTACACCAGCCAACCAGGCGCCTACTCCGTCACTGCGGGCGGGGTTGTCATCGGCGACTCCTTTTCCATCCCGTCCCTGGTCGATTCGCTGTCATACTCCCACCTGGTGGCCGTTTTCGGCCTGCTCGTGACCCTTTATTTACTGGGACTTGAAAAAAAGACCGTCGAACGCTATGCCGCCTTTCTCATCGGCATCATTGCCGCGACATTCATCGGCATTCCGCTGAGCGTCACCGACCTCACCAAAGCCGATCTCTTTGACCTGACGATAGTTTTCGAAGCCAGGCATGTGCTGTTTTCTTGTTTCGGCGATCCGGGGCTGCTGTCGCTCTTTGCCCAGCCGGGACGGCTCATTCTCGCAATCACCATGTGCTTTGTCCTGTTCTTCACTTTCGCGCTGGACTCCGTGACCACCATCGTCGGCAGTGGCAGGACATACCATAATCCTATTTTCGATGAAAAGGATTTAGAAGATTTTTACCATAAAAAAGGCATGGGGTCGAAGCCGGACAGGACCCTTGTCGCCAACTCGGCTGCAGGCGTCGTCTCGGCGGTAGTCGGCACCTCGCCCTGCACTGCCTATGTCGAATCGGTGATTGGCATGGCGGCGGGCGGGCGCACCGGCCTAACCTCGTTGGTGATCGGCATCCTTTTCCTGGCCTGCCTTCCTTTCATCGGTTTTGTGCAGATCATACCGCTCGAAGCGGTGGCTCCAGCCCTGATCATCTCCGGGATATACCTTCTCGTGATGGTGATGAAAATCTCCTGGCAGAACCTCGACGAAGCCATTCCCGCCGGGTTGACCATACTGGTGATCCCGGCGACCTACAATGTCCTTAACGGCATAGCAGTAGGCCTTGTGAGCCATGTGGTAATGCAGTTCGCCAACGGCAAGTGGCGGAGTCTGCATCCGTTCTTGTACGTAATTGTCGCGGCGCTTGCCTGTGTCTTCGCCTTGAACGCTATATTCGCGGTGTAAACCGGCGCGGTGGAATTTCTTTTTTCGAAACAGGATGGCGGCATGGGCGGTTATTTGAAAAAAATCAAACTTTCCATTTTCACACGGATACTCTTGGCCAGCATCTTGCCGCTGATATTCATTTTTTCCATGGTCGTCCTGAACATCAACCGCCTTATCTATAACAGCAACAGGGAGTTCGCGCAGGAACGTACAGTGTTTATGACGCGCCAGGCGACGGCCCGCGTCGAGATCGCGCTGAAAAGCCTGTCCCTCCTCCTCGATGTGACCAGCAAGGATATCGCAACAGCGCTAGCCTCGGATTCCCCGGAAAAGCAGGGGATGATCGACTCTTTTGTCCGGGCGTTGATTGAAACCGACCCGGAAATCTATAGTGTGTGGCTGATGCTTGAACCGGGAGCGCTGTATCCTGACAAACGCTACGACATAGACTTCCTGCGCGATCAGGGCACGATTCAGCTCATCCCGCCTACCCCCGACGCCATGCTTGCCGACGTGGAGGCGACCGCCTGGTACAACCTGCCGGTGAAAACCGGCGAGCCGCTGTTCGTCACAGTCGACCATTACGACTACGGCGTAGGCAAGGGACAGGAATACGCGGGCAGCTATGGCTATCCGATCAAGGTGAACGGCGAAATCGTCGGCGTCGTCGGCGTCGACATCCTCTATGAAAGGGCGTTCGCCTTCATTGACGAGTGGGAGCTGGAAAACGGCCAGAAAGCGCTTCTGGTTGCGGAAAACGGCATTATCCTCTATTCCGCCGATCCCCGGTACATGCATGCGGATATCAGCAGCATTTCCTTTCTACCGGACGCCCGCGAGTCGATCCGGGAGGGGTTGGATTCCAGGAACTCCTTGATGCTCGAGTCGGATTCGCCCTTCAACGGCGCGGATTCACTGTTGTATTTGGCTCCCCTGGAACTGGTGAATGCCGAAAACTCACTCTATCTCCTCCTGGATATTCCATTGTCGTCCCTATATCAGAAAGCCGAGACCGCCACGCGGGTCATTGCGACGACAAGCATCCTTGGCCTTACCCTCCTCGCGGCCAGCGTATTTTTCGCAGTGAGGAACATCGTCACCCCGGTGAAAAAGTTGATCGCGAGCGCTGACCAGATTGCCAACGGCCACCTCGATGTTTCCCTCGAGGCCTTTGCCAGCCTGAAAGAGCCGCGTCATGAGGTGGACCAGCTCGGACAGTCCTTGTCGCAGATGCTGGAGCAACTGAATCAGGCCCATGAACTGAAGCTGTACGCCATGGAAGCGGAGTTTGAGAAAAAGCGCGTCGAAGAGGCGGCCGAAGCCAAAGGGCGCTTTTTCGCCAATATGTCTCATGAGATACGCACGCCCATGAACGCTATACTCGGCATGTCCGAGATTCTTCTGTCCTGCGACCTGAACCGCAAGGAACGCAAATACGTAGGCGACATCAGGACGGCGTCGGATACGCTTCTGAAGATCATTAACGACATCCTCGATTTTTCCAAACTCGAATCCGGCAAGTTCGAGCTGGTCGAGACCGATTACGACCTTTGGGACATGCTGGACAATGTCTATGCCATTTGTTCCCTTCTGGCGCACGAAAAGAATCTGGCCTTCGATATTGAAATTGCCAAGGGCGTGCCGCACTATCTTTACGGCGACGACATCCGCATCAAGCAGGTGCTGCTGAACGTCATCGGCAACGCCGTCAAATTCACCGACTGCGGTTCCGTCAAGACCATCGTTTCAGCAAATGACGGGATTCTTCGGCTGGACGTCAAGGATACCGGCATAGGCATACGCAAGGAAGACCAGGAGCAGATGTTCCAGCGCTTCCAGCAGTTCGATTCGGGTCGGAACCGTCGCACCGCCGGGTCGGGGCTTGGCCTGTCGATTTCCTACAACCTGGTCGACCTCATGGACGGGACCATCACCGTGGACAGCGAGTTCGGCAGCGGGAGCGTCTTCCATGTAATGCTGCCCCTAAAGCTGGGCGATCCGAGGAACATCGAGAGCCGCGATGAAATCCTGCAGTCGAAGTTCCAGTCCGGCTCGAACATCCTTGTCGTCGACGACAGCGAGATCAACCTCAAGGTCGCCAAGGGATTGCTGGAACTCTTCGACCTCTCGGTCGACACCGCCATGTCCGGTGAGGAGGCGCTGGGACGGGTGCAGAGATCGAAATACGACATCGTTTTTATGGACCACCTGATGCCGGACATGAACGGCATGGAGGCGACCGGACGGATCCGAGACCTGGGCGGAAGGTTCCGCGAGCAGATTATCATCGCCTTGTCCGCAGACGCACAGGCGGAATGCAGGGACGCCTGCCTCAAGGCGGGGATGGACGATTTTCTCGCGAAACCGATTGAAAAGGCGAAGCTGCGGACAATATTGACGCGGTGGATGCCGAAGGAGAAACACGGCGACACCCAGGCGAAAGAAACGGCCGACCCGGACACCCGCATCACCCAGCGCGAAAAGGCGAAACGCCTGGAAAACAAGGCCAACGAATCGCCATTCCTCAAGCAGGCCAGGAAGATCCAGGAGTTGAACGTCGACCTTGGCCTTGACATGGTCGGAGGTGAAGAGGGTTTTTACCTCAATATGTTGAAAATGACCTACCTGCTTTCCGATGCGAGAAAGGAAAAGCTTGTCAGGTATGTCGGCAAGGACGACTTCACCGCCTTTGTCATCGAAATGCACGCTGCCAAGGGCGAACTCGCCAACATCGGCGCGGTGAGCCTATCTGATTATGCAGCCAGGCTGGAACGGGCCGCGCGGGCCAATAAAGCGGGATATTGCCGTTCGCATCTGAAGGAATTTCTCTACTTTTTCGACGAATTTGTGGGCAAGCTGCGGAAGATTTTCGAGAGGGATACCAACTCGATATATTGATCGGTCACAGGACATAATGGCGAAAAATTTCAACATCTCACTGGCGCTGGGCGTGAATGAGCGGTTTGATCACCGCATATTGCTGGGCATCATCAAATATGCGCAATCGAGGGAAAACTGGCGGCTGTTCGGAAACGAATGGCTGTTCCAGGCGCAAAAAGGCCATCGCGTCCCCAAACCGGACGGCATTATCGCCAGGATAAAAAACCGCGACGATCTCCGAAGGCTCAAGTCCTACCAGGTTCCCGTGGTGGATATCGCGGGGTCCTACGACGACGACAGGCTCTACCGGGCCGTCAACAACGACCGCCTCACCGGTTTTCTGGCGGGAAAGCATCTGATGGGCTGCGGACTGTCGAATTTCGCCTTTGTCGGGCTTACCGATGTTCTGTGGTCGATGGACAGGATGTACGGCCTGCAGGACGCGACCCGCGAAACCAAGGGCGACGAGGTGCCCTTTTTCAGCGCCGACGTCTCCTGGCTCAACAAGGACGTGGACGTGACGCCCTTGTCCCGCTGGCTCCGGAAATTGCCGCTGCCGTGCGGGGTGCTGGCGGCCAACGACTTGTTCGGCTACAAGGTCAGCGTGGCCGCGGCCATGGTTGGCCTGCGCATCCCGGAGCAGCTAGCCCTGATCGGCGTCGACAACGAGGAACTGTTCTGTGAACTGGCGCAGCCGCCGTTGTCGTCTGTGTCCTGCGACTGTGAAAAAATCGGCAGGGAGGCGGCGGATCTTCTCAATTCCGTCCTGCGCGATGAAGATCCCCTGAGGCAGGTCATCGTCCCGCCGCAGGGAATTATCCAAAGGGAAAGCAGCAACATCGTCATCGGTGAAGACGAATTGGTGCGGGACATCAAACGCTATATCCGCGCCAACGCGATGAGCGGCATCAACGTCAACGACGTCGCAGCTGCCTTTCCCCTTTCGCGCCGCGCCCTGGAAAAGCGCTTCCAAAAGCATGGCGGCACGACGATCCACGAGGAAATCCTCGCCACCCGCATCGAAAAATCGAGGCATCTTCTGGAGACGGGGAAGAACGGCATCGAGGCGGGACTCGGGAGCGGGTTTTCCTCGGTGCAGCACTTCTACTACACCTTCAAGAAACATGTCGGCATAACGCCCATCGAGTATGCGGAAAAGGTCAAGCGCGAGAAGAATTCCTGAGTCCTGAATCGAAGATCAAAAAAGAGGCAGGCCCGGATCAGTGGATCCAGGCCTGCCGGGGGTGCACTTCTGTTCGGGGGAGGGATGATGAGGTGAAGCATCACGGTTGGAGGTTAGCGCTGGAAGCGCGGCCACTGGGCTTTTTCAACCTGCAGTCCACTGTCGTTGTTGACATAGGGACCCTTGACGCTGGCGCGCGGCTGCTTGTAAAGGTTGCCGGTGTAGGTGGCGCTGCCGTTCGATTGGGGAGCCACGTTGGCATACCCGCTTTGGACGGCCTGAGGCGCGGCGGCTACATGCTGGCTTTCAAAGGCGCTCTTCTCGGCGGGAACCCTGCCGTCGTTGTCGAGGTAGCGTCCCTTGGCGCTGGCGCGGGTGCTGACGTCCGAATCGAGGGCGTAGGCGCTCCCTGTGGGAACGAAGGCGACGAAGGCGATGGCGACGGCCGCTGCTGCGAGGGTCTTGGTGATGAAAGAGGTCTTCATGGTGTTTCTCCTGTGTGTAGGGAATGCGGACAAAGCTAGGAGTCTAACAATAGGTCTTCTATTTTCCGCATAAAAAGTTTCTTTGAATGCTGCATTTTCTTTGATTCGGAAAAGTTTGCCAAAGCGCGACGATATAGTGATGGGTATATGCGGCACGCCTTGGCAGTTCGTTCAGTTGTCTAGTTGCCGTTGGAAAAAATATTCTGTCTCTGTGTCGTATATTCCTCCTTTTGGAAAAAGATAGGAACCTAACAATAGCGGAAAAGAAAAAGGGCTGTTTCCCGTGTTTTGTCCGCCGCCAATTCCTTTCTTTTTTGTGTGGCGCTCAGTTGTTTCTTTATAGCTAGGTCTCTAACAAACTTCCGATATTATTTCATGTCCCGCCCAATTCGCTTTCCTTCGGAGAAAAATTCAAAAAAAGTTAAGTGAATCTCTTTTCCGTTTTTCCCTCGGTTTACTTCCGATGCTTATATTATGTTAGATTGCTAACTAAAAGTCAAGTGGAAAATTATTTTTTTTCGCGACAGGAAAAAAAGAGGTGCCGGGGGCGCATGCGCAACCAAATTCTTTTTCATTGTGCAGGGCTCCGGATGCCATGACAATGCTTAGCGTTATCAAACGGATAATTCCCGAAAAAAGGACGGGCCAG
>DAIOFH010000029.1:0-36663 GCA_036745875.1 Planctomycetota bacterium | reverse complement strand
CCCGCCGCTGCTTCCGCAGCGGCAAGCATCCTGTTGTTTTGCTGTTCAATATAATTGGTTTTGACCCTGTTGATAAAGACGAAGCAAACAGCGCTCAAAATGACAAAAGCGGAAATCGGCAACCAGGTGCCCCAGCCGCTGATCTTCAACAACTCCGAATAGCGCCGCCACAGCATGACCGCAAGAATCAACGCCATGATCAAACGCGTGATATGCACCGCTTCGCCCCACCATTCAAGGGTGGGATCCTGCGTTTCCAGTGCGGTGGTGATGCCTGCGGAAGGGCCGATAGCCAACAGGAAAGCGAGAATGGGAAGTGGGAAAAACAGCTTGATCCAGCGCCGTCTGTCCGGTCCGCCCGGAGGAAGGCCGTGAAAAACAAAAAACAATGACGCGGGCAGGAGGACAATGGCTTTTTGCAAAAACAACAGGAAGGAATGCCGTCCCGACTGTTCCAGCGCGTCAGACGCGAAATAGGGGGCTGTCAAGGATATCAGTGAAAACAGGGCGAGCATCGCATAGGAAAAATAATACGTTCTGAAGGTTTTTGCTTTCGGCGGCTTGTGCAGCCATGAGCAGTACATCAGACAGAAAGCACCTCCGATGACAGTGGCGCTTTTGGCGTATTGCAGGAGGAGGCTGTCGTAGTTGGCAATGCCGAAGGCCGCCAGCCATTCTCCAACGGCCAGCAAACCGAGAGCTATGGCCAGTGCCGCTCCCGCTTTCACGCCGCCGCGCAGATGGGAGTTTTTATACACCGCGAAGGATAAAATCGCCGACAGCATCAGCATCATGCCGATGGATATGTATAACATGTCGATGTTGAATGAATGGAAGACAGTTATCATATCATCTCACCCGTATGGCACACCCTCCCGACGACAATCTCATCAACTGCGGAGCTTGCAGCCAGGCGCTCCGCAAAAAAGAAGGAAATTTTGTCATGCGGGCGGCAATTGTTAGGGTAAACTGCCTTGGGACGCCCATATAGGAATCGATGACAACGCTTAACCCTGTGAAATAATGAATGGCGATAAACATTTTCTACGTGATATATAACATCTTTTATAAAGATATTGCGGAATTTGTGCAAGCAATATCTTTGGTATAACCGTCAAAATTCCCGGTGATAAAAAATGCGGCTGTGTTTCATCAAAAACACAGCCGCACAGGGATTGGATTGTAGGATGTCTCCAAAATAATGAGACCACACTATCCTTGGTTATTCAACCGTTTCTAGGCAAGGAATGGGGCCTTGAGCGTGTCCGGCAGTTCCGGAGTGCCGCCTCTGCTGGTGCAGACGAAGGCGGCCACGTTCAGCGCGGCTTCCATCGTCGTCTCCTCATCCCATCCTTTGAGAAGGCCCATCATCACTGAGGCGGTAAACGAATCGCCCGCACCGATCGTATCAACGGCCTTGACCGCCATGGCGGGCAGCTTGCCGTAAAGACGCAATTTGTTGTGCCACCAGGCTCCCCGAGATCCGCGGGTGACTACGGCATGTTTCAGTCCGGGGAACAGTTTGAACATCGCGGTGATTGCCGCTTCAGGCTCCTTGTCCCATCCGAACATTTCGGAAAGGATCGGCAGTTCGTCGTCATTCATTTTGACCACGGTGGCTTTGGCGAGGCCTTTTTCAATAACATTCTTGTAGATGAACGGCGTCCGGAGGTTGACGTCGAAAATACGGAGGCAGTCGGGACGGGTCGCGTCGAGGATCTTGTGTGTTTCCGTAAGGCCGAATTCGCCGCGCTGCGCCAGGGTGCCGAAATTGATCCCATCCGCTTTCGCGGCCAGTTCCAGAGCAACTGGCGACGCGGGCATGGCGTCCCAGGCGACATTTTCATGGATGACGTAGGTGGCGTTCCCTTCCGCCGACAACATGGCGTCGACGGTGCTTGTCGGCTTGTCGGGGATGACCGCGATGGCGCTGGTGTCCAGGCGCATCGCCTTGAGGCGGGAAAGAATTTCGTCGCCAAGGTCGTCCTTGCCGACCGCGCTACAGACATGCGCGTCCGCGCCAAGCTGGGCGCAATGCCATGCAACGTTTGTCGGAGCGCCTCCGAGGGCCTTTCCGTCGGGGAGCATATCCCATAGTACCTCGCCAATACTCATGGTAACCGGTTTCGAGCTGGACACCTTGTCCCTCCTATGCAGAACGCAACAATTCCCGGTAAAAATGGAAAAACCCATCTTTACACCGGGTCGTTGTTGCGTTTGTCTTCCGCAATCGTAATATTATATATTTCCACAAGCGAAATGTACGAGTGGGATTGTAATCGTTCTTGCCGGATGTTTCAAAAACAAAACCCGGCAAAAAAAGCGCGCTAAACAAGAAAGGCAACGCATGCCCGAGTCGCAGAAGAAACGCATCCTTACCGGGGACCGTCCGACAGGTCGGCTCCATTTAGGCCATTATGTCGGCTCACTGAAAGCCAGGGTTGAATTGCAGCACACCTATGACACCACCCTCATAGTCGCCGACCTGCACATGCTGACGACGAAACCGAATCGTGAAGCAATCGAGGAAATCGCTGAAAACGCGCGCGGACTGGTTCTTGATTATCTTGCCGCCGGGATCGACCCGGAGAAGACGACCATCTATCTTCAATCCTGCGTCAGGGAAACGTTCGAACTCAACCTGATTCTGGAAATGCTCATCACCGTCAATCGCCTCACCCGCGTGCCGTCCATCAAGGACATGGCCCGCGCCGCCAATCTTTCGGACGAGGAAATGCCTTTCGGCCTTCTCGGCTATCCGGTCTTGCAGGCGGCCGATATTTTGTTGCCGCGCGCCCATCTGGTGCCGGTCGGCAAAGACAACGAGTCACACGTCGAGGTGACCCGCGAAGTGGCGCGCCGCTTCAACATGCTTTATGGCGAAGTTTTCCCGATCCCCGACGTCCTTGTCGGCGAGGTGCCGACCCTGTTGGGCACCGACGGCAACGGCAAGATGTCCAAATCCCTCGGCAACTGCATCTACCTGCACGACGACGAAAAGGCTGTCGTCAAGAAGGTCCGCGGCATGTACACGGACCCGAAGCGCGTCCATGCCGACATTCCCGGAACTGTCGAAGGGAATCCGGTCTTCCAATACCACGACGCTTTCAATCCGGACAAGGAACAGGTGGAAGACTTTAAAAAACGTTACCGCGAAGGAAAAATCGGGGACGTCGAGATCAAGGACGCGCTTGCCGGGGCGATCAACGATTTCCTCGCGCCGATGCGCGAACGCTATAAACAGTATGAAGCCGATACCGGCTTTGTCGATCAGGTTCTTTTTGAAGGTACTGAACGGATGCGGGAAGCCGCCCGCGCCACCATGAAGGAAGTATGGAAGGCAATGGGCATCGCCTCGACCCACAACCGCATATCCCGCGCCGCCGAAAAGCGCATGAAACGGCTGGCGAAGGAGACACAATAGTGTTATTGACTTCCTGGTTCGTGGAAAACCCATTTATAGAGGGGCATAAAATATGTGTGGAATAGTCGCGACAATTGGTTTGCCGAATGCGGTGCGGAAAGTCCTGGATGGCCTGGCCGCTCTCGAATACCGTGGCTATGACTCCGCCGGCGTCGCCTGGCCGGAGGAGGGGCAAATCAAGATCCACCGCGTCGCCGGCAGGGTCAAGGATCTTGTGGACGATATCGGCCAGGAAACCGACAACCCCACGGAAGCAGCCATCGGCCATACCCGCTGGGCCACGCACGGCGAGCCGAATGTCGTAAATGCCCACCCGCATCGCAGCCAGGACGGTCGTATCGTTCTTGTACACAACGGCATTATCGACAATTACCAACGCCTCAAGGACGGCCTGGAGGCGGACGGTGTGATATTTTATTCCGACACCGACACCGAAATCGTCGCCAACCTGGTTGCCAAGCACTACACCGGCGATCTGATCCGTGCGGTAGAGACGGTGCTCCCGCTTCTTGACGGCACCTTTGCGATAGCCGTTATGGCCTCTGACCAGCCCGGCCTTATTATAGCCGCCCGCCGCGGCAGCCCCCTCGCGATCGGTCTGGGGGCGGGCTTCAACATCGCCGCCTCGGACGCAGTCCCGATCATCGCCCATACGCGCCGCGTCGTATTCCTCGCAGACGACCAGACCGCCGTAATTACCTCCGGTAACTGCGAGGTCCGCCAGAACGGGCAGGCAGTCGATTTTACGCCGACGGAAATCACCTGGTCTGCCGAGGCTGCCCAGATGGGCGGCTATCCGCATTTCATGCTCAAGGAAATCTACGAGCAGCCGATCACCTTGGAAAACATGTTCCGCAACCGCCTGACCCTGCCGAAAAAAGAGGACGAGGCTCCCATTTTCAATCTCGAAGGCCTGACCCTGCCGGACGACTATTTCAAAAATGTCAGCCGTATCATTCTGCTGGCGCAGGGAACGGCGTATCATGCCTGCATGGTCGGACGGAACATGATCGAACGCGTGGCGAAAATCCCCACCTATCCGGAATATGCCGCCGACTTCCGCTACCGCGAGCCGATCCTCGATCCGTCCGTACTGGTCGTCGCTGTCACGCAATCCGGCGAGACGATGGATACCCTGCACGCCGTGCGGCTCGCCCGCGAAGCGGGCTGCAAAGTGCTTTCCCTCGTCAACGTGGTCGGCAGCTCCATCGCCAGGGAATCGGATTCGGTGTTTTACCTCAACTGCGGCCCTGAAATCGGCGTCGCCAGCACCAAGGCCTTTACCGCCATGATCGCCGGGCTGTATTTCTTGGCGCTTCGAATGGGACAGATCAGGAAAACCGTCGACCGCAAGGAAATCCGCCGCCGCGCCAACGACCTTTTGGGCGTCGGCACGCGTCTGGAAGGCATCCTCGCCTCCGACAGCGAAATCAAAAAGATTGCCCTGAAATACAAGGACGCCAATAACTTCCTTTTCCTCGGTCGCGGCACCGGCTGGCCGCTGGCGATGGAAGGTGCGCTAAAGCTGAAAGAAGTCAGCTACATCCATGCCGAAGGCTATGACGCGGCTGAGATGAAGCATGGCCCAATCGCCCTTGTCGACGAAAACATGCCTGTCCTTTTCATCGCACTCCAGGGACGCCGCTACGACAAGGTTCTTGGCAACATTCAGGAGGTGAAGGCGAGGAAAGGCAAAGTCATCGCCATCGCCTGCCACGATGACGAACTCATCAAAACAGTCGCGGACGATGTCATTTCAATCCGTGCCGAATCAGGCATCATGAACTCCATCTGCTGCGCCATCCCCCTGCAGCTTCTGGCGTATCATGTAGCGGTCGCCAGGGGTTGCGATGTGGACAAGCCGAAAAACCTCGCCAAGAGCGTGACGGTTGAATAGGGCGGGAATGGCATGCGTCTGGATATTCTGACCCTTTTCCCCGGCATTTTTTCTGGATTTCTCGGCGAATCGATACCGAAAATCGCACAGGAAAAGGGCGCTGTGGAAATCCATATCCATAATATCCGCGGGTGGACGGAGAACAAGCACGGCAAAGTCGATGACCGGCCTTTTGGCGGTGGCCCCGGCATGGTCATGACCTGCCAGCCGGTCGTAGAAGCGGTCGACGCGGTCCGAGCCATGGCCAGCCCGGCGGGGCGGTTGTTTTTCCTGACTCCCGAAGGCAGGAGGTTCGACCAGAATGTTGCTGCTGAACTGGCCGCCGAGGAACGGATACTTTTCGTTTGCGGCCGGTACGAAGGATTTGATGAGCGCATCTTTGACATTCTTGAACCGGAACGCATATCGCTAGGCGACTTTATCCTCTCGGGCGGTGAAATCGCGGCGATGGCGGTGGCGGACGCCCTTATCAGGCTGCTTCCCGGGGTTCTCGGCGATCCCGCCAGCGCTGTGGAGGATTCATTTGCGCCGGGGGTGAATTTGCTGGACCATCCGCACTATACGCAACCGGCGGAATATCGCGGCCTCACCGTGCCGGAAATCCTCCGGAGCGGCGACCACGCCAAAATCGCCGCTTGGCGGAAGGAAAAAGCCATCGCCAAAACGCGGCAGCACCGGCCGGACCTTCTTGACTTTGAGTGACGGTATCCCAAATGTTGTTGCGATGGTACATTTTAATTGCGAGTGACAGGCCAGGAACTTACAATACCAAGTTTGTAGGATATCCGAATCGTATATACTCCCGGAAATTGCCAGAATGAAAATTGCGCTTATATCTGATGTCCATGCCAACCTGTCTGCTCTTGAGGCAGTAATGGCTGATATCAATCGCCATAAGCCGGACGAAATCGTCTGCCTTGGCGATACCGTCGGGTATGGGCCGCAACCGGCCGAATGCCTGGACATTGTCAGGAACGATTGTTCCATTGTCCTGATGGGCAACCACGAGCATGCGGTCCTTCACGGCGCGGAGCAGTTCACCCCGCTTGCTCAGGCTGCAATCGACTGGACGGCACGGGTGCTGCGCCACCGTGAAACATTGGACTATATCACCTCCCTGGAAAGCGATTACCGGCGTGACTCGTTCCGTTTCGTCCACGGCAGCATCCGTAACCCGCTACTCGACTATGTCCGTGAAGCGGACAGCCCGTGGGCGTTTCTCCATCTGATACGCACCCTGCAGGAAGACTTCGCCGATTTCAACATCTGTTTTGTCGGCCATAACCACCGTGCCTTCCTCGGCACCGAGGTCGGTTATATCTTCCCCCACGATTCGGGGCCCATTCCCAAGACGCGCTTCCACATCGGCGCGGAAAAGGCCTATGTTTCCATCGGCTCCGTGGGTCAGCCCAGGGACGGCGACTGGCGCTCGTCCTGGCTGATGTTCGACGGTTCCGACGTCGAGTATCACCGGGTGGAATACGACCGACAAAAAACCATCAACCTGATTCACCGTGCCGGGCTGCCGGAATTCCTGGCCGAGCGCCTGATGTACGGAAACTGATTATCTCCCACTATTTCTGATGAAAGTCGAGCAGCCAATGAGCAAACCACTTGCATTGGACAATGTACCCGGTTTCAAGTCGGCCACCGTTCAGGCCAATATCCGCAATTGGGAAAAGCCGCGCCATGATATGGCGCTCCTGGTCGCCGACGCTCCCGCGTCCATCGCCGGAGTGTTTACCCAAAGCACCGCCGCGGCCGCGCCGGTGAAGATTGACAAAAAGCATCTCAAGGCGTCCGGCGGCATAGCCAGGGCGATACTTGTCAACGCCGGCGTCGCCAATGCCTGTACCGGCAAGGAAGGAAAGGAAAACGGGCTCGCGAACGCCAAGCAAATCGCCACAGCCCTCAAGGTGCCGGTCAACCAAATCCTGGTCTGTTCCACTGGCGTCATCGGCCGCCAATTGCCGATGGAGAAGATGGAACAGGGGATTTCCCAGGCGCTGAAGGAGGTCGGCAAGTCGAAGCCTGGAGATTTCGCCAAGGCCATAATGACCACTGATCTCAGGCCGAAGACGGCGAGCATTCTTGTCGACGGACTGGATGGGGTGGTGCTCGCCGGCGCCTGCAAAGGTTCCGGGATGATCGCGCCGAACATGGCGACGATGCTTGCCTTTATCGCCACCAACGCCGCGGTTGCGCCGAAGGTGTTGAAAACAGCTCTCAAGGACGTCGCCGACCGGACCTTCAACAGGGTCACGGTCGACGGCGATACTTCGACAAATGACACCCTTTTTGTTTTGGCGAGCGGAGTTACCGGCGGCGCAGCCATCGACAAGGCGTCGGGAAAACGCTATGACAAGTTCCTGGAGGGACTGCACGAAGTCGCCTTTTCCCTTGCCCGCCAGATCGCGACCGATGGCGAGGGAGCGACCAAGCTCGTGTATGTGCGGGTGACAGGCGCTGCCAAGCACAAGGATGCGGTCGCCGCCGCCCGAACCATTGCGGAAAGCCCGCTGGTGAAGACGGCGATGTTCGGGAACGACCCCAACTGGGGCAGGATCATGATGGCAGCCGGGAGAAGCGGCGCAAAGCTGGACGAGGAGAAGGCCACCGTTCGCCTCTGCGGCAAGACCATGTACCGGAAAGGCAAGCCGGAAGCGTTTAACGAAGCGGAACTGTCCGGACTAATGAAGGCGAAGGAGGTGGAACTGGAACTGGACCTCGGCCTTGGCAAGTCGGAAGCCATGTTCATGACCTGCGACTTTTCCTACGATTACGTCAAGATCAACGCTGACTACACCACCTGAAAAAATCAGTGGCGGCAGTCGCTGCCATGATAAAAAAAAGCGCCATCCCTTGTTTCGGGGGATGGCGCTTTTTATTGGAAAAAAGAATCATGCCTCGATGGTGATCTGTTCCGCCTTCGAGAACTCGACCACCTTGCAATCGTTGGCATAGGTGCGTTCGGGAAGGACGATAACCATGTTCAGCGCATCCGCTCCGCCATGGACAAACGGTGCATGGTGCCAGACGCCTGCATGGATGTTGACGAAAGTGCCGCGCGGCACGCGGAAGACGCGCATCTTGTCAAGGGGGCAGATTCCGTTCGGGGTGGCGGGGCCGACATGGATGAGGGCATCGGCGTCAAGGGGCAGATTGCCTTCGGCTGTCCAGTTGTGGATTTCGGAGACGTCAATGACGAGCGGGCGTTTTTCGACACGGCAGATGGAAAAGCTCGGCAGCGATCTCGGATGGTTGATCGCCAACTGCGACATGTCACGGAAAAACTGGACCGGCTTGTCGCCGATGGATTCCCATTCGGGATTCAGCATATTGATGAACGTGCCGAAGGGTTTGAACGCCTCGAGAGAAAGTTCTTCGATCTTGACGCTTGCCATTTCTGTCTCCTTGTAACAATAGGTGGGAAAAAAGGCCATGCGATACCTGTATTATTGATCGTACCCCAAGTTTTGCGTTGTTCAACACTAATTTTCCCGGCAAAGTAAAATAAAACGCCGGAGTATTTCAATCGGAACGGGAGTGTCTGCCAAACAACCTGCGGAAGTCTTCCACTCGTCCTCGTTAATCAGTTTTTCCCGCCTGCCATAGGTGAGGACCGACTCTTCGGCTTGGCGGTCGAATTCGGGATGGAATTGGACGCTGAACGAACCATTGCCGTATTCCACGATCTGGTGCGGATCGCGGGCGGATGACGCGAGGCAGACGGCATTGGGCGGCAGCTCGAGCACGCCCTGGCTGTGGCTTAGATTTGCCATGAATTTGTGGGGCAGGCCGGTCAACAGCGGATGGGCGATGGCCATAGGCGACAGGGTGACTTCAAAACAACCCATTTCGGGGCCGTCGCCAAGATATCCCACCGTACCACCGAAGGCATGGGCAAGCAGTTGGTGGCCGTAACAGACGCCAAACAGGGGTATTTTACCTGAAGCCGCTTTGCGCAGCCAGCCGACGGCATATTCACTCCAGTCGAGCTTGTCCGTAACCATTGACAATGACCCGGTAATGATGACGCCGGAGAATTCGCCGGGCTCGGGAAGGGATTCCCCTGAACTGACATCGATTCGCGCCAGTTCGCTGCCAGTCAGATTGCCGTGGCGAATAAACATGGCGTCGAAATCGCCGCAGATCCGGGCAGTCGCCTCCGGTGCGTGGCCAGTCTGCAGAAGAAGGAGTGGCTTCATTGCCTCAATCCAGGTAGCAGAGCGCTTCCAGGGGGTGGTTGATGATAGCCATGGCGCCCGAGTCCTCGAGTTCCTTCCTGGGACGAAATCCCCAGGTGACGCCGATGGTGAACATGCCTGCCGCGACGCCGGTTTGCATATCCGTGTTGGTGTCGCCGAAGTAGAGGAAATCCGCAGGGGCGATCGACAAGGCGTCCGCAATTTCAAGGGCGGCAACGGGATCCGGTTTCTTCGCCACTCCTTCGCGTGCGCCGAAAACCTTGCAGAAGCGTGATTCGCCGAAATAATGTTTGATCATGAGCTGTGTAAAGAGGTCCGGCTTGTTGGAAAGTACTGCCAGCTGAACCCCCCTGTTTTCCAGATTGTCCAGAAGCTCGACGATCCCAGGATAGATACTGGTCTTTTTGTCCCAGTTCGCTTTGTAGATCTCCCCCATTTTCGCCGCCATTTTTTTTATGGTGACGTCGTCCGTGCCCTCGGGCGCGGCACGGCTGGCCAGGTTCTCCATGCCGTCGCCGACATAGTAGCGGTATGGCGCACTGGGGTGGGGAGGCATGGAAAATGACGCCAGGACGGCGTTCATGCTGTCCGCGAGGTCGTCAAGGGTATCGAGGAGGGTTCCATCGAGATCGAATAAGGCTGCCTTGTATTTCATGGTTGTTCCTTGGATAGCGCATGCCGGGAAAATAATCCTTGTTTTGTAGCTGTAAATGGCGATTCTAGGAGTTGTCCCGACAAGCGTCAAGTGTATTGCACCGGCAAAACCAACCGAACAGTTGAAGTCGATTCGCCATAAATCGGGTTCACAAGCGTTTGGTTTTACAGTATGATAGACTAGGAAGTATGCCCTACTCAGGAGATTGTCCATGCGTAGCAGAATTGACATTAAGGTACGATTGGCTGCACATATCCTTGCGGTTGTCATAGCTATTTTTATCTGGTCGTCTGTTGTGCCGCGCCAGACCTTTGATTCGTCCCGATTTGCCGACGGCGGAACCACACAGATATCTTTGGATGGACCGGGCGCCGAAAAGCAGGAGTGGACTCAGCCGGCTCCCGTGGTGGATGCGCTGCCTGCCGAACAGACGCCGCCGGAACAAATAACCGAACCTGTAGTCGATGTCGTAGAGCCCCCTGCCGATATCCAAACCGAAACGCCAACCGAGGATATGCCTGTCGAAACGCCGGAAGACGCACCCGTGCAGGTCGAATCGGATCCAGAACCCGTTGTCGCCCCGGCAGAGGAACCTGCTGTGGAAGAGCCAGTGGTTCCCGAAACGCTGGAAAGCCCTTCTGACGAACTCGTGGTGCCGCCCGCCGAGCCGCAGGAATTTTTCGTGCCGGAACCGGTAGGCGACCAGATAGCCTATATCCAGGTCGATCCTGCGGAGGCTATCCCGGTGCCTGAAGTTGAGCCGGTTCAAGAGGAAGTCCAGGCTGAACCAACCATCGAGCCTGATCCGGCAGGCCCCCAACCGGACGAAACCGGCGCATTGGCTGTCGCCGACCCACAGTTGCCGGAAGCTGCCAGCCTGCCTTTGCCTGAAATAGACGGTCTGGAATTTTACCGTGACGGGTTGTATTGGCTTGTTGCGGCGGATGCCGAGGACGAACGGCTTGGCCTGTTGCCGAACGGTACCCCTTTACTGTATCTTTACGGCAGCAAACAATCACTTCCAAACGCCGCGCTCCTTAATTCGCAACTGTTCCTCGCGAATGAGGAGACTTTGACCGACGACAGCGCCGAACAGTTTTTGCGCGTCGTGGACAACCTGCGTCTCCGCCCGGCCGGGCTGGCGGCGGCGGTGGTCTTGTCCGATACCAATGCCTCCGCCTTTTATAAGGGAGTGTACCTCCTCGTCGTCCAGGGTCTCGAATTTGACGCTGCGCTGGCGGCAATCGAACCGGAACTACGGTTGTCCGGGGACTTGCGGGACGAAATCATCCATCGTTTACGCCGCCTTGACCTGACGCCGCTCAAACGAATAGCGCAATGAATGGGCGTTAGTCGATGAAAGTAGTTGTCGCCGAATCGGCCGGTTTCTGCGCCGGGGTCAAGAACGCCATGCGCACCGCTATCGACGCGGCGGAAAAGCATGATGGCGTTCATTCCCTCGGCCCGATCATTCACAACAATCAGGCGGTCCGCCTTCTGGAGCTGCGCGGCGTCAAGACGCTCCCGGCGGATTGCATGCCAGCCGGCGACCGCCCCGTCCTGATACGTGCCCACGGCCTGCATCCTGCCGAGCGCGCATCCCTGCTTGATGCGGGTTGCCGCATTGTCGACGCCACCTGCGTGTATGTGGCTGCCAACCAGCGTCTTGCCGCACAAGCCGCCGCAGACGGGTTTGCCGTAGTGGTCGCGGGAGACTCCGGACATCCGGAAGTAACCGCGCTTCTCGGTTCGGCGGGCGACAATGCCCGTGTCGTATCCACGCCGGAAGATGCGGACGCCCTGTCTGTTCCCGGAAAAATCTTCCTTCTGGCGCAGACCACTTTTGAACCGGATGTTTTCGACGCGATAGCGCGGCGATTGCGTGAGCGCCATGCGGAGGTGACTGTCAAAAACACCATTTGCAGCGCCACCCACAAGCGCCAGGCGGAAGTGCGCCAACTGGCGGAATCAGTGGATGCGTTGGTTGTCGTCGGCGGTAAGCACAGCGCCAATACCGGCCGTCTCGCAGATGTCGGGAGAAGCGCCGGAAAGAAGGTGTTTCTCGTCGAAACCGCTGCTGAAATTCAACCCGGCGACTTTGTCGATTTCTCCTCTGTCGGCGTAACGGCTGGCGCCAGCACTCCCGCCTGGATCACCCAGGCAGTCGTCGACCGGCTGTCCGAACTGGGTCAGAACTCGTTTGGCGGTATGATTCGCCTGGTGTTGCGCATCCTCTTGGAAAGCAGGCTGTTGACCGCGATTTCTGCGGTGGGCCTATCCATCGCGGTCCAGGCTCTGGCATATCTGCGTCTCGATTGGCTCTTGGCGCTCGCGGCCGGCTGCTATGTTTTCTTCGCCCATATCATCAATCGCCGCGTTCCTGACAATCCGGAACTCCGGACCTTTTCCGGCATCGATCCCTTTTATAACCGCAACCGTACCTTTTTACTGATATGCGCCTGGAGTGCCGCTTTTCTCGCTTTGGCGCTTGGCTGGCAAACAGGCAATGCTATTATCTTCTTCGTGGCGATTATCGCCGCTCTGGCTCATTCACGCCTGGCTGTGGAGAAAATTTCTTTTATCGCCCGGCTGCGGCAGGCCCCCGGCGGGCGTATAGTGACCACCGCCATAGGCTGGACTTTGGCCGTTTCCGGACCGATTCTGGTCGGGAGTTTGGAAATATTTCCCTGTGGCGCTTTGGCCGGGCTTGGTTTTACCTTTTTCCTTGTGGCGGGGAGAATATTGATCCGCGATCTCTATGACCGGGAAAATGACCATCTGATGGGGATCGGGACGCTTCCGGTGCACTGGGGCATTGCCAAGACGGTAGGATATGCTCAAAGCGCGCTGGCCATTGCATCATTGACCTTGTTTGTGGCGGCCGGCGCTTTGGCGGTCTTTTCCGCTGCCACTATTGCCTGGTTTATCTATGCTTTTCTGCTCGCGTTGGTGCCGTTGTCCGCGGGCGAACTTCTGAAAAGCGCCATCGGCCGGAGGATGGATCCGGTGTATCTGCTGTGTTCCCTGGAAGGTTTGGGAATTTTGGCAGGAGTGCTCGGCATTGGCGCGGGGATTTTCCTATGATATTTGCCGGTATTGACGAAGCCGGGCTTGGCCCCATGCTTGGGCCTTTGGTGACGGCGTCCACAGCTTTTTTGGTGCCTGATCACTGGCAGGGAAAAGCTGATACGCTGTGGCTGGAACTGGCGTCGGCCGTTTGCGGCAAGCCGTCCAAAAAAGATGCGCGGCTTCTCGTCGCCGACAGCAAGGTAGTGCATGCTGCGGTGGGGCTGCAGGCGTTGGAGATGGGCGTCGCCGTTTTTCTCGCCTGCGCCGACAACTGCGATCCTGAGCAATACCTGCCCTGGCTGGATCTCGAATCCTCTCCTCGCGAGTGCCCGTGGCATGAGAATTCGGGACGGCCTTTCCCGGTTATGTGTGACGGTGACGATATCGGTGAAAGACAAAAGGCCTTATCCTCCGAAATGCGGAGGGTCGGGGTCTCCATCAGGCTGCTGCAGTGCAAGGCATTACATCCGTCGGCGATCAATGCGGCAATAGACGCGGGACAAAACAAGAACCAGATACTTCTCGGCGAAACCGGCTCACACCTTGTCCGCCTGGTCAACGAATTCGGCAAATACGGTCTTGAAGTCTGGATCGACAAGCAGGGGGGGAGAAACGACTACCTTCCTTATCTGTCGCATCTTTTTCCCGGAGTGTGGATAGACACGCTGGAAAGCGGCAAGGATGTTTCCGAATATCGCCTTCGTCTTGATGAAGGGGCCGCCACCCTGCATTTTTGCGCCAAGGCCGACCGTTTTTCCTTTATGACCGCACTCGCAAGCATGGCGGCGAAATATGCGAGGGAACGCCTGATGCAGGAGTTGAACGACTGGTTCTGCGCACGCATCGATAACCTGCAGCCGACTGCTGGATATCCGCAGGACGCCAAGCGCTGGCTGAAAGATGCAGCGGAATTTCTGTCCAACGCTTCCTTTCCCATGCAGATAGTCGTGCGCGAGAGGTGACAGAAGGCCGTTTCAAGCCTGATCCCATTTTCCTACTACCGCAAATTATTGATAAAAGAGCGTGCGATGTCCGCTTCAAACAGATTTTATAAGGAAAGCCAGCGGCTTCCTTTATCTCGGCCTCTATCCTGGAAGCGTTACTTTCGCGAAGTGGTGGCGAAAGACTCGGTCATGTGGATTGCATTGGGGTTGGCTGTCGTCTCGGCGGTCATTTCCCGGCAGCCGCTGTCGGCATATGCATCATATATCGATTATAAAACGCTGGCGGCGCTTTTCAGTTTGATGGTGGCGTCGGGTGGTTTTATGTTGTCTGGGCTGTTCGACTGGGTCGCCGTCAAGCTGGTGCGGAGCTCACATGATACCCGACCGCTCTTAATGAAGATGGTGGCATGCGTGTTTTTTTCATCCATGTTGATAACCAACGACGTCGCCCTTATTGTCTTTGTGCCGATGACCCTTATCGCGTACCGAAAAGCGGGAGTTGATCCGCTGCTGCCGGTGGTGCTGGAAACGGTGGCGGCGAACGTCGGCAGCGCGCTTTTTCCCGTCGGCAATCCGCAAAACCTGTATTTGTTTTCCCGGTTCCAAATGGGGCTGGCGCCGTTTTTGCGGACAGTCGCCCCGATATGCCTGTTTGGCGGCGTACTTTTGTTTGCCCTCTGTTTTTTTGCGGGGAAACGCCCGATTACCGCACCGAGAAAAGTGTTGCCGGTGATTGACGGCAGGCAAATAAGCCTATACGCCGTCCTGTTTTTTCTGGCGCTTCTTGGCATCTTCAATGTCTTGGATTACCGCATGGTTTTTGGCATAGCCGTGTTGGTGATGATTTCCAAGGGAAAGAACCTCGCACAGCAGGTGGATTATGCGCTGCTTGTTACTTTTATCGGCTTTTTTGTCTTTGTCGGGAATCTCAGAGGCATGCCGGCGGTGGAAGCGGTCCTCGTTTCAATAACCGAGCCTGACGCCTATCTGGCGGGCGTGTTGGCCAGCCAGGTCATTTCAAACGTACCTGCGGCAATTTTGCTCTCGAACTTTGCGACCGAACCCTATAGCCTTCTCGCCGGTGTCAGCGTCGGCGGCTGCGGCACCCTTATCGCTTCCATGGCCAGTTTGATTTCCTACAAGCTCTACATTCGCTCCTGCAGCAATAAAGGCCGCTACCTGGCGGTTTTTACCGTCATCAATGTGGCGTTTATACTCGTACTGACGGCTCTGTGGTATTGCACCAGATGATTTCATCCCGCTGCGTCACAGAGGCAACTTCAAAAGCAGCATCCTGAACAGTTCGCTCTCGATGTCCGTCATCTGGCTGGTGATGAAGGCATGTCCCTTTAGTTTGATCTCGTCGATTTTCTTGGCCGTCCGTTTTCCCTTTTCCGTTGGCATTATGGCATATTCGCGCCTGAACTCGGGGTTGGGGGAACGGGTGATATAGCCTCCGGAAAGCAGCTCCTTCACCGCCTTGGCGACCGTGCTTTTGTCGACATGGAGGAAGGAGGATATCTGGTCCTGGGAAAAGCCTGGATTGTCGCATACGCAGCAGATATACATCATATGCCCGGACTTGACGCCGATGGTTTGCAGCTCATGGGAATAAAACATCAGAAGCCGTCGATAGGCAATCGCTAGAATCTTGGTAATGTCCACTACTCCCGGTTTCATCGGCGACTCCTGTCGTCACTTCTTCTTGAGAACCACCCTTCGGCTGTAATGCCCCGGCTTGACGAGGAAGTAGATGCGCAGCCTGCGCATGGCATATTCTCCCGCCCCCTGGAAAAGGACATAGAGGCCGGGAATGATGATCATGCCGAAAACCATGGCTGCTATCATACCCCAGAAAGTCGTCTGCCCTATCGCACGGCGACTGCCGGAACCCGCACCCGTCGCCACCACCATTGGTGCGACGCCGATGACGAAGGAGAGCCCGGTCATCATGACGGCGCGGAAGCGGATGCGCATGCTGGTGATGGCGGCATCGTACAATGACGCGCCATCGTCACGCTCCTGCTTGGCATACGCAACCATAAGGATGGCGGTCTTGGCTGTCAACCCTGCCAACATGAGAAGGCCGAGCTGGCAGTAGATATTCAACGCCTGTCCGTAGGCTTTCAGCGCCAGCATGCCGCCTATGGTGGCCGTTCCGACAGAGAGGAACACAGGGATGGGCATAACCCAGTTTTCATACTGCGCCACGAGGAACAGGTAGCCAAACAGTAGCGCCAGCACCATCAGCCAGACGATTTGCCCTGTATTCCGGCTTTCCTGGTAGCTCATGTCGGTCCAGTCTATCTGATACTCGTTGGACAATTCGCTTTTGACAATATCATCAACGATCCCCATCATCTGCCCGGAACTGATGGATGGAATGCTTTGGGTGTTGATGGAAGCCGACTGGAACATGTTGAAACGTTCCGCCTGTCTAGGTCCGAGCGCCCAGTCGACATTGGCGAGAGCTGTTATAGGCACGGATGTTTGGTTGTTCGACGTGACATGGAGCTGGGAAATGGCATTGATGTTTTCCCGGAACTCCGGAGCGGACTGGATCTTGACCTGGAAGGTTTTGCTGTACATGTTGAAGTCGTTGACATAGATCGAGCCAAGTTGCGACTGCAGGGTGCTGAAGACGGAACTGACGGGCACGTTCATCGCCTCCGCCTTGTCGCGGTCAAGTTCGAGATGGAGCATCGGGGTGTTGGCGTCGAAGGAGGTAAAAGCGTAAATAGCTTTCCCCGTCGCCATGATTTTGCCAAGCAGATGGTTTGCGACCTGCGACAGTTCCTGCGGCGTCTGGTTGCCGGTGGCCATAAGGGAAAAAGTGACGCCGCCTGTCGCGCCCAGGCCCATGATGGCCGGCGGCACAAATGCGGTAACGGACGCATCGGCGATTTCCGAGCAACGTTCGGCTATCAGCCGCTGGATGTTTCCGATTTGTTTTTCCGGCGTTGTGCGGAGATCCCAATCCTCGAGATCAAGGACGACCTGGCCGAGGTTTTCTCCCTCTCCGGCGGTCAGGCTTTGCCCCGGGATGGTGAGAATCTGGGCAATGCCCGGTATGCCTCGCGCGATTTCCGTCAGCTGGTCCAGAACAGCGTCCGTCCTTGCGAGCGATGCGCCGGGGGGAAGGATGACGTCGCAGAGGACTGCACCCTTGTCTTCGCCGGGCAGGAGCGCCGACGGCATGGATTTGAACAGGTAGTAATTCCCCGCCAGCATGACGACCAACAACAGCCCCGTGAGACCGAGACGCCTGGACAAAATGCCCGCGAAATACATATACCCGTTTCTAGTGCCGTCGACAGCCTTGTTGAACCACCTGAAAAATCCTTTAGGTTCGCCGATGTCGCGCATGATGATGGCGCAGAGTGCGGGACTCAGGGTCAAGGCGTTCATGGTGGAAATGACCAGCGCCACGCACATGGTGACGGCGAACTGCGTATAGATCGTGCCGACCATGCCGCCGTAAAAGGCGATCGGAAGATAGATCGCCACTACAACGAAGGTCGATGCGATGAGAGCCCCGGACAGCTGCTCCATCGTCTTCATGGCGGCATCCAGAGGGGTCAGTTTTTCCTCATGGATTAATCGAGCGCAGCCTTCGACCACGCAGATCGCGCTGTCCACGACGGAGCCGATGACCAGGATCAGGGCGAACATGGTGAGGGTGTTGATGCTGAGGTCGAAGATATAGAGGAATATGAATGTTCCGAGCAGTGAAACGGGAATGGTGAGGGTCGGCACAAGGGTCGCCCGCCAATCCTGCAGAAACAGGAAGGTGATGATGACGACGAGAATAAAGGTGAGGATCAGCGTTTGCACGATTTCCCGCATGGAGACGCGGACAAACTTGGTGGAATCGTAATTGGTATTCCAGGTCAGGCCGTCCGGGAAATTAGCGCCCAGCCGGGCCAATTCCGATTTCACCGTATCGACGAGTTCCAGGGCGTTGGCGTTGTTCAGTTTGAAAACGGCGAGGGTGACGGCGGGTTGGCCGTCCTTGCGGCTGATGCCGTTGTAGTTTTCCGATCCGAGTTCTATGCGGGAGATATCCCTCAACTTTACCAAACGGCCGTTGTCGCCGGCGCGGACGACGATGTTGGCGAATTCGTCCGGCGTGAGCAATCTTCCTTTTGTGTCGATCTTGAATTGCATATACCTGTTTGACTGTTCGTTGCCGACCGAACCGGTGGCGGCCTGCACGTTCTGGCTGGAGATGGCGGCGGCGACTTCTCCATAACCTATGTCCATTGCCCGCATGCGGTGGGGGTCGAGCCAGACGCGCATGCTGTATTTGCGTTCGCCGAAGATGACCGCCTGGCCGACGCCGTCGATGCGGGTGAGGGCGTCCTGAACGTTGATGCTGACGTAATTGCTGATAAAGAGGTTGTCATGTTCCGGGTTTGAACTTTGGAAGGTGAGGACGATGGCCATGTCTGCCGAGCGTTTGACCACGATAAGGCCATTGTTGACGACTTCTGTGGGCAGCTGGTGTTCCGCCCGCTTGACCGCGTTGTTGACGTTGACGAGCGTCATATCCTCGTCGACGTCGGCCTTGAAAGTGAGAATCAATTCGTAGGAGCCGTTGTTATTGGAGTTGGAAGAATAATAGACCATGTCTTCGACGCCGTTCACCTCCGACTCTATCGGTGCGGCAACGGTGTCCGCGATGACCTTGGCGCTGGCGCCGGGATAGTTCGCCATCACCATGATGGTCGGGGGTGTGACCTGCGGATATTCGGAGATCGGCAGCATAAAGGCGCACATGCCGCCGGCTAACAGGAAAAACAGGGAAATGACGATGGCAAGGCGCGGGCGGCGGATAAATATCGCGGAAAACATGTATTTCTCCTGACTACAAATCGCTGAAGGAAGGATTTACCTTGTCGCCGGGTGTCGCCTTGTTCAGGCCGCCCGTGACGACAACTTCGCCTTCTCCGAGACCTTCCGTTATGACCTGGCGCGTGAAGACGAGGTCTCCGATAACCACGGTCCGTTTCTCGATGACGTTGTTGTCGCCGACAACGTAGACATAATGCTCGTTGCCGTCCGTCATCAGCGCGGAGGCGAGAACGGACGGGAGCGGGTTGTCGAATTTTTCCGCCAGCAGGATTTGCACGAAACCGCCCGGCAGCAATTGGTCGTTCGGGTTGTCGCATTTAAGGTGTATGGTGATGGTGTCAGTCTTGGAATCGACCTTGTTGGCGACAAAATCAGGCTCCGTTCTGCCTGTGTAGCGCTGGCCGTTGGCGCGGTGGATGGTGAGTTCCGCGTTTCGCATTTGGTCGTGGGTGCTGAAATAGCGGAAAAAGTCGCTCTCGCTCATGGAGAACTGCACCTTGATCGGTTGATATTGGACGACTGTCGCAAGGTTCCCGAGTTCCGGCGTGATGTAGTTTCCTTCGCTGTAGACCTTTTCGCCGATCCTGCCGGAGATGGGGGAAACGATGCGGCAGTGCTCGAGGTCGTGTTCGGCCAGGACGAGATTGGCGCGCGCTTCAGCGACTTTCGCTCTCTTCAGTTTTTGCGTGCTGAGGGTCATGTCGAAGCTTTGTTCCGGGATGGCCTTGGACTGCAGGAGCTCGACCGAACGATCGTGCTCGTGGATGGCGAGGTCGTGATCGGCTTCCGTCTGTTCGATAAGGGCTCTGGCAATATCAACCTTGGCGGCGTAGATGGTGTCTTCTATTTCATAAAGGACGTCGCCGGCGGCGACTTCGCTGCCCTCGCGAAAGTTTACCTTGAGGAGCGTCCCCGCCACGCGGGCGACTATGGCGACCGTTTCCGCGCCCTCGACAACGCCGACAAAAGTTTTGGGCTGTGACTTGTCCAGGAGGGTGACTCTCGCGGCATTGACAGCGGGGACTACCTGCGACCGACCGTCAGCGGCGGAAGCTGGTGAAAATAACAGAATTAGCGACATAAGTGCATAGGAGGGGGATATTTTAGCCATCATTTTCTTTCGCTCCGAACCGGGTCAAAACACCGCACTGGCAATTCACTTTGTATTATTATAGTTGCATATGCAACTTAAAAAATAAATAACGAACCCCACTAATGCTAATGTATATATTTTAATTTTGTGAATATGGTACGAAATATTGAGTTATTTGTCAATAAACGAAATAAAAATGTCAATCCTATCCATGGAATGAATATATTTATAGTTGCATATGGAACTCAGAGAAGGATAGATTTTGCTTTTGATGGGATGGCGCACCGTGCCGGATGACATCGTCGCGAATCAAAGGAACGCATTTCATAGTATTTTCTTATCAAACCGTTTCGATAATTAATACTTTGCAATTGGCCAACCATAGATGTATTTTGGAGTACAACGAGAATAGAGAGGAATCGCTATGGACAAGGCAATGCTCAAGAAACTTATTGATGTGGCGGCGGGCCGCCACCCGGCGGACCTGGTCATCAGGAATTGCAATGTCGTGGACGTCTATGGCGGCGCCATTGTCAAAGGCGATATCGCGCTCTCGGATGATATGATTGCGGGGGTGGGGGGGTACGAGGGCAAAGAAATAATAGACGCGGCTGGACAGTACGCAGCGCCAGGCTTCATCGACAGCCACATACATATCGAATCTTCCTACGTCAGCCCGGAGGAGATTGGCCGATTGCTGGTGCCCCACGGCGGCACCACCATCATTGCCGACCCGCACGAAATCGTCAATGTCTGCGGCAGGGACGGCCTCGAATACATGCTGACCGCCGCCGCAGGGACGGTGTTGGATATAAAATTCATGCTGCCTTCCTGCGTGCCCGCCACCCCTTTCGAGCATTCGGGCGCAACCATAGACGCCGCGGCCATGACCGAACCGCTCAAGGACGAGCGCATCATCGGCCTCGGGGAATTCATGGATTATCCCGGAGTCATCAGCGCACAGGACGGCGTTTTGGACAAGCTGATGGTAGGGAAAAAATCCGGCAAGCTCATAGACGGGCACAGCCCTTCCGTCAAAGGCATGGACCTGAACGCCTATGCGTCGGCCCAAATCCACACCGACCACGAGTGCGCCACCGTCGAAGCCATGCTTGACCGCATTTCCCGCGGCATGTACGTCCTTCTCCGGCAGGGTTCCGCCTGCCATGACCTCCGCAACCTTCTCAAGGGCGTTACCCAGAGGAACAGCCGTCGCTGCCTCCTCTGCAGCGACGACCGCCAGCCGAAAACCATGCTGGAACTCGGGCACCTGGACGATCATCTTCGCATTTGCATCGAAGAAGGCCTCGATCCCGTCACCGCCATTCAAATGGCGAGCCTGAACGCGGCCGAGTGTTTCCGGCTTTATGATCGCGGTGCGATTGCTCCGGGGCTTCGCGCCGATATCGTCCTGCTGGACGATTTGAAGGATTTCAAGGTGCGGCGGGTGTTTATTCGTGGTCGCGAGGTCGCCCGTGACGGTGCATATCTGCCATCCATCAACAAATTCAGCAGCTCGTCAGTCACCGGCAGTTTTCACGTGAAGGATTTTTCCGAGGACAAGCTGAAGATGAATCTCAAGTCCGACCGGGTCTATGTCATCGGCATCAATCCCGGCGGCGTCGTCACCTCCAAGCGGACCGCGACCATTACGCGGGGACCTTCCGGCGATTTCGTCTACGATCCCCGTCAGGATATCGTAAAGGTCGCGGTTGTCGAGCGCCATCAAATGACCGGTAATGTGGCTGTCGCACTTCTGCAGGGATATGGGATCAAGCATGGCGCTGTTGCCTTGTCCGTCGCCCATGACTCCCACAACATCATCGCCGTCGGGGTGGACAACGCGAGCATCGCCTTCGCCGTGCGGAGCCTGATCGGGCAAAACGGAGGCATAGTTCTGGTGAAGGACGGGAAGGTGGTCGAAAACATGCCCATGCCAATCGGTGGCATCATGACGGACCAAACCGGCGAGTGGGTGGATGAGAAGCTTGTCAGCCTGCATGAACTTGCCCACCGCGAACTCGGCATCAGCACCGGGGTGGAGCCGATCATGACCCTGTGTTTCATGTCGCTGGCAGTCGTCCCCGAGATAAAGTTGACCGATATGGGACTGTTCGACGTGACGTCTTTTGATTTCATACCTGTGGAAGCGGACAAAAAACTGTAAGCAAAATATAAAACAAACATTCCCCTCACAATATCCCAACAATTCGGCGGTATACGTTTCTCCCATTAATCAATTGTCGCAAGAAAAAATTGATGAAAGGGTAAACGTATGTACAGAAGTTCGCAGTGGCGCGACAGCCTGCTCTTCACTCCCGGGCCGCTGTCGACCAGCCCGACCGTGAAGCAGGCCATGCTGCGCGATTTGGGGGCGCGGGACGAGGAGTTTCTCGGCGTCGTGTGTGACGTAAAAAAAAGACTGCTCAAACTTGCTGAGGTGCCGCCCGAATCGTACGAGGCGATACTGATGCAGGGCTGCGGCAGCATGGGAGTGGAAGCGACCCTTGGGACGGCGGTCCCGCGCGAAGGTAAACTGCTTGTCGTTGCCAACGGCGCCTACGGCAGGCGCATGGCCGAGATGGCCAGGGCAATGGGCATGCAGTCCGACGTCGTCACTTTTTCAGAGCGTAACGTTGCGGACGCTAAAGAAGTCGACAGACGACTGGCGGGCGATCCCGCCATCACCCATGTCGCGGTCGTGCATTGCGAAACTACCTCCGGGCTTTTCAATCCGATCGACCATATCGGTGCAGTCGTGCACCGGCACAAGCGTTCCTTCATCGTGGACGCGATGTCCAGTTTTGGCGCGGCTTACATCAGAATGCTGGACTGGCATATCGACTGGCTCATATCATCCGCGAACAAATGCATCGAAGGCGTACCCGGCTTTTCATTTGTCATCGCACGGCGAGAGAAGCTGGCGGAATGCAATGGGAATTCACGGAGTCTCTCCCTCGATCTCTATGCGCAGCATGAAGACATGCGCAGGAACGGGCAATTCCGCTTCACCCCGCCCACCCAGGCCATCCTCGCTTTTCGTCAGGCGCTGTTCGAACACGAGATGGAGGGCGGCTACCTCGGGCGAATGCAGCGTTATCAGGGAAACAATGAAGTTCTGCGACGGGAGATGCGGACGCTGGGGTTTACGGAATACCTGGCCGAACAGGACCAGGGTTGGATCATCACGTCCTATCTCTATCCCGACCACCCAGCCTTTGATTTTGCCGGCTTTTATAGCCTTCTACGGAACGACGGATTTGTCATTTATCCGGGGAAAGTAGGTGATGCGGAAGTATTTCGCGTGGGAAATATCGGCCATATAGATCTTACCGACATTTATTCCCTCGTAGCAGCCGTTCGCCGGGCGCTGGCGGCGTTGGATGTGGAATTGAACCCGGTTGAACAGTTGGCAATGCATGGTGAATGAATGATTTTTTAAGGATGGATTATCCATGACAAAAAAAATGATTACCCTCGTTGTTTTCGACCTGGCGGGAACAGTGGTCGATTTCGGAAGCAGGGCACCGGCCGGCGCTTTTTGTGAACTGTTCAGGAGGCATGGTGTGTTTGCCAGCGAGGACGAGGCGCGGGTTCCCATGGGTATGCACAAGCGCGACCATATCAAGGAAATGCTCGGCATGCCTTCAATTGCCTCGCAATGGCGAAGGAAACACCGGCGGGAATGGAGCTCCGTCGACGTTGATTCGCTTTTCGAGGAATTCATCCCTCTCCAGTTGGAGGCGCTTCCGCGTTTTGCCGACGCCATTCCCGGCGCGGCGAAGGCGATTGATGCATTAAGGACAATGGGCATCAAGGTCGCAGCCACCACAGGATACAACCGGCCCATGACGACACTGCTCGTCGACATCCTCGCCAAACGGGGGATCAGCTTCGACTTTACCTGCTCGGCCGCCGAGGTGTCGGCCGGCCGCCCCCGCCCCTGGATGATTTATCACTGCATGGAAGCGCTGGATGTATTTCCGCCAAGCAGCGTGGTCAATATCGGCGACACTCTCTCCGATGTCAGGGCCGGCGTCAATGCCGGGGTTTGGAGCGCCGGAGTGACCGTGACCGGCAACATGTTCGGAATGTCCATGGAGCAAGCGGGTGCCTTGCCGACTGATAAAATCGCATCCATGCACAAAACGGCGTTGGAAACGATGCTGAGCACCGGCGCGGATCTGGTGATGGAATCGGTCGCTGCCTTGCCGCAGATGATTGAAGTGGTGGAGGACAACCTCATGGAGGATGTCCTACCCGGCCTAAGGGCAATTCGCCGCACGGAGCCGACGCTCAACAAAATTCTGGAAAAAGCGCCAAGTATGGCGGCGGGCATTTCCCTTCGATAGGCAATGCATACTAGAAGAAAGGCATGTATGAAAATTCTGAAACACTGTTTGCTGATTATGGCAGCCCTTTTCGTTTCCTCCAATTTCTGCCTTCCTGAGGCCGGCGAGGCGCTCGTCGTCTACACCGCCCTGGAGGACGACGAATACCCTGCCTATCTGGAATTGTTCAAAAAACAACATCCCGATATTCCCGTCAAGGTCGTGCGCGATTCCACCGGGATAATCACCGCGAAATTCCTGGCGGAAAAGGAAAACCCCCAGGCCGATGTCATCTGGGGTCTTGCCGCCACCAGCCTCATAAAAGCGAAAAACGAAAACACCCTGGAGCCATACTCGCCGAAGAACCTTGAAAAGGTGGATGCCATGTTCCGCGACGCGGCCGAAACGCCTTCGTGGGTCGGGATCAAGGCATGGGAAACGGGCTTTATCGTCAACACGATCGAACTGGAGGAACGCGGTCTTCCCCTTCCCAAGAGTTATGCGGACCTGGTCCGGCCGGAGTACAAGGGACTTATCGTCATGGCGAATCCCGCCAGTTCCGGCACCGGATATCTCACCGTATCGGGGATACTGCAAATCATGGGCGAAGAACAGGGCTGGACTTATCTCGATAAGCTGCACGGAAACATGATGCAGTATACCCACTCCGGATCCAAACCGGCAAAAATGGCCGGGCAGGGGGAGTGCATCATTGGCATATCGTTCGGGTACCGCGGCCTGAAGCAAAAAAGCAAAGGCGAGCCGGTGGAAACGATCTGGCCGGCGGAAGGCTCCGGCTGGGATCTCGAGGCAAACGCGCTGGTCAAAAAGGCCGCGATAAAGGATTCGGCCAAAACATTCCTCGACTTCGCCATATCGCAGGACATCATGAAGCTATACGCCAATATTTATCCTATCACTTCCATCGATACCGGCCTTGGCGCTCCCGAGGGCTATCCTGCTGATCCGCGCAGCCTGATCATCGACAATGATCTTGATGCCGCTTCGGATGTCCGTGACATCGTTCTCGCCGAATGGAGCAAACGCTATGACGGCAAAAGTGAAAGCAGGTAAATGATGATAGCAGTCAAAAACATAAAGCCGCCAATGTCGAGCGCTTCCACGAATGCGTTTCTCTCCGTAAGCGAGGTGGCGAAATCCTTTGGCGGGACAGCGGTATTGGATGATGTGTCCCTCGATGTAGCGCAGGGGGAGTTTGTTTGCATACTTGGCCCGTCTGGATGCGGGAAAACCACGCTCCTACGCGTCATCGCCGGCCTGGAAACGGCCGAGCGCGGCATGGTGCATATTGGCGGCTGCGATATGACGAACACGCCGACTGCCGGAAGGGGCATCGGGATTGTCTTCCAATCCTACGCCCTTTTCCCCAATCTTACCGCGCTCCAGAACGTCAAGTTCGGCATTCGGCAGAAATCGGCGGGCCAGGACGGGATTGAGAAAAAAGCGAAACACCTTCTCGATCTAGTCGGCCTGGCCGATTGCTCGAGCAAATACCCTGCCCAACTTTCCGGGGGCCAGCAGCAGCGTGTCGCCCTCGCCCGGGCGCTCGCGCCGGAACCATCCCTTCTTCTTCTCGACGAGCCATTATCCGCACTGGATGCGAAGGTGCGACTGTCCCTTCGCAAGGAAATACGCCGCCTTCAACAGAAGATGGGCATAACCGCCATCATGGTCACGCACGACCAGGAGGAGGCCCTGACGATGTCCGACCGCATTGTGGTGATGTCGAAAGGGCATCTTGCCCAGTTCGCAAGCCCTGAGGAAATCTACCGCCTGCCGTCGACGCCCTTTGTCGCTGACTTTATCGGCGCGATGAATTTTCTTAAAGGATGGGAGCTTCAGGAAGGCGTGGCCAAAAGCGGCAACGTCACCATGCTCGTTTCCCCCGAGGTATCCGCAGCTTCTTCGACGGCAACCCTGGCCATACGCCCGGAGGACGTGCAGATCCAGCGCAATGTTTTCCCGGAGGAAAACACCTTCATGGCCAGGGTCGCCGATATGGAATTTCGAGGTTCCGGCTATTGCCTCTCGCTAAGAGGGTTGACTGTCAACAGGGTCGGCGGCATTTCCCTCGAAGCGTTGGTTCCTCCGCTGCAGGTGACGCAGATGCGGCTCAGGGCCGGCGATTGCGTCAAAGTCAAGCTGCCGCGCGAAAGGCTGGTCTGTTTTATTGACGCGGGAGCGCTGTCATGACGACGGAAACGGTTGCATGCCGGAAGCACCTTGACGACCGGCATATTCAGGCCGGTCTTCTAGCTGCGTCGTTGTTGTTCATGACGGTGGGCCTACTTCTTCCCTTGGCCGAGCTTGTCTCAAAGTGTTTGACCGACGCCCGCGGCGAATTCATCGGCTTTGCCAATTTCGTGCATTTCTTTACCGCCTCCTCCCTCGCTTCCGCTCTTTACAACAGCCTTTATGTGTCGGTTGTGTCGACCTTGGCGACATTGCCGCCGGCATTTGTTTTCGCCTATGCCTTGACCAGAACGACGATCAGGTGCAAGGCATTTTTCAAACAGATCGCCATGCTTCCCCTGTTTGCCCCCACCATGATGATGGGTATTTCCCTTGTCTACCTTTTCGGCCGCAAAGGCATCGTAACCACCGGATTTTTCGGGATATTGCCTTGGCTCGGTCTTGATATCGGATTGTATGGTTCCACAGGTATAATCCTTGCGGAAGCCATACTGGTATTCCCTCCCTCGGTGATGATTCTCATGACGGCGCTGGCTAATTCGGATGCGCGGCTTTATGAAGCGGCCGAAGCCCTGGGCGCGGGCAAGCCTGAAATATTCTGGAGCGTGACCTTACCGGGCGTGAAATACGGGGTGCTTTCCGCCGCCTTCGTGTGTTTTACCCTGGTATTCACCGATTTCGGCGCTCCGAAGGTGCTTGGCGGAAATTACAACGTATTGGCTACGGATATCTACAAACAGGTGGTAGGACAGCAAAACTTCAACCTGGGCGCAGTCATTTCCGTCGTCATGCTTGTGCCGACCCTTATGGCCTTCGTCGCCGACAATTGGTTGCGCCGCCGTCAAACAGGGGCAATCACCGCCAGAGCGACCCCACTGGTGCCCAAAGCCAACACTTGGCGGGACAGGGTCCTGTTTGTCTTTTGCCTCTGCGCCGCCGGAGTTGTCATCACAGTCTTCGTCACGTCGATCTTTGCGTCTCTTGCCGATGTCTGGCCGTATAAACTGATGCCAACCCTACGTCATTACAATTTCCGCGAGTATGGCGGCGGCGGTTATACGGCGTTTTGGAACAGCCTCAGGCTGGCCGCTTATACGGCCATTCTTGGAACTTTCGCAACGTTCGGCACAGCTTATCTTGTCGAAAAAACCCGGCGGCTCCAATGGTTGCGGCGCGCTGCATATTGCCTGTCCCTGGTTCCATTGGCATTGCCCGGACTGGTCATAGGGCTTTCGTATATATTCTTTTTCAACAAGCCCTCTTTTTCCGTAGGGTTGACGAGCCTCCCCAACCCGCTGTTTCCCTTGTACGGGACGATGCTTCTTCTTGTCCTATGCAATGTTATCCATTTCTATACGGTCGGCTACCTGACCGCCAGTGCGGCACTGCGGCAGATCGACAGGGAGTTCGATCTGGCCGCCGAGTCGCTGTCCGTTCCCTTTTACGTAATGTTTCGCAGGGTGACGTTGCCGTTGTGCCTTCCGGCGGTGCTGGATATCGCGGGATATTATTTCATCAGTTCGATGGCCACCGTTTCGGCCGTTGTTTTTCTGTACAGTCCCGATTTGCAATTGGCGTCGGTGGCGGTCGTCAATATGGACGATGCCGGTGACTCGGCTCCGGCAGCGGCCATGAGCGTTTTGATCGTTTTTGCAAACATCGCCGCCAAAACCCTTTTTGAACTGGCGTCGAGGTGGGCGCGGAGGGAAACAGACCGCTGGCGCAGACGGTAAAGGCACGGGCGAAAAGTAATTGGACATACTAAATGAAAACAAATTTCCAAACTATAATCATCGGTTGTGGTGTAACCGGAGCGGCAATCGCCTATTCGCTTACGCAGGCGGGGCATCGCGACATTCTATTGCTCGAGCGGAACACGCCTGTCAACGGGGCGACCGCGAAGGCTGCCACCCTTGTATCGTTGGCCCGTTCGTATGCGTCGGTTATTCCTTTTGTCAGGGAAACGATACGGCAGATTCACGTACTCTCTACAGGCGAACCGGAAGCTCTCGGCTACTATCGGGTCGGATCGATACACGTGGCGGCAACCGGGAACAGCGCTCGTGGTTTGGATAAAACATATAAAGTATCAGGCAGCCATGGCGTGATCGGCGAGACGATAACCCTGCGGAAGGTCGGTGCGGAGGTACCGTGGCTGGACGCGGGATCGATACTCAATGCATACCGGTACCGGGACGACGGATTTGTCGACGGATATCTTTTGACCATGGCCTATCTTAATGCGGCACGGGAGGGCGGGGTTGAAATCGTATCTGGCTGCGAGGCAAGGACAGTTATGCCCATGGCGGCGGGCGGGTATAGTATAGCGACTGACAAGGTTCAATTTCACGCCCAAAAAGTGATCCTTGCCGCCGGAGCCTGGACAAACCTTCTCTTGGAACCCCTGGAGCAGTCGATTCCATTTACACCGGTGCGGAGCCAGTATTGGATAACGGGCTACAATCCTAGACAATTCCCCGCCCGTCATCCGATATGCATTCTTCCGGACGCGCGGGCATATACCAGGCCGGAAAATGGCAGCCTTATCGTGGGGTGGCGAGAACCGCAGTGCATCTGGCTTGATCCGCACGACCTTCCCGATAATGCCTATTCCTATACATTCCGCCAGGATCCGGATGGATGGAATAATTTCGAAGGGTGTGTCGAGTCGCTTGCCGGTCATTTTCCTGATCTGGGCGATCAGGAGATAGCGCACTATATTAGCGGATTCTCGACATATACTCCGGATGGATTGTTCAATCTCGGCCCGGTACCCGGTTTCCCGGGTCTGTATGCCGCGGCTGGTTGCGCCGGTATGGGGATAGCCGTATGCGGCGGAATTGGCCGGGCGATGGCGGAGCTGGTACTAACCGGCAAAAGCGCCCTACCTGTCGAAGCATTTTCCTTGGCGCGATTTGGCAAAGTAAATGCCTCGACAACGGCATTTATGCAACGTTGCGCCGATGCCCGAGCAGGAAAGAAGACTGGATAATATGCCGCTAAGAATTAAAGGGCGCCCGCAAAACGGGTGCCCTTTTATTGATTGTATTTGTGTGTCTGCATTAGAACATGATGCGAAATCCCACCTCGCCGCTCAAGACATATTCGTTGCCGAAATGCTTGGTGCTGGAACGTGCGCCAATTTCGCCATAGACCGAAAGTTGGTCATTGCGCCAATTCCTGCTGCTGCCGACGAAGAGACCCGCCCAGGTTTTGTTGAGCTTGCTCTTGTAATGCACGGTGGAGATGTTAACGGATGCGTCACCTTTGAATTCGTGATACATGTTTGCGAGGCCGTATAGTTTATTGCGCACCACATTGCCCGCGCCGTCGATGTGGCAATTTTCATAGTTAAGCGCCACGCCGAGGCGGCCTTCGAGGCTCTTGTAGTCGTCGGCACTGATGATTTCACTGTTCAACGAATCTTTGAAATCGCTGAACCTTGCCGAAGTGTATGACAGTTGGGCCTGGGGAGTCAGCGACCAGGTTTGGTTGAGATCGAAGAACTGCCCAAGCTCAAGGCTGAAGGCATAGCCGTTGCCTTCATTGTCGGATACCAACTTGGGTGATGAAGAAATGACCTTGGACTTGATGTCGCTGTCATAGTGGCTGTAACGGCCTTGCGCGTCGGCATAGAAGCCCCTGCTACCGAACCAGGTAAGCGCGCCGCCGAGAGCGAAGGTGTCGACATCGATGTTGCCGTCACCGTGGAAGGAGGTGATATCCGCCTTTGCCCTGCCGACATTCAGGTTGAGCCCACCGAACAGCTTTGAACCGTCTGTGGCATGGAACAGCGGCATGTCGCCGCCGATATTGATCCGGGCAAAATCAAGGTCATACTTGGCGTCGCCGTTTGATTCGAGTCTAGGCTTGTAACTGGATAATGAACCTTCGGCCTTGATCCACACTCCTGCGGCGTCGACACGACGACGTTGGTTGTCCAGCGATGCCGTTGCTTCTGTGGATGCTACTTCGCCGCCGAACACCCAAAGGCGGTGGCCGACACGCTGTTCGAGGGTGGGCAGGCGGGTAAGAGAACCGAGTATGAGGGAGTAAGATTCGTAGAGCCCCGTGCCGGGGTGGAGTACGTTGGTGCCGTCGGTATTCTTGGCATTCCTCAGGAACAGGCCACCGTAGTTGGCCGGATCAACTAAGTCGTTGTCGTCCTCCATGTAATAGGAGTACGCGCCCGCAACCACTGCAGATTTGCCGTCTGGCGCTCGGAAGTCCGAAGCCAGGTAAAAATTCGATCTCAATTGATCCCGTAGTTCCGTGGTGCTGTAGGCTGAACCGTTTCCGAGAAGGCGGATAATTTCAATGCCGTCTTCCGTGGTCGCGCCGTCCCCGCCCTCGTGAATGACCCGCACGGCCGTCGCCGTGGATCGGGGATCGATAACGCCGTCAATGATCAAGGTGCCGTGTTGCGATGTATCGTCGATAAGCTGGGTGTGGATCTCCACGGCCGCATTGCCCATGGCGCGGTAATCGCCGGCCAGGGTCAAGGGGATGAAGTGGGTATCCCTGTTATCAAAGGAGTTGTGGTAGCGGTCCAGGCCGGGTGCGATCGTTCCGAAGTTGATGATGGTGGTGTAGGCGCCGGGTGAAGAAGGTATGATGACGTTTACGTCGCCGGTGTCGTTGAAGATCTTCTGGTTCATCGAGTTACCGACCACGTCTTGGCCTTCCAGCCTTGCGCCCGCCGCGATGGTGACTTCCGGTGTGTTCAGAAGGCCCTTGGAGTTGGTCATCGGCGAATTCGTATTGACTGCATCGAGCTGAAGGGTGCCACCGTCGATGAAGGTGCGGCCGGAATAATATTGGTTATTAAGCAATGCCAGCGTTCCCAGGCCGCTCTTGTGGAAATCACCCGGGTTCGCCGAAGTCAAACCATTCCTCAGCATCTGCTCGTCGAGAGTGACGGTGAAGCCGTCGGTGTTGATCATGCCGCCACCCTGGTTCAGGGAGATGTATTTTCCTGATCCGGTGAAATCGAGGTCGCCGTCGGCGCGTAGCGTTCCCCTGGTGGTTCCGGTACCACCGTCGGTTGCGAGGAGGTGGTCGCCCAAGAATACGTTGCCGCTGCCCAGACCGGAGAGCGCTCGGACTGCCACAATGCCATTTTTGACCCAGGTTCCGCCACTGTAGGTGTTATTACCATACAGGCCCAATTCGCCTGTACCCATTTTTTCCAGCCGGGTTCCGGCCGTCGCTTCAGTTATGTTGTTATTGAACGTTCCCATGAATTGCTGCGTATCCACGACCACGGAATACGGCGTAGATATAGGGCCTCCGCCGATTACAATGGCCGGTTGTTCATCAATACATTGCCGTCCAGACGCAGTGTGGTTCTGTCGTACAGCTCGAGCGCGTTCGTTTCGCTGCCAAGGGCGTTGGACGAGTTGATGGCGAGAGTACCCGCTTCCACCCTGGTGCCCCCCTGGTAAATGTTGCTGCCGTATAGGGCAAGGGTTCCCGTCCCCTGCTTGACCAGCTTACCGTTGCCGTCGACATTCCCGGCGAGGGTTCCGCTGTAAATGCCGGTGTCGATGGTCATCGAGGATCCGGGAGCGCCCGCCAATGTCACCGGCCTGGTGTTGGCGCCGAGATCGCCGTTCAGCCGCAAAGTGGTGGCGTCGTACAATGCCAAACGGGAGCCGGATGCTCCCAGGGCGGCGTCGGAATTGATGCCAAGAATTCCGCCTGTGACGGTGGTTCCGCCTGCGTAGGTATTATTGCCGGAAAGGTTCAATGTCCCTTCCCCGGCCTTGGTCAATCGCCCAGTGCCGGAGATGGTTTGGCTTATGTTGGTGGTATTGCCATTGGTGTCGAAGGTACCTCCGCCATCCTGAAGCGTAATCGCACGAGTTGAGGCCAAATCGAAGGTTGAATCGAAGCGCAGCGTGCCGTTGGTTGAGAGACCGGCAAATGTTTGAGACCCCAAAATGACCGCGCCGGTGGAAGCGCCCAGATCCGAATCCCTGTCAACTGCCAAGCCGCCTTCCACGATATACGTACCGCCTGAGTAAGTATTGTCGTTTTGGGGAGACATTACCAGCATGCCGCCTCCCTCTTTAGTGACCGATCCGGTCCCAGTGATGGCTTTGCCAGAATATGTATCGTTGAAGGCTTGGTCAAAAATCAGTTGGCCGTTGGTTTCCACGCTGCCGGCTTTATTGATGCTTTGGGCCTGAATGCTGAGCGTTCCGGGAGCTTCAATCAGAACAGTGCCGTCAAAATTGGGTGCAGCGCCCACAATGTTCAACAAGCCATTCTTGACAGTCAGGCTCACAATGCCCTCGAGCGCGCCGTTAATGGGAGAAGGAGGATATTCGCCGCCGCCTTGCGAAGGCACTTGCCCTAGAATGGCCCACCTCCCTTCGCCGATTTTGGTGATGGAATTGAAATTCTTGACCGAGCCCTGCAGAGTGGCGGACTGACCTGCGTTGGCGTCGAGCGTAAGGTCGTTGGTGCCTCCGCCGCCATTGACGTTGCCGGTGATTTGCGATCCTGGCCCAAACAGCAAGCTGTCGTTTCCGTTGCCAAATTGGAGTGAACCCTTAACCAAGCCGTAGTTATTGAAAACCAGACCCGGGCCGCCGCTGCCGCGGCTGCTGCCGAACACGTTATATCCATCTCCCTTGTCGGTGGAGATTGTTCCGTAATTAGTAACCGTGTTTCTCAGCGCATAGTCGCCGGTGGTCGAGGTGTCCTGGAACCACAGCGCAGCGCCATTAGCGCTGTGTATGGTGCCGTAGTTGACGATATTGTTGCCAAAGCCATGGGCGTTGATGGCTTCACCGTTGGTGGTGCTGCCAAGCTGCTGAACTACGGCTCCACTCTGTATGGTCACGGTGGAGTGGCTGTTGAATTCTATGACATTCGGCCCGCTATTAAAGTGGCCGCCGCCACCAGAATTGGCATTCCCTTGGACCGTGGCGTTTTTATTGATGGTGATGTTTGCATAGTCGTAAAGACTGATGACGGTGTCGCCATTTTGCCGCGAGACAAATGCGGAATCAGCGACATTGACGACGATATTATTCTCCGTACCTGTACCGATGCTTTGGGCGAGTGAGTTTGTTCCGAAAACGTAAACGGGGTTTTCCAGGGCATCGGCCGTCGAGGCGACAAATAACATGCCTATCAGGAGGAGAAAGGTCCTAATCTGTCGTGTGACTATAATATAGGCAGCTTTTCGTAGAAACAGAATTTGGCTGTTCATGGATCTTTCCTTTGCCGGTTTCAATACTAAAAAATATTTGGGGAATTTAATCAAGCTTATTATGGGAAAATGAATAACGAAGTAAAGCACAAATGTTAAAAATCGTTAATTATTGTAATATACTCGGTTGCTTGGTCATAAAATATGTAATTATCTTCTCTATTAAGAGCCTTGTAGCGTGGTGTGGGCCCAATTATCGGTTATAGTTGATAATGATTCATGATAAAACAATGACCCCTGTTGGTAGGTCGTTTTAATCATGTCTGTTTTCACGGTTGTTTTTTGGGTAAGCCGTAGAACCCCACTTATTGTGCGAGGAACCGTTGCAGAGGTGCGATAGAAGTATGTATGGTTATGAAACGGGGGCGCGTCACCAATGGCGGCAGTTTGTTGTTGATCAACGCCTCGAAAAAGGAACACACATGAAAATATTCAAGAAAATACGACGCTATCTGCTGGCAGGCTTTCTGGTCATCGCGCCAACCTTTATTACTATTTACATCATAGTCGCCCTGTTCAAAATCACCGACCGTTGGGCAAAGTCGCTGCTGCCTGCAAAGTGGTATGCCGAGATGACTATTTTCGGCATACCCGGAGTGGGGCTGTTGATTATGCTGGCGCTTTTGATAGGGGTAGGCTATATCGCGTCCGGTTGGCTGGGGAAGGCGATATTCGGCCTTGCCGACGGGCTTCTTTCCAACACTCCTGTTGTTTCCAGCATTTATTCTGCTTTGAAACAGCTATTGCATGCTTTGCTCGGCGAAAACGGGGCATCGTTCCGTCAGGTCGTATTTGTCCAGTTCCCGCGCACAGGAACATGGTCCATAGGTTTTGTGACCGGATCATACTATGAGAAGCCGGTGCTCCCCTCCAACCTGATATCCGTTTTTGTGCCGACGACGCCTAATCCCACAAGCGGTTTTCTGATCATGGTCCCTCAGGATGAGATTCGTTATTCATCGATGACGGTCGAACAGGCCCTGAAAATGGTCGTTTCGCTAGGAATTACGAAATAGGTATTCGGCTCCATGGATTGTATTAATTAGCATGGATCGTGGTGAATCATTGATGATTGATTTGTAGTGAGATATTTACAGAGGAAGTAGTGATAAATAGGATGTTTTTTGGTGCTAATAAAAAACGCAAGTCTTGCATTAAGCAGGAGTTGCGTTAATAATTGGTGCGGAAGAGAGGACTTGAAACGAGTTTGGGCGTTTTCTGTGGTGTGGAAAATATTGGACTGCATGGCGAAAGCATCGGTCTGGCGTGTACGCAACAAGGTAAATATTCAGATGTTACAGGAAACATAAATCATGATGATTGGTCATTGCCATGTGAATCGCAGTCTGGCCAAAACCACGAGAAGACCACGAAATTTACACAAGCCCTACACAAGTATTACACAAGTTTCGAGAAGGACGGTTGCCTCTACACCACCGCGTTGCCGGAGGATCTCGCGACCATCGTCAAGGCATGGCCGGATTTGCCCGCTCATGTGAAGGAATGCATCATAACATTAGTCAAAACCACCAATAAGATACATTGAGAGGCAATAAATAAAACTGATATTTCTGTACAAAACAGAAGGAGACAGCCACGTCGCCACAATATACTTCCAATATTATATGGCGCAGTAGTCAAGCGTTCGGATACGTCCTGCCGAGCGCACTCAAAACCGGGGGTTGACCTGTACGGTCAACCCCCAGCGCCGAAAATCGCCGTGCTGTCTTTAGGTACAGCCATGCACCTTTTTCTACACGGCTTTCCCCGGCACCCAAAAGAGCTTGCCGAATCCCCCCATCAGAGAGTGATGTCATGCGACGGAGGCACGGGGGATGTAGTCAAAACTTTCTCATTCTTCTCGTCGGTCACGTCCGAATGCGTCACCGTCGTGGAATATCGAACCCACCTGACTCCCCAGAGTCGCATCCGCGAAACACACCGGCATTTCACCGCACGGCGGCCTTCCGCCGCTTATTGCTTCCAGAACGGGACATCTTTTCGGTACCAGCCGCCGGTTTTCGGCCTTCATTTTTCTCCAACGAGCGCAAATACCGCATAAGAGCGGCAGGCGTGCCGCCGGCCTTTGCCACTATCTTCCTGCGGACTTCGTGCAATTCCTCGATGGGGTCCATTTCTTCCATAGTGTCACCTCCATAGTTCTTCCGGTGTGGCTATGACAACTTCACTATACCCGGCGTCGGCCACGACGGTGGCGATTTTGTGCTTTCGCTCGGCGTTGTTTATGTGCTTGCAGTTCCATGTCAGCAAAAACGCCATGCCATTCACGGCCGACACAGCGATATGATACGCGTCCAGTAACGCCACCACAGGCACCGCTCCGGAAGAAAGCAGCCTCTCGAGCAATACATCCACCGCGTCATCGGAACCGGTCTCGAGCACAGGCAACCCGGCGACCGCATTCAACCGTCGCTTGGCCGCTTCCGGATCGCCTTTTCTGATTTCATCAAGAACGGCAATTGAGACGTGCAGGTCGAAATACGAACGGCTCGTGCACCACCATTCCCGCGTTATTTCCTGCTTCGCCAGCTTGAGTATGTCCCGGCTCGACCGGGCGGTCAAATAGCTGATGACGGATGTTTCGAGGTATACCTTTTTCCTAACCATGGGCAATCCGGTCACTTATCAAAAACCGCGCCTCTCCAGTATATGGAAGGGCGCGGCGGATTGCCATATTTTTTTCCGATGCTCCAAGGCTTATCATCGTCGCAACGTTCCTCCGTATTTCAGA
>DAIOFH010000028.1:0-37841 GCA_036745875.1 Planctomycetota bacterium | reverse complement strand
GCGATTACGCCGGGGCTTCGTTTTTATTTGGTGATTAAAAAAACACAGTATGTCATTTCTTTGGGGCGATCGTACTCTGAACTTTAAACATGCCGCCGTCAACCCCGATGATTTCTCCTGTTATATAGCGGGCATCGTCGCTTGCAAGAAATGCGACAAGACTGCCGACATCCTTGGGCTCGCCAAAGAAATTAGCTGGAATAAAGGCAAGTTTTTCGTCTGCGCGAGTTTCGATGATTCCTGCCGTCATGTCAGTGGCGATAATACCCGGAGCGTAGGCGTTGACGGTGATGCCGTAGGAGCCGAGCTCGCCAGCGAGTACCCTGGTCATGATATCAACCCCCGCCTTGGAGCAGCCATAGGCAATCAGGCCAAGGTCGGCAAGTCTGCCGGAAATGGAACTGGCATTGATAATCCTGCCAAACCTTTGCTTTTTCATCGTGGGGATGACTGCCTTCGACATGAACATGGCGCTGTAGAGGTTCGTTTTATTAATGTGTTCAAAAAATCTAAATCCATGTCTTCCAACTGTTTGTAGTCGAAGACACCCGCATTGTTGACGAGAACGTCTACTCTACCCCAGGCATCCTCCACCTGCGCCACGACCTTCGGACATTCCAGGATGTTGCTTACGTCCGCTTGGATGAGCATGACTTCAGTTTTTGGGGACAGTTCGCTCTGAGCCGCTTCTGCACTCTTTTTATTCTTGTGATACACAATTGCAATGCGTTTTCCGGCATCCGCCAATGCGTGGGATATGCCAAGACCGATACCTCTAGCCCCACCTGTAACGATGGCAACGCGTTCCTTCTCTTGTACCATGTTCTATCCTCCAAATGCTAACCGCAGTCCAATTATTTATTTTTGTTTGCCGGAGCCATGTTGATGAGCACCGCGCCGAAAATCAGTACCCCGCGTGCAACAAATTGCCAGTATTCGTTCATGTCGAGAAGCGTCATGCCATTCACCACAATCCCGAGGAAGATGATTCCGATGAAGGTGCCCAGGACCGAACCTACGCCGCCTGCCAGGCTGGTGCCTCCGATGATGACGGCGGCGATTACATCCATTTCCCAGCCGGTGGCAGTGTTTGGAGAACCGGCCATGATCTGCGAGGATTGCATGACGCCGGCAAAGGTGGCCATCACCGTGACGGTGGCAAGGACCAGTTTGGTGATGCGCCCGACGCGAATGCCCGAAAGGCGAGCCGCTTCCGCATTGCCGCCAATGGCGTATACCGAGCGGCCAAAACTGGTGTAATTGGCCAGGAAGTAGAAAAAGATAAATACTATGACCAGAATCACCGCCGGGAAGGGGATGTCCCCCCAGATATACCCGCCGCCAAGAAAGTCGTACCAGGGCGGAAAGGAAATGATGGAAAAGCCACCCGTAATGAGAAAGCAACACCCCCTGAGAATGGACATCCAGGCAAGGGTGATGATGAATGTCGGCACTCTGAAGACCACCCGCACCCAGCCGGTAAACCAACCGACCAGAAAACCTACGATCAGGGAGCAGATTACCGCGACCGCGCGCCGGAAGGCGGTCGGCCAGTCCAGCATTAAACCGTTCATTTTTCGGGGCATCCGGCCTATGAAGATATTCTCCGCGATCGTAAGGCCGGGAACCAAGGACATCTCCTGGTAAACGGTGGCGATCCCCTGTTTGAAGGCGTCCTCCGCCGAGTGAAGATCGAGTTCGCGGTCGTCTATGTAGAGTTTTCCTTCGGTGGGCTCCAGGGTTCCGGCGATTATTTTCACCGGGGTCGATTTTCCCGCGCCATTTTTTCCCAGGAGGGCATGTATTTTCCCCGGCGAAAAAGACACGGACACATTGTCCAGTGCGACGGTTCCCGGATAAACCTTTGTTACACCCTCGATGCGCAGCATCAGAGTTCTCCTGAACGCTTATTTGCAAAGGCGTCAATGAATAAGGGGTCGTATTATACAATACGACCCCTTATTTTGATTTTGGCTTATCTTTCAAGTATTGCCTTGAGATCGGCTTCGAACGTGTTGATGCCTGAAGGCGATAAACGGTTAAGAGGCAGAACGCTCACTGAACTGTACTCGGGCACTTCTTCGCCCTTGACCATCTTGGCGCCGAATTCCATCGACATCTGGCCGATCAGGTAGGGATTCTTGCCGGAGACGGCATCCAGGGCGCAATTGTCCTCGCCACCGAAGTCTTGCAGGATGAAATCCGCGTTTTTGAAACGTGTCAACTGCCTATCGTTTTTCTCGACGCCATGTACGATTACCTTCCCTTCGACTGCTGCAATATGAACAACACCGACGCAATCCACATGATTATGCAAACCCTGTACGATTCGGGGCATCGCAAATTCGGCCTTGTGGACGGTGATATTCGCACTCCCAACCTGGAAGCGCGCGCGCAAGCTTTCGCGCAATCTATCGCCGTTCTCGGCCTGTCGGAGCGTCAGCAGCGAAGCTACCGCGTCCCAACGGACGCCTCTCTCGCGGCCGAAGTGCTCCGCGCTGAATTCCAGCGCCACAGGCCGCCATCCGCGTTGATTTGTCTGACAGATAACTTTGCCTATGGATGTTTGCATGCATTATCATTGCTGCATTTCCGGGTTCCGGGCGATGTTTCGGTCATGGGATTCGACGATCTTCCCAGCAGTCGGGTAATGCATCCGCCTCTGAGCACCATAAAAGTACCGATAGAGTTAATGTTGTTGAGAATGCAACAATTGCAAGAAATGCTTTGGTTCTTTTGGTAAACATCGGTATCTCCTTAAAATTTCTTCCTTTTAGTGTGAGTTATATGTCCGCTCATAAGGCGGTCACTAAAATTTATTGTCGCAAAGCGTGACCGAGAATGCGATAAAAGCGTTAGTAAATGTATTGTGCTGGTAAAAATTTGAAAGAAATCACGAGCAGTATGCAACAAAACATGAATACTATTCTCTAGCGGCTTCATAACGCTTGTCTCAGGGGTAGAATAATTGTATACTTTAACCCAGAAAAACTAGGGTTTAGCGGGCGTCTCTGGTAATAACCGGGAGCTCCGATAGGGTGTTGTAAATACGATTATTTCATAACTGACCACAGCAACAGGATCCCCGAGCCTTCGCGAAGCCGCAGTCGAAGTGTATTAACAACACAGCAACGGAGCTGGAATGAAATTTTCAACACGATCACGGTATGCCTTGCGTTTTATGCTGGAATTGGCGACGGCTCCGGATAATGGTTTTGTTTCGCTTAAGGATATCTCGCAAAAGCAAAATATCTCTGTCAAATACCTTGAGCAGATCGTCATGCATTTGACCAAAGCCGGTCTTGTCGCCAGCATGCGCGGCTCGCAAGGCGGCTATAGACTGACCAAAGGGCAGTCCGAATACACCACCGGGGAGATTATCCGCGCCATTGAAGGCAATCTTGCACCGGTCGCGTGTCTTGAACATGAGCCAAACACCTGTGCGCGGTCGGATACGTGCGCGACCCTCGGATTCTGGCAGGGGCTCCAGGAGGCAATGAACTCATACTTGGATGGCGTAACGCTGGAAGACCTGGCAAAAGCCAACGGCAGTGCGGACGCCTGCCTGCCTCCACAATAATCCCTTTTCATAACCTGCTGTACTATATGTTGTTATGATGCGTATCCACAAATCGCCAACTACCCATATAAATTTCCCATAATTCTTTTGACAATGACCCCTCAATGAGGACACTACATTTTATTGATATCCTATAAAACCTATATGAATAATAAAATACTATTGATTGTAAAATAAAACCTATTCGGAGAGATAAAATGCCCGATGCGATGGTAAAGAGAACCGTGTCTGTATCCGGCATGGTATGTGCCGCCTGCGAAGCAAGGATCGGAAAGCGGCTTTTAACTGAAGATGGGATAACGACGGCAAAGGCTGACTGCAAGAACCAAACCTTGGATCTGGTTTATGATCCTTCCCGCATTTCCTTGCCGCGCGTCGGCGAGATCCTACAGGGAATGGATTTTTCAATGAGCGAATCCTGCCCGGAGGGCGGCGGACGGCTTTGGGCCAATGCCAAGCAGGTTGCCGGATTGGTGTTGGTGGTGTTTGCCCTGTATTTTGCCGCCAGCCGGCTGGGATTGTTCGGCCTGCTAAATATCTTCCCCGAAGCTGAAGCAGGGATGGGGTATGGGATGATTTTGCTGGTTGGTCTGCTGACGTCGGCGCATTGTCTCGCCATGTGCGGTGGCATCAATCTGTCACAGTCCGGATTGCGGACGACAGCCGGCGGCGGCAAACTGGCCGCAATGAGGCCAAGCATGTTGTATGGGGCCGGCAGGGTGATTTCCTATACTGTCATCGGGGCGCTGGCTGGAGGTCTGGGGTCCATAATAAGCATTCCCGGCAGTGGCAAAGGCATGATCCAAATGGTCGCGGGTGTTTTCATGATGATAATGGGCCTGAATCTCATGGGGTTGTTTCCACTGCTCGGCCGCCTGATTCCTCGTTTGCCCGCTTCGCTTTCAGGCTGTCTGGGAAGAGGGAAAAATCATGGCCCGTTATATGTTGGGCTTTTGAACGGATTCATGCCGTGCGGGCCGTTGCAGGCGATGCAGCTTTATGCCTTGTCCACCGGGAGCCCCGTGGATGGCGCGTTGTCGATGCTGGCGTTCAGTGTTGGCACATTGCCTTTGACCATGGGGCTAGGGATGGTCGCCACGTTTCTCGGCCGCCGCTTTATGGGGAAAGCCATCCGCATTGGCGCGGCATTGGTGTTTTTTATGGGTTTAGGGATGCTGGGCAACGGGCTGACCTTATCCGGTTTTGTCACGCCTGCTTTGTCGGGAAGCGCCGCCGCAATGGCTGTAGTTGAAAACGGCCGCCAGACCGTGACCACGAGGTTATTGCCCGATACCTACCAGGCAATCCACGTCCAGGCTGGTGTACCGCTCCTTTGGCATATCACAGTGGAGAAAAGTGATCTGAACGGCTGCAACAATCGTATTCTCATACCTGAATTCAACATCGAACAGAAGTTGCTTCCCGGCGACAACCTGGTCGAGTTCACGCCGCAGAAGGACGGCGTATACCTCTACATGTGCTGGATGGGCATGATCGCCAGCCGGATCGTGGTTGGTAATACCGCCGATACCGGCATAACGCCGGCTTTCGACGCTTCGGTCCTTCCGGAGCCGGATGAAGACTATATTGACGAGGTGCCGTGGTTAAGTTGATTTCATTTCGTACTATAAATAAGGAAAAACTTAATATGATCATACGTACATGTTTGACAACAACAGAGGCAAGGAAGACGCGGAGCCGGCTGGGTGGTGCGCTCTTGGCTGTTTTGGCGTTTTCGGTCGCTTGCGGTTCACTGGCGCAGGCCGCGCAGGCGGAACTTGCCGTCGATCGCGACGTAATCATCTGGCTGCGGGATATGTCCGCCACAGCTGTTTTTTATCCCTTCCAGATCGGCAACAGGCGGTCCGAGGTCTTCGCCGTCAAGGCTCCCGACAATACTATACGCATCGTCGTCAATGCCTGCCAGACCTGCGGCCCGGCCGGATATTTTCAGGAAGGCGATAATTTTGTCTGTAGCGCCTGCATGCAGAAATTCCACATTACCCACCTGGAAAAAAGGCAGGGGGGCTGCAATCCGCTGCCTGTCGGCGACGCCAACAAGAGGGTGGGAGCCGACCGAATTGTCCTTAGCAGGGACTTTCTCAAAAAAGTGACGGACAGCAAATTCGGTAAGCCGGCGAAGTGACAGGCCGCCGAACAAAACCAGCCATTTGAAAAGGGACGGCGATTAAAACGCCGTCCCCCTTTTTTTGTTTCACACAAATGAGTCAACGAATAACCCCGCACGATATGCGTCCGTCGCCGCCTCCGAGCGGCTTCGGATGGTCACTATAGTTGTCGCCACCCTCGTGAATCATCAGGGCGCGATTCTTAACCTGATCCAGATTTTTCAGACGCGGAGCAAGGACGGGCGTATTAGCCACTCCTTTGCCGTCGACATACAGAAGCGGCAAATCGCCGAGGTGGCTGTTTTCGTCCCAGGGCATTCCGTGTTTGTCTGTCTTATTCGGGTCGTAATGACCTCCGGCCGCGCCTGCGGCGATTGTTTCTCCCGTCGTGGCGTCGGGACCAGGGCCGCAGTCGCCTTTGGCATGGATGTGGAAGCCGTGTCCGCCGGACGCAAGGCCCTTGAGGTCAGGGGTAAAGACAAGGCCATACGCCGTTTCTTCGATCGTCACCTTTCCCACTTTCTCCGACTGGCCGTCTTTGGTGACGCGGTGGATGTCGACCTGCGTCGAAGCGGCACAAGCCGTGCCTGCCAGTAGGGTCAGGGCGAAGATTCCACTAATGAGTATTCCTTTATTTATGATGTTCATTGGTATTCTCCATAGTCAATAATTGCATGGCGCAAAAAAAACGCCCCCGTTTTATGCTGTCGCGGGGGCGCTTGTTCTGTGCTCAAATAATCGGGAAGTCTTTGCTGTGCAGTATACGGATTGACGCGCTATCGCGCTTTCGGCGCCACCAACTTGCGGGCCGTTTCCGTTTTAGGCAACCGCCTGGGTATGTCATGACGCTCCAGGGCGGGAACGCTTGGTACCGTCGCCTTCTCATTCAGGATGTTAACCATGCTTTGCGCCAGTGAGGAAAGCTCTTCCGCCATAGAGGCGTGAGAAGATGCGTTGTCGACGTTCTTTTTGGCGATTTCGGCCACCTGTTTGAGAGCGGCGAGAATTTCACCGACAACCTTGCTTTGGCTGTGGGCATGGTCCGTGACCTTCGAAATTTGGTTTGGCCATCTGGTCGACCTTTCACCGTCGCTGTCGAAAAATTCTATAAATACTCTGAATAATGTGAGATGTTTTGAAATATACATTGAAATATTTAAATATTCTAATAATATAATATATAGATAATTGAATATAGGTTGTTTTACTGATATGTCAAGGGATTATTTTGTCAAAAAGCGGCATTCTCACAGTATAGTGGTTCGCAAAGAAGAAATGCAGGCTGTTTTCATAACAGCCATGCCTGGAGAAAAGATGGAAACAGGTGATTACTCCAATTGTGCCAGATTGTTGAAGCTGATCGGGCATCCGGTGCGGCTTGCCATTCTTGATTCGTTGAAAGAAGGCGAGAAATGCGTCAACGACGTTTGCGAGCTTTTGAAGACGCCGCAGCCCAATATTTCGCAACATCTGTCCATGTTGCGGGCGGCCGGCATCGTTGCTGTGACAGAAAACGGGACTTGGCGCTGTTACTCCATCGTCAATCACGACATGATCAAGGGAATCCTCGACGTATTGAATGCCTTCTGCATGACCAGGCAAAAGCAACCCGTCACCTCAAACTAATCCTATGCGCTGCTGTGCCAGTGTCTTTCCGCGCATTTTGTCGATTGCGGAAGGTCCGGGCTCGACCCGATCGCACCGTCTTTGGTGATATGTATGAAAGAGGATGCGATCTGCCGAAGAAAGCTCCTGTCATGCGAAACGACAATCCGGGCAAGGTTCTGCCGCTGGAGGATGTCTATGATGCGCCTTCTTGAATCGTCGTCCAACGACGCCGTCGGCTCGTCGAGGAGCAAGGCGTCAGGGCGCATTGACAGCACGGAGGCGATAGACACCATTTTCTTCTCGCCCACCGACAGGCGGTGCGTCACCCGATCCGCCAATTTGGTCAAATCCAGGCTTTCCAGCGTTTCCATCGCCCGGTCCCTCGCCTCATTGCGTTTCATTCCCAGGTTCAGAGGTCCAAAAGCCACGTCTTCCAAAACAGTGACTGAAAACAGCTGGTCGTCCGAGTTTTGAAGAACAAACCCTATGCCGCAGCGCAGTTTTCGCAAGGTTTTTTCGTTGTCAGCCGCTTCGCCGCGGTACAACACCCTGCCGCTCCCCGGTGATTCCAAGCCCATGACAAGACGCAGAAGCGTCGTCTTGCCGCTGCCGTTGGGGCCGTAGAGGCCAAGCTGTTCGTGCTCGCGGAGGTTAAGGCAGAGCCGCTCGAAAAGCATGGGCCTTTCCGGGTAGGCGAAAGATACGTTTTCCAGCGAGAGGATCGGAGTCGCATTCATGTTGCGTATATGTCCCAATAAAGCATGAAGCCAAGCGCCAGATAAAACACGAGAGTGAACACGATGTCCGCGGCAGTGCCTTTCAGTTCAGTGACGGTATAAAACGTACCGTTGAATCCGCGCAACAACATCGCTTCATAAATCCTCTGCGAACGGTCAATGGCATTGATGAATGTCAGTCCCAGCATGTTTGCCACTGTCCTGTAGGTGTGCAGGGAGTTTTTAGGGACAAAGCCCCGCAACTTGGCCGCAGTCTGCAGGCGTTGCCATTCCTCCCCTATTATCTGGATATAGCGGCAGGTGAAAAGAAAAAGAAATACCAGTTTGTCCGGCACGCGCAGCCTCTCCAGCGCACAGCCGATCCGCTGCAGGCTTATCCCGTCCGCAAGCGCAAGAAAAGCCAGCATGATGGCGTTGCATTTGACCGTGACCTGGAGCGCCAGCCTGACGCCGTCACTGCTCCAGTGGAGCGGTCCCAACGCGGCGATGCTTTCACCCGGCATGGTGAGGGGAACCGTCAACCAGATAAAAACAATGAAAACATTGACAACCGCTAGGTTCCTGGCGAGGGACCGCACGGAAAGCCTGGCGATGGCGGCCAACATCAGGGAAAAGGCAAGGCAAAAACAGGATACCCGTAGGCTTTGCACAAAGGAAAAACAAAAGGCGGCGCCTGTCGCCGCGACCAGCAGCGCCCTCGGGTCGAACCGGTCGAATACGGATAGGGTAGGTGAGTAACGCTCTCCGATCATGCTGTGCTTACCGCCTGTATTTCAGATATGCCGCCAATCCCATTAAACCGATAATCCAGCCAATGCCGCCGATTATATCCCGGAGTCCCGGTCCGCCGTCATCCCTGTTGGCGAGGGCCTGTTTTATCGGCGCCAGTTTTTCATCAAGTACCTTGCCGATCAATGCCTCCAGTTCCGCCGAATCAGTCGTGGCTTGCGGTGCGGACAGCGCGCGCAGGTCCTCGGGCGTTACCTTCCAATCGTCCTGGTGTCCTTCGCCGGCAAGGAGCCTGATGTTCAGGCCATGGCCCGACTGGAGGAACTCCTCCGCAGGGCGGAAACGGTACAAACCCTGTTCATCGGTTGTCGCTTCGAGAAGCAGTTCTCCCGTTTCGCCGTCGGTGACGACAAGTTTGCCGTTTTTCACCTTTTGGCTCTTGCTGAAGCTGCATTCCACCTGGATGGCATCCCCGTCGACAAAGGCGAACACGTTGACCCGATGCGCCAGAGCTTCTTCGGAAAAAGCCATGACCATGAGAACGGTGATAATGCACAATGACAAGCATTTCATTGAAAGATCCCTCCCAATTCTGGACGGGCCTTGGCGATGAAGGCGATAATCAACGCCACAATGCAGCCTTCCAAAAGCATCACGGGGATATGGGCGGCCAGAAGTATCTTCGCCGAGGTCCAGAACCCTTCGTCGGACAACCCCAGTGCCAATGCCGTGCACAGGGCCGCGCCGGCGACGGACAACGACCCGCAGCAAAAAGCGCCGATTGTCCTGAGCCTGGCATTGCCGCGGAGCAACGGACGGAACAGGTAAAAACAGACAAGCGCCGGAAAGGCCATGTCAAAAACATTCACTCCCAGCACCGCCAGACCGCCGAATCGGAAAAGAACGGCTTGGAGAAGGAGGGAGACCAGAATCGCAGGAAACACCGCCCAGCCGAGGAAAATGCCCATAAGGCCGTTCAGGATCAAATGCACGTTCCCCGGGCCCAGCGGGACATGTACCAGGGATGCGACAAAATAGGTGGAGGAAAGAACCGCCGTCGTGGTGAGACGCGAATAATCGGCTTTGCGCATGCCGACATAGGTGCCTGCGGCGGTGAGGACAATGCCGCCGGCAATTACGGCCGGGGAAAGCACACCTTCTGAAATATGCATTAGCTTGGTCTCTTTACTTCATTCCCGGCGAAACAAACTCGGTCCAGAGAACCGCGCCCAGCTCCACGTCCTTTGGCTCACCCTCGTAAGGAAGCGTTTCATCGGAAGTATTCAGCGCGGCGAATCCCCACCATCCGGCAAAGGGGATGCCGTAGGTAAAAACGCCGTCTGCGTCCGCCTTTATTACTTGGGTGATCATGTATTCGTTGGGCGCCCTATACTTGCCGTCCCTGTTGTAATACTCCACTTCGACTTCGGCATTGGGCACCGGTTTGCCGTCGAGCATGACCTGACCCTGGAATACGTTGCCGGCGTAGTTGCCGAAAGGTCTTGTCAGTGGGACGATTTCCGTTTTCAGCCCGGCCGGTTCGTCCCAGCCTTCCTCTTCGCCGAAGGCCGCTATATATGTTTTGGTGTAATGAATGATATAGCAGTCTTCGGCAGGTTCCCAGTAGGGTTCGGGTTCCATGACGACGGCATAGACGCCCGGCCTTTTCACTGTGTACCGGAATGTCCACGCGTCATGGTCCATGATTTTTGCAGCCACAAGCGACGCGCCGATATCCTCCGTCCTGCCGTCGACGACAACCTGCACGGCTTTGGGCTTGGCGAGCGGCATGCCGACCATTTCCATGGGGTGGCTGAAGGACAGTTCCACCGTTACGGTGTCGTCTTCCTGATCCACGACAATGGGCGTGGAAGGAATCGCCATGCCGAAGTGGGCGAGGGCAGGACTGGAGAGTCCGAACAAAAGTGGAATTGCCGCGAGCCATAATTTCCGCATTGGTGTTCCTTTTTGAAAAAATAACTACAGAGTACCCGCGCGGGCGGGAAGACAAGTTCTTCAGGCCCTTCATGGGATTTGTATAGTGGTAACTAGTGAATTACTGCGCCTTCTGGCGGGTGTGAGCCTTCGTGGCTCGTATGTAGCGTCAATTAATACCATAACGGTATCACGAGTCAACTGTAATCGCCTGTATTATTCCTGTTCCGTTTGCGCCGCGAGAACGGCTTCGGCGACATAGTCGTTGAATTGCATATTTTTCGTACCCGCCACGGTGAGGTTGCAGCGGTTTATGGGAATGAGGATTTTCCGCGCTTGGCTTTGTCCAATGGCGCAAGCGATGGCGGGCGTGATTTCCCCAAGCATCGAGTCTGCTGAGATGATCCCGAGAGCGCCCATGATGATGTCGACTTTCCGGGCATTCACCACGATGGCGTTTTCGCCCGTTGCCCCGGCATCGGCTCCGGCCTTGAGCATGATTGATGTGGAGAGGGAATTGGTGCCGAGGGCAAGTATGTACACATCCTTTCGGAAAGACTGGCGCAGCTTTTCGACCAGCGCTTTCCCGACGCCGCCTCCCTGACCGTCGATAACTGCTATGCGTAGTATGGACATTGGTTCCTCCCCGTTTATCGCGGTACTGCCATTGTGAGCCCATAAAAAACAAACCCGACAAAGGCTTTCATCCGGAGTCGGGTTATGGTTGATTGAATATTGGCGGAGAGAGAGGGATTCGAACCCCCGGAGGCTTGCACCTCATCGGTTTTCAAGACCGACGCCTTCGACCACTCGGCCATCTCTCCGGTTATTATCGTGCCGTGTTGTGTAATACTATGAATTTCCTATTGGTTTTCCAGTGTTATTTATCGAATTTATTCCGGAGAAACTTTGCCTAAAACGTCGCGGGAAACATAGATCGGGCAGCCCGCCCGCACCGCCATCGCAATTGCGTCGGACGGACGACAATCGATGACCATTTCAATATTGTCACGGGAAATGACCATAAAACCGTAAAAAGTGCCGTTCCCCTGATCGTCCTCGAGAAGGTCGGAAACGGCGACCTTCACTATCCGTGCATCCAGCGTTTCTATGACCGACATCATCAGGTCGTGGGTCATGGGGCGGGGCATCATCTCGCCGTGGATCTGCCTGTTGATGGCGAGCGCTTCGAACAGGCCGATATGCACCATGAAAGACCTGCCGCCTTCCTTTTCGCGCAGAACGATGACCTGAGGGCTGGACACATTGTCAGTCATCAACAAGATCTGCGCCAGTTCGCATTCGACCCATTCAGACATGGTTCATTTCCATTTTAGCAGTGCAAATAAACAGAATCCCACCCCTACCGCCGTTATTGCTCATCGTGCAGTTGCGCGGCAAGGCTTGTTTCTCGCAGCCTTCTCCAGTGGTCGTCAAGGGTCAGCCGAAGCAACCCGGCCGCATTCGCCTGCCCGAGCGCCGAAATGACCGACGGATCATATTTTTGGCCAGGCTGATCGGAGACTTTCTTGATCGCGTGGTCCAGAGTATCTATGGTGCTGCCGAGGGCTTCCCATTCACTGACAAGGTCGGAGGCGACCTGGAATATCCTTACCGAGAGAGGCAATTCGGATTTACGCTTGCCCAGAGGGCCGGAACCGTCAAAGCATTCCTTCTGGTACTTGACGACATCGGCGATTTCCGGGTAGAAAATTTCGCCCGAAAGAAGCTCAGCGCTCCTGGCCGGAATGTCCGCCTCGGATATGGAATCCTTGGGATTGGTCATGATCGCATAGTTATGCAGCAACGCCGATAGTTGCAGTTCGTCGAGGTCTGATGATTTCACCTTCGTCGCTTTGCCGATGGAAAGCATAAATGCGGCGATCTTCTCGTTATGCTCCTTGATCCCAGGACTGTCGACGTCGGCGACCCTCAGCATCATGCGGATGGCGGACAAGGCATATTCGCGGCGCTTGACCTGGGACGCGAGGTGCGACAGTGCGACGCCAAGCTGGTCGGCTATCGCGGCTGCCAGTTCCAATTCCTTTTCGTTGAAGGAAATGGCAGGGTCATCGCCAGCCAAGTACAGGACGCCTTGGAGGTCCCCGGACAAGGCGAGGGGAGCGCAGGCGACCGAGTGGATATTATGCCGCATCACCGATTCGTGCGAAGAGAAGCGGTCGTCGCGCATGGCGTCCGTGACCAGAATGGCCCGCTTGTCCTGCAGCACCTTGCGGATGATGGTTTTCGACAACTGTCCCGAACGGCCTTTCGGAGCATAGGAACCAAGGGTGACGATATTTCCCTTTTCCGCGTCGCGGCCAAAGATATAAGCGCCGTCGGCCTGGAATGTTTCGCAAAGTACCGGGAGGGCGTTCTTAATCAGGTGCTCTTCCGTATCCTCGTTAGCGACGATGCGGGAGACGCGGTAAATGGCGCGAAGGTGCGTTTCCGAAAGCATATCGCCTTCGCCCACGTTCATGGAGGTCAGGTCTTCGAGGCGGAGTTCGAAAAAGCCGTCAAGTTCTTCTTCGGAAAATTCGATATCGTCGGATTCGGCTATACCGCCCATCGATTCGAAGATAATGATGGTCCCGCCTATCTGTATGCGGTCGCCGTCGCGAAGCATTTCTTCGGTGATTCGGTTGTCGTTGACGAATGAACCGTTGCGCGATTCAAGATCGCGGATAAAGCACATGGAACCGATTGAAAATACTTCGGCATGGCGGCGGGACGCTCCCTTGTCCTGGAGGGAAATATCGCACGCCTCATCGCGTCCGATAACCAGCGCCTTTTCACCGATGGTGAAAGTTTGTCCTTGTGACGGTCCGTTTTTGATTCTCAGGCCTGCCATTGTTTTGATTCCTTAAAATACTGCGTATTGGTAATAAATTGGTTTCAGTGCTACTATAGCGTTTTCTGAAAAGATTGGCCCTCCCTTTGCGCGTTTTGGCTTCGCGCAGTTGTGCCGGAAAACGCAACATGGGATCAATCATTTCTGAAAACGCGCTAAGGGATACAGTAACGTTCATAACAGTATTGCTATGCTGTAAATGATCCCCCTGGCCAAGCTGTCACTAAAGCGCCTGTGCCATTTGTACTTATTTTGAAGTAAAGTGTCGCAAAAGGCAAGCATTTTACTTGTCGGGACAATCGTTTAAACACAGAGTGCACAAAGAATACAGAGGATACAGAGTTTTTTTACATACTTAAAAAGTAGTTCCCTGTACTCTCTGTGACCTTTGTGTTCTCCGTGTTTCAACAACCATTTCTAAATCTAAATCCCTTCGAAAAGGGCGGACGACATGTAGCGTTCGCCGGCGTCCGGAAGGATGACGACGATGTTTTTTGCTTTAAACTCGTCCATTTCGGCGATCCTGGCGGCGGCGGCGGCCGCAGCGCCGGAGGAAATGCCGGAAAGCATCCCTTCTTCCCTGGCCAGTCGGCGGGCGTATTCTATGGCGACCCCGCTCTCGACCGTTTCGACCCTGTCCACAATGCCGAGGTCGAGGGTCTCCGGGATAAAACCGGTGCCGATCCCTTGGATCTTGTGCGGGCCGGGCTTAATGGTCTGTTTTGCCAGGGTCTGACTGATGACAGGGCTTTCCGCCGGTTCGACTGCGATTGCGGTGATCTGTTTTCCTTTGGTTTTCTTAAGGTAGCGGGCGATGCCGGTCAAGGTGCCGCCCGTACCGACCGCGGAGACAATCACATCGACGTCGCCTTCCGTGTCTTGCCAAATTTCAGGCCCGGTTGTCAGTTCATGGCTGCGGGGGTTGGCCGGATTCTTGAACTGCTGCGGCATGAAATACTTCTCGGGGTCGGAAGCGAGGATTTCTTCCGCTTTCCTGATCGCACCGGCCATGCCTTCGGCGGCGGGGGTAAGGACAAGGTTTGCGCCGAACATGGCGAGGACGCGCCGCCGCTCCAAGGACATGGATTCCGGCATCGTGAGCGTTATCGAATAACCACGGGCCGCCGCGACCGAGGCAAGGGCGATGCCGGTGTTGCCGCTTGTGGGTTCGACAATGCCGCCGCCGGGCTTGAGGAGCCCGCGCTGTTCCGCATCGTCGATCATTCCGACGCCGATGCGGCATTTGACGGAATATGAAGGGTTCCGGCCTTCGATCTTGGCGAAGACATTGGCTTTCGCCGGTGTGACGCGATTGAGTTTGACGAGGGGCGTATTGCCCACGGATTGCGAGTTGTTTGCGTACAGTTTGATCATGTGCCTTCCATCGTTTCCATTGTTGTCATTTCCCCCAAGGGGTTGCATTGGAAGTTGTCGAATATCGGCAAAGATGCCACACAGGCGTCGGGCCGAACTGATTCCACCCCTTGTTCCTTCACCCTGTTGTCGTCCTCGATCAGGTCCTGGAATGTCTTTGCATTATACACCGATTCCAAGGCTGCCATGGCATTGCTCCATAGTTCGAGGAAAATGCATTTGCCCTTGAGAGGGCACTTGTAGCTTGGGTCTTCTCCTTCGCAGTTGACGGGAAACAGCGAATTGTCGATAAAGCGGATGACATCGCCGACGCTTATTTCCGACGGATGCCGGTTGAGCCGGAACCCTCCCTCCTTGCCCCTTCGGCTTTCGACGAACTCTCCCTGCCGCAGCTGGTTGAGAATATTCTCGAGGAAGCGTTTGGGAATGGATTGCGCTTTGGCGATCTGGTGCAGTTTGATCAAATCGCGGCTTTGCCAATGCTTGGAAAGCTCGAACAAGGCCCTGATTCCGTATAGACATTTTTGCGATACCGTACTCATGCCCGTGTCTCCTTGAAAAAGCTCCCCAGCTTTTCTACGCAGCCTTGAATGTCCCCGTAATAAAAGGTCGCTCCCAAAAATTCAATGCCTTCAGTTATTCCTCAAAATCACATCCTTTTCGAAAGAACGCAACTTTTCCAATACCGGATCAAAATCGATGGCGGACAACAGCGCGTCACTGTCGAGCCGTGCCGCCTTGGTGAACATGTCCTTGCTTTCGGCGTCCCTGCCTTTTGCCAGGAGAAGCGCCGATCTGTAGGCGGCCAACCGCGCCTCGCTGGACGGTCTCGGGTCCTGGATGTTTTTGTCCCACTCTTCGAGGGCAAGGTCGGCCTCCTGCGGCAATCCTTCCTCTATGGCAAGCCCGATGACGTCGATATAGTAATCCGCATACCCGGGATCCAGCGAATAAGCCTTTTTGTACGCGTCCAGCGCGGCGGAGGATTTTCCCACCTCTTTTTGCGCATCGCCGAATTCGGCCCATGCCGCGTCGTCCCATGGGGTAAGCCGGAGAAGTTTTTCCAGATCGTCGGCAGTGCCTTCGTGATTGTCGTCAAGCCGGCGCAGATCGGCCCTGGCCCTGAGAATGCGGGCGTATCGTTCCAGCCTGCGTTTTCTGAGTGATGCCAGCATGACCACCGCTGATCCGGCGCAGGCGATCCCGCCGGACCAAAACCAGCGCGTTTTCTCCGACGGCTTCGCGAATACGCCGCCCCACAGGAGAATTACCCCGACAGCGAGCAGGGCAGGCGCGAGCAGCCTTCCCGCACCTTTTGCCGGGCCGCGCAGGGGGCCTGGATCTGAGCCAAGGAGCGAGTCCTGCAGCGCGAGTTCCTTGTCGAGGCGTTCCAGTTCGAGCTTGCGGTATTCCTCGTCAGTGGAGGCTTTGGCAAGGTTACGGAACTCCTTGTCCACCGTGAGATTGACATACCTGACGAACAACACCGCCACAAGGGCCAAAAAAAGAAGCAGTGCAACGATATAATACGCAGTCATGCGATAATCTTTATCTTCAATGCCGTATTTTCAGAACAAGAAAAGTGCGGCCAGAACCATGATAAAAACAAGGAAAATGATCGCCCTGAAATACGATGCGCTGAATCCGCCGATTTTTGTGCGCCGTTTCAGCGAAAGCCTTCTGGCCGACGTGTCGGGGTTTGCGACATAGGATACGGGTTTGGACCGGTTTGACGGCCGCCGCCGGTGCGTCGACGGTTGGCGGACTTTTCTGGCCAGCCCGCTCCACTCGTTGTCGCCGGCAATATGGAATTTCTCCAGCCTCTGGGCAAGGTTTTCCGGATCCGGCGGTCTGTTAACCGGGTCCGTTTCCAGCATATCGTGGATCAATTTGACGAACTTGGGCGAAAACTTGCCCTGTCCCTGCAATGTAAAAGACGGCGACGACTTTTGTCTGCGCAACTCCAGTATATCCTCGATGGAATTCCCTGAGAAAGGGGCGACCCCGAAAGAAAGGTGGTAAAACGCCGCACCAAGGTTGTAGATGTCGGTGGCGGCATTGACGAGCTCTGGACGCTCAAGCTGCTCCGGTGCTGCGTATTCCGGCCCGCAGCGGACAAATCCCAATTTCAGCTTGTCGTCGGCATCGTCCCTTGGCTTGGCGATCCTCGGCACGCCGAGGTTTGCGAGCTTGATGTTCCCCTGGCTGTCCAGAAGCAAGTTGCCGGGGTTGAGGTCGCCGTGGAAGACTGCCACTTCCCAGGCATGCCGCAGCGCCGATGTGGCTTGCCGCAGATACAGGAGGGCCTGCCCTTCGGACAATGGGCCTTGCGACTTGACAAGAGTCGCGAGGCTGCCGCCGGAAAGGTATTCGTGCGCAAAGTAGATGAAGCCGTTGGATTCGCCGACATCGATACCCTGAACGATATGCGGATGGTGAAAACGGGATACCGACTGCGCTTCGGCGATGTAGGCCTTGACAAATTCCGGGTCGGACGCGAGCCGGGGGTGCAGGATTTTCAGGGCGACTTCCCGGTTCATCGCCCGTTGGATTGCGCGATACACTGTGGCAATGGTTCCGCTGCCAATAAGATCGATAATTTCATAGCCGCTGATCAGGCGTCGTCGGCGGCGCTCTTCCTCTTCTATCAGTTTCAACTCGTCGTTGGTGATAAAGCCGAGGTCGACGGCCATATCGCCAAGTCCTGTTTCGATGCCGCTCGTATTCTTGATGCGCATCAACTCGCTGCGACATTGGTCCACTTGCAGCATCGTCATGAACCCCATGTCCACCGCGACATGGCCAAGGCGTTCGTCAGCATGGGCAAGCAGTGATTCAGCCATTCAGGAAAATCCTTGATCCGGATACTTTTTATACGGTTCTACGAGAATGGTACGCATTTGCCTTTAAAATGCTTTGCGCTATGATCACAAGAGTTGACTGCGCGAAATAGACTGTGCTTCTTATTCGCCGCGCATGTTTGTGTAGAAATAATTTCGCATTATGAATATAATCGATAAACCAACAATTAATATTACCACAAACATCTCAATCCGTCAAGCCCTAACCATTATAAAGTAGTGATAAATCCATGCCACTTTTCAAGCAGGGTTTTATGATGTTCACCCGCTGCTGTTGTGGTAATCCGCCTTCCCGATAAATCATCGCCCTCACTGTTCGACGCATAGTCAATTGCTACGCGCAGGTATTCATCATGTATTTGGTTGACAATCAACTCCGGCCATTCGACAACCAGCACTGAATGAGGATCATGTATCATATCGAACACGCCGAGATCCATCGCAGAGTCTACATCGGTAAGTCGGTATAAATCTAAATGATTTAGTATCAATCTGCCTGGATATTCGCCATGCAGGGTAAAGGTTGGGCTGGTGACTCGTTTCGTTGGGTCCACCTCCAGGCCGCGGGCCAGGCCCTGGGTAAAGCTGGTTTTTCCTGCGCCCAGGTCACCGACCAACAAGAGAACCTCGCCGCCTGTGCAGCACCGGCCCAATGCTTCCGCCATTATCCTGCTTTCCTCGGCATCTCCCGTGAATAACGACAGAGTACCTCCTGTATATGAAATGCTTTTCTGCGGCATTACCATGTATGTTCAAATCCTTTCTCCGTCATCGGCGCTCTCTCGCCGTCCGGTGTGATGTGTAACAATCTTTTTTCCCCGGTGATGGAACCAATCTTCGTAAATGGCGTGGTCTTTCCGGCGGAACCGCGATGATCGGCCGTAGAAAGGCTTTGCTGGAAATACTCCCATGCCCCAGGGCGCATGGTGACCAGTAGTTCAAAATCCTCGCCATCGGAATAGGCATGTTCCAGCGGAGTTTTTCCGCTGTTTTTCGCCATGGTGAAGGCCTCGGCGGCGATGGGGACAAGGCCATCTTCCACAACCGCCCCTACGTCCGATTCCCTGCACATCCTGGACAGGTCAAGAGCAAGACCGTCGGAGATGTCCATGGCCGCTCCCATCCCGCTGTCGCCGTTGTTCCTTTGGCCGAGAGTTTGAAGCAAAAGGCGCATTTCTGCAAAACGCGGAACTGGTGACAAATGCCCGCCAAGGATCGAACCGCCCAGCTTACCTGTTACCGCAAGCACGTCTCCCGGCTTTGCCGAAGAGCGCAAAACCGGCCCTCCGGCCATTGGCGGCCCAAAGACGGCCGCGGTCAGGCAGGTACTGCCTTTGCCTGTTATCGTATCGCCACCGACGATGGTGATGCCGTATTGTTTGGCGCATAGCGCGCATTGCGCGGCGTAGCGCGCCGGCCAATCCTGCGCCAATCCCTTGCGAAAGCATGCGGTCAACAAAACCCAACGTGGTTCGCATGCCGATGCCGCAAGGTCGGAAAGAGATGCCCCAAAAACCTTGTTAGCCACATCCTCCGGAGCCGCATCGGGAAGGAAGTGGCTGCCCTCGACAAAGGCGTCCACAGACACCGCGACCTGTGGCCCAACCACTAGATGGGCGCAGTCGTCAGGCCCGCCTCCGACCAGGACGTCAGGATCGTCTGTCGCAAACAGTCGCCGCATGGCTTCGAGAAATGCGTTTTCAGTATTGTCAGACATCGTCCGTGCTTGCCTTTTCGTTTCTTTTGTGTGGTCGCTGTTTGCGGCCTGTCAATTTTTCCAGCTCATTCATAATGCGTATGGACAGGCTTTGCAGCATGTTTTTCCTGTCTTCGCGGTCTGCGTGACAGTAGGTTTTTTCTTTGGGAAAAAACCCTATCGATTGGCCAAAATGGATGGTGATCCGCCTTCCGGCGCGCGGGATTGCTTTTCCGAGCGGCAAGGTCTCACTTGATCCGTTGATGGCGGCGGGAATGATTGGTACGCCGCTTTCGAGGGCAAGCATCGCCGCACCTTGGCGAGGACGGTTGAGATATTCTGCCTGGTTGATATGTCCCTCAGGAAAGATTCCCACCGCTTCCCCAGACGCCAGCCAGCCAAGAGCGGTTTTGAGCATGTCATACTGGCTGTCGTTGCTGCCGCGGCGAAAGGGAATGCAGCGTCCAGAACGCAATACCCAACCCATGAGCCAGTTGTTGAACGGTTCCTCATAGGCAACCATGTGCAGCGGTTTGTATTTGAGTCTGGCGTAGGCCAATGCCAGCAGGGGGCCATCAAGGAAAGAAGAGTGGTTGGCCGCGATTATGCATGGGCCATCCGGCAAATTCATTCCGCCTGAAATTGATTTAAGAAACGGCAATGCCGCCGCATTAACCATTCCTGCCGCGATATAAAAGTTTTTCCATGCCATAACAACCCGTTCAATCACTATCATAAATACTGCAACGTCAAGAGCTACGCCATTATAGGAGAATGCGCTCTCTGTCTGCAAGTATTTTTGATGCATAGCGGAAAATATATTTTCATGTATCAGTCATCAGTGGACTTTTAAAGGAAATCGAGCGGCGGTTGGCTCGATTTCCTTTAAAAGTCCACTCTTGAATAAGTCGTATCTATGATGTATATATAGGATAGGTACTATCGATTCTACGCGAAGCCTTTGCTGAGTCAGGCCAAGAAGTGCAGGTTTTCCGTCGCCGGAGCGGGCAATGCGAAAAAGAGCCGGTGAACTATCCTTTCTTTCCCGTCTTACCAGCACCTTGGTGTTGGCGCTTAGCGTCCTGTTGTTTCTTCTGCTGGTGGCGATCATCACTCTTCATAACGACCGCCGAGCGGTGGAGCAGAAGGAACTCGATACTCTGGCTCTCCGTACTTCATGGAAAATCGAACGTGTTCTATCGTATTTTACGGAAAAAGTTGACGCCATCGCCTTTGCCATCGAACAGCAAAATGGCGATACAATCGCATTTGACGTCGTATCCCACTCCCTCATCGCCAATGACGCGGTACTGAATATTTTTATCGCTCCCGGCTGCGTGATCTCGAAAATGCAACCTCTCACGGGAAACGAGGACGCTGTCGGGCGGGATTGCACCATGCCGGGAGACTCGGCAACTTTTCGGGCTATTCGGTTGGGTATCGTGTCGATGAGCGGCCCGGCCAGAAATGCGGATGGTGAAAATGTACTGTCTGTTAGAATGCCGGTGTACCTGGAGGGGGAGTTATGGGGACTTGTTGGCATGGATGCGGATTTCGATGCCCTCTTTGATCCCGTTCTATTCGACGACCCTATGACAGACGGCTTTACCTATCGCGTTTGGCCAGACAAGACGGTAGGAGCCGGACACACCCTGTTATGGAAATCGGACGGCGAGGCAACGCCGCAGGTCGGTACGGCGCGTATAACCGGCTATGGGCTTAGGTGGTATGTCGAAGCGTCAAGAAAATATAACCACGCCGATACGGTGAGGAACTGGTTGTATTTTACTGTACTGATTCTCATGTGTCTGCTGATCATCGCCTTGTACAGCCATTACCTGAATCTTCACGGCATCAAGAAAAGCATGGAAAACCAGGCCTTGACCGACAATATGACAGGGCTGCCGAATAGACGCCATATCATCGCCACCCTGACAACCATGGTCGAAGATGCGGAGCTTTCCGGAGAACCTTTTGTCGTCCTCTACATGGACCTCAATAATTTCAAGGACGTCAACGATATCCACGGGCATGAAACAGGCGACGAAGTCCTGCGCAAAACTGCGAGCATTCTCCGCGACAACGCGAAGGAACTTGGCTTCATCGGCCGGATCGGCGGTGACGAATTCGTCATCCTGCTGGAAAAGATGAAACCGGGCAAGATGCTCGACCGGATAATCGACGTCCTGGCACACAAGCTCCGCATGAACGTTAAGCGCCCGGGCAGTTCGCCCGGTCACGCGGTGGAGGTCTCGGCAAGCTTTGGCGTATCTTCTTTTCCCCGTGACGGCGCCGATTCGACAAGCCTGCTGCGCGCTGCGGATCTCGCCATGTACCAGACCAAGAAACGCCTGAAAGGCACGACGATAATCGGCCCGTTCAAGAGTAATTTCCGGCAATAGACGACTGTTTTTTCCCGTGCCCCGAGTTCACTCCGGTTGCCATCCCCACCCATCCTGCACGGCAGACGCCTACAAAATTTTGCAATGTATTTTAGATACATATTGCCTCTTTATGCTTGTCGTCGGCGCTCGCCGCGAGTATAGGGTTGTCGGTGTGAAAATCAAACTGCTCGTCTACTTGACGCTGAGTTTGGCAGAAGGTATCTTATTTTGATATTTTACAGTTGTATTATGATTGAAATCGTGATTTTATATACGTTCATTGTCGTCGGTCCTTGAACAACGCGCATCGTAAATGTAATGTTGCGGTGCTGTTTTCTTTTATACATGTTACGGATATTTTCTTTTATGGCAAGTTACCTAGAGCAGATCCCGAAGCAGCTTGCAGCGAGACGGAAAGCCGTCGCGGCAGTCGAAAAGAATCCCGCTCTTCAGGCCAGCTATTGGTCGATTATCAGGCAAATCGCCAACAACGCCTACGAATACATGCGTAACGCGGTCGTGGGCGGCTGTACATTTCCCGATAGGCCAATCTATCTTACCGCCGACGATTCGTCCTTTCTCAATTTCGGCACCACGCCCGCTATGATGAGGCAGGATTTCGTCAACCTTGTCGCCGAGGCGAAAGGCGAGGAATTTCCACTGGGTGATACGCCGCTTCCATCCGAGATCGAAACGAAATACCACCACCGCCTCGCCAACGCGGTGAAGTCTTTCGGGCGCAACCACGCCGCCACCCGCGTCTACAGCCTGGAACCGTGGCTGCAGGAAATGTATCGCGACTGCCTCGACGTCGATTACGCCGAGGAACTCCAACGCCAGATCGACCGATTGAACACGTACATGGACAGCGTTCCCAAGGCCCTCAATGCCACCGGCCTCGCCGGCGGTCTCGCCAAGGCGGTAATGGATTCGTTCAATCTTTTCAAAACCATCACCGGTTCATCCCATCAGCTCGAACGCGATAAGATGAGCTTCACCGACCGTCGCGGCTTCGTCAACACTTCCCAGCAGATCGAAGCGACGATGGTCAAGGCTGACGAAGCCCTTGGCGCTGCAGCGGCCGGGCGATCGCCGGTGCGCGAGCTTTTCAACTTCTGGAAAGACGCCAATTACGAAATGATGAAATACACCCGCCAGCTGCGTCTCCTATGGGCGGGCACCAGCCTGGACGACCGCATTATGGACCTGGCGAAGATGCTGTCGGCAGTCCAAAGCGCGCTGAACCGATGTTCCGACCAGGACCCGCAGCCGGAACCGCAGCTGCCGATCCTGCGCGCCGACGACAGTTCGAAACACCTTGGCAGAAGGCGCATCATCGACGCTTTTCAGGCCATAATGAACCATGACCTCATCCTTGCGGGCGAAAGCGCACTGTCCCGCAACGAAACGCGCCGCTTCGGTCCGCTGTCAGTCCTGATCGCTCCCGGCAGGGGTGTACCGCGCTATTGCACGGAAATTCGGAGAATCGGCGCCGAGGCCATAGACGAGGACGAAAAGAAAAAGAGCAAGACCAAGTCCTTCGCCTCGCAGGAACGCGAAATGGAGGTGGACAGGCGCGTCCGCTATCCGATGAACTGCATCGTCGTGCCAACCCGTGCGAACAAGGACACCCTTCTACAGGGGATGGCCGACGCCTGGCTCGAATTTAATCAGGCCGCATATCCCACCAATTTCAAGGCGACGCTGGACGAAGTGAAAAAGATCGCGCCCGCCCTGTTCCTTCCCCCTGAAGGGGTGGAAGCAAAGGAACTGTCGCCGCATTATGCCAGGCAGGCGTTCGGCAAGCTTGTGGCCGCGTTTTGTCAATGGTCCAGGAACGGCGCGGAACCGGACGCCGAAGCGATCCCCGATTTCGACGCCTTTCGGGAATGGGCGCTTGCACGGCTCGGCGTGCCGAAATTGATCATTCCCATGCGCTACCGCCCGATCATCGAGCTTTTCACCGAGTCCGGCGCAAAACGGCGCACCGAAATGTGGCGGCGCTACCTTGGCCCGCGCTTCACCCTGGATCGGCAGCTTGTGGCGGTGAACGTCCTCCAAAAGGACTGGACCGCCCTCCGGGACAACCTGAAATACCTGCCGCTAAGCCTGACTCAGGGCAACGTCAACCTTGACAGCGGTTTCACAAAAGCCAGGGACGGCAGCGACCCGATGCGCGAATACAAGGCGTTCGCCTTCTTCCGACGCTTCCTCATGGACGACCCGGACCTGAAGACGGCGTTGGTGACGGTGGAAAGCCAGATCTCCATCGAAATGGAAACATTGCGCTCCCAGGCCGAGTCCCTTGGCCGCGCGTTCCAATACGACCAAGTGTCCCTTGCCATGATGCGGCGTCAGGCCTCGCAGATCCAGGAAAAGCGCAATGTCGCCAACAACCACATCGACCAGTACCTGACCGGTCTCATGTATGCGCACGACAATAACTACGAGGCAGCCATAGTCGGCCTCACCATGTGCCTGACTCCGCCGGAAAAGCGGAAGCTCGACGATGTGCCTCTGCCGGAGATTCCCGAAGAAATAGACCAGCAGTGGTTCGACGCGAATCTGCCGCCGATAGACTCGCCATTCGAAAAAAAGACGGTTCCCGGCGAAAACAGCCTTGGCACAATATGCTTCGATCAGGTATACTTCAACCTTGGCCGGATCTACATGAAAATGGGGCGCTATGTAGAGGCGGGCATGTGTTTTCGCGGCTATCTGGAAAGCGCCGACAAAAACAAGGAACATGCCTTCATCGTCTTCGCCACGGACCTTGCGGTCGAGGCAAAGGCGAAGATCGCGGAAGAAACGGCCAAGGACGACAAAGCGAAGGAAACGGCAAACGCCGGTTGAATTTTTCAGAGTTAACCTCTTGCGAGTCGCGGTCCCGGCGATTCGCGGGTGTTTTTTTATTATGGCATTCGCAGTATAGGATGGATTGCATCGTATGGCCGAAATCTATTTGGGGCGCATCGTCGCAGTCGGGATTACGCCCTCCGGAAAGCCCGCCGCCTTGTACCGAGTCTCTTCCCGTAGCTTCCCGAACCGCCAGGCCGAGGTGAACGCTGCCGGGACCTCCGTGAGTATTGTCCCGAAGCCGGGGTTTGAATCGGATATCAGGAAAAACCCCTATATCGCCTATAATTGCGCAAGGCTCGTCGGGGATGCCGCCGTTCTCGCCAATGGTTCGCACGCCGACCCGGTGGCGGAAAAGATTGCGTCCGGGATGTCCATCCGGGACGCTCTCGCCTTGACCCACCTGGCGATGGACTACGAGAAGGACGACTACAACACCCCGAGGATCACCGCCGTCGCCGACGCCAGGACGAAAACCTGCTGGCTCGCCACCATCCGCCATGACGGTCTCGATGTGCGCTCCTTCAACCTGGAACCCGGCAAGGTGGCGCATCTTTCAACCTACGAACACAATATTCCGACGACCAGGCAAATTTCCGATTTCACCGCCGAGACGGCCGCCGATGCCTGTAACTTCGTTGTTTCCGGCGGCGTATTCAAGGAGTTCACCAATCCGGTGACCGCCGTCGCGGCGGTTGCGGAAGGGACGGCGTTCACATTGGCGGCAATGGACGTCGTTATTTGATATTTTTGTTAAGGGACAGTTATGCCTGAAACTCGTGGGGTGTTGTTTGATCTGGACGGTACGCTGGTCGACAGCGAATGGCTGCATGTGGGAGCCTGGCAGGGGATTGTCGAGAATTACAAACTGGACCTGACCGGTGATTGGGACAAGGATTATATCGGCAAACCCGATGTCTACCAGGCGGAAAAGATGCGTCTGCAATTCCCGCACCTGCCGGAGATTCCCGAACTTCTTGTCGAACGACATGCCATCTACCAGCGTTTGCTGCGGGAAAACAGCGACAAGATCCGCTTTCCCGGCGTCGAAGAAGGGTTGAAAAAGCTTCGCGCCGACGGGTTCAAGCTCGCGGTCGGCACCAACAGCCCCAGGGGCAACACAACCACAGCTCTCGAAGCCGCCGGAATCGACAAGTATTTCGACGCTCTTGTCGCCTTCGGAATGGTTCCGCACGGCAAGCCGGCCCCGGATATTTATCTAGAAGCCGCCCGTAGGGTCGGCGTCGATCCTTCACTCTGTGTGGTCGTCGAGGATACCGACGTAGGCATCATGGCGGGAAAAGCCGCTGGTTGCGTTTCCATCGGCGTCGCGACGTCCTACGATCCCAAAGACCTCGCCAAGGCCGACCGGATTTTCAACACGACGAAGGAAGCTATCGACTGGATACGCGCATCCGCCGACTGCGGCGCGAAGCGGGAGTAAATCATACTATTTGCGGATTTTGACTTGAAAAAATTGCGGTACCCGAGGTAAAATAATGCGCAGTAGACAAACCCTTTATTTTCGAGCGGGTACATGTAACATGAATCCATAATGGATCTCTTAGCGAATTCGCCGGTTTGATGCCGGCGAATTTTTGTAAATATTCACGAGCGGAGGCAGACCCCATGCAAGACCTTAAACTGTACGAAGGCATTACCTTTGACGATGTATTGCTTATGCCGCAAATGAGCGATGTCGTCCCGTCCGAAGTGGACACATCCACCCGTTTTTCACGGAATATCACCGTCAACATACCGCTCGCTTCCGCCGCCATGGACACCGTTACCGAGGCGAAATTGGCTATCGCCCTTGCAGAGCAGGGCGGCATCGGCATTATCCATAAAAATCTCCCCTTGCTGCAGCAGGCCAAGGAAGTCGATGAAGTCAAGCGTTCGGCAAACGGCATCATCGCCGATCCGGTCAAGCTGAACCCTGACGACCCCGTCGGTCTGGCACAGAAAATAATGGACGACCGCAATCTTTCCGGCATTCCCATAGTCCAGCCGGACAACAAGCTGGTCGGCATCCTCACCAGGCGCGACCTTCGCTTCCAACACGAAGAAAACACACCCATCGGCGACGTCATGACCAAGGACAAGCTGGTCACCGCGCCGCCGGACACCACCCTTTACGCCGCCCGCGACCTGCTGTTCAAAAACAAGATTGAAAAACTCCTCTTGGTCGACAAGGACTACCATCTCCAGGGCTTGATCACCATCAGGGACATTCGCAACTTCGATCGCTACCCGCTTGCCTGCCGCGATGAGCAGGGCCGCCTGCGAGTCGGCGCGGCTGTCGGCGTCAACGACGACGAACGCGTCACCATGCTGGTCGAGGCCGGCGTCGACGTGCTCGTGGTGGACACGGCGCACGGCCACAGCAGGAACGTCATGGAGGCGGTACGCCGTTACAAGAAAAACGTCGGGGATCGCGTCGACATCGTGGCTGGAAACATCGCCACCGAGGAAGGCGCGCGCTGCCTCATCGAGGCGGGCGCGGACGCGGTGAAGGTCGGCATCGGTCCCGGTTCCATCTGTACGACCCGCGTTATTTCCGGCATAGGCGTTCCGCAGATGTCGGCGATCTGGTCCGCCGGTCGCGCCACTAGTGACGCCGGGGTTCCGCTAATTGCAGACGGCGGCATCAAGTTTTCCGGTGATATCGCCAAGGCCATGGCGGCGGGCGCGGACTGCGTTATGGTGGGAAGCCTGCTTGCCGGTACGGACGAAGCGCCGGGTGAGACGATTCTCCACCAGGGCAGACTGTATAAGGCGTATCGCGGTATGGGCAGCCTTGGTGCCATGACCACCGGCACCTCCGGGGACCGGTACCGCCAGGGCGGTAGGCCGGCTGACAAGCTGGTCCCGGAAGGCATCGAAGGACGGGTTCCCTCCAAAGGTCCGCTGGAACCGTTTGTTTATCAGTTGGTGGGCGGCTTGAAATCCGGCATGGGTTATGTCGGCGCGTCGAATATCGCCGAACTCAAGGCAAGGGCAAAGTTTATCCGCATCAGTACCGCCAGTCTGCAGGAAAGCCACCCGCACGACATCACCATCACCAAGGAAGCGCCGAATTACCGTTTGGACTGATTTTCGTCATTCTTTTAGGGAAATGAATACGATGGGGTTCTACCAGGAACTGAGCGCCCACTACGACGAAGTGTTTGCGGTGAATGCGAATGAAATGGCCTTCGTCAACGCGCAGTTGTCGGGCCGCGAGCGCCTGCTGGATATCGGCTGCGGCACAGGCAATAAAACGGTGTTGCTGGCCGCTCCCGGCAGATCCATAACCGCCATCGACAACGACGAGGCGATGGTGCGGGAGGGGGCTGAGAAACACGGCGCAGTCGGCATCCAGTATCGGCAATTGAGCATGGAGGATGTGGGTTGGGCGTTCAGGCCAGAGGAATTTGACTCGGCACTGTGCCTTGGCAACACCGTCGTGCATTTGCCGGATACGGATGCTGTGAGTGAATTCTTTACCAGCGTCGGACAGATTTTGGCCGACGCTGGCTTGTTTATTGTGCAGATTGTGAATTACGACCGCATTATTGGGCAAAACATAAAGGAACTGCCGCTTCTTGAGACACAGAATGTTACGTTCGAACGCTTTTACGAATGGCGGCAGGATGGAATGCACTTTTTGACCAGGCTGATGGTCAAGGCGTCGGGGAAGGTCTTTGAAAACGATATTGTTCTGCTCTCGCTGAAATCCGGGGATATGATTTCTCTCCTCTGTAACGCGGGATTCGGCAAGGTCGAACTTTTCGGCAACTATGCGGGTGACGCCTACGATCCGGACACCTCTTTCCATTTCATCGGTATTTGCCGCAAATAGCATTCTTCTTTGCGGAGCATGCTTCCATGAACTACCAGATCAAACGCATTTATGACGGAAAAAACGATAACGACGGTTTCCGTGTGTTGGTGGACCGCCTGTGGCCAAGAGGAATTTCCAAGGCTAATGCGGCCGTCGACCACTGGGCTAAAGACATCGCTCCGTCCAATGAGCTGCGCAAATGGTTCAACCACGAACCGGAAAAATGGACCGAGTTTCGCAAACGCTATGAACAGGAACTCAAGCACAATCCCGCCGCAGTCAACGAGTTCCATACGGCTGTCAGAGACCAGAAGAAAGTCACCCTCCTTTACGGCGCCAGGGACACGGAGCACAACCAAGCCGTCGTGTTGCGCGATCTGTTGAAATAGCCGAAACATTGTCAATCCTCTCAATCTTTACCAGATTTGTGGTTATATGCGTTGACAATTCCGTGTATTTTGTCTATAAATACTAATTATTAAACGTTTAAAGATGATATTTTTGTTAGTGAGTACATCTGTTGACGGTGGGGGGCGATGCGTATTCATAAAGGAGATTGTTATGATGTATCGTACCGTCATCCCGGTGAGGTATATTTTGGCGGCATTGTTTGTTCTGGTGTATTTGGCCGGTCTCGCCGTGGCTGAAGAAAGTGCCAGTGGGCAAAAAAAGACTTATCCGACGGCAGAAGCGTTTTCCTGCACAGTCCTGGCCGAGGGCCTTGATTTTCCCTGGGAAATGCTATGGGGCCCGGACAATAAACTTTGGATCACCGAGCGGCATGGACTACGGATAACCAAAGTCGACCCGGAAACAGGAGATAGCAAAACAATCGCCACTCTTCCTGAAGCATATCCGGGACCTCAGCATGAAGGCATTCTCGGCATGGCGTTCGCCAAGGACTTCATGAAAGGCGGGGACAATTATCTCTACGTTTACTACACGTCAAAATCGCCGAATTCGGAAAAGCGCTGGGGAACGCTGGCCCGTTATACCTACGACCCTGATAAGGAAGTACTTGGCAATAAGGTAAAACTTCTGGAAAACCTTCCCGCCGGCGACGACCACAACGCCGGACGCGTTCGCTTGGGACCTGACAACAAGCTCTACCTCACCATCGGCGAACAAGGGCATAACCAGGGCAAGAACTTCTGTCTTCCCATTGAAGCCCAACGCATCGCGACCTGGGAGGAAGTGCAGGGCCAGAACTACGACTCCTATCGTGGCAAAAGCCTGAGGATAAATCTCGACGGTTCCGTTCCTTCCGACAATCCGGAAATACGGGGCGTCAGAAGCCATATCTTCACTTACGGCCACCGCAACCCACAGGGTTTGTGCTTCGTCAATAACGACCTCTATTCCTGCGAACAGGGACCATCCTCCGACGACGAGATCAACCTCCTGACGGCCGGCGGCAACTACGGCTGGCCCCATGTCGCTGGGTTCCGCGACGACCAGGCTTATGTCTACGCGAACTATTCAGCCGCCGAAAACTGCCAGTCGCTGGCCTTCGACGCGAACGTCATCCCGGAAGGCGTTCCCGTCCAGCACGAGCTCGAATGGTTTGATCCCAATTTCATCGCACCTGTCAAGACGTTCTACACTGTGCGTGACGGCCACAATTTCAGCGATTCGCGTTGCGGCAACGGGGATCACGCCTACCTTTGCTGGCCGACTATCGCGCCATCCAGCATTATATATTATCCCACCAATGGCGCGATTCCCTCCTGGCGCGGGTCGCTCCTTGTGACGACCCTGAAAACAGGCGCGTTGTTCAGACTGAAAATGAGTGGCGACCAGAAAGAGCTGCAGGGCGACTACGATAAGATTTTCCGTTCGCAAAACCGCTATCGCGTTGCCTGCCTCGATCCCGAAGGCAAGCGCATCTTCATCGCCACCGACAACTCCGGCGCAGCGAAGATGGACGACGATAGCCCGGCAGAGGGTGTGCGCGACTCCGGCGCGATACTGGTGTTTACCTATGATCCGGATAATGCCTACAGCTATGCCAATCAGAAGTGAAATACGGACAATTTAGCGCGTTTTCGGAAAACATATGCCCCCTCGTCGCGTTTTCGGACTTAAGTAGAATCAACCAAAACGCGCAAGGTCTGAGGGTCAACTATTTGCGAAAAAGCATTAGTGATTTATGAAAATGCGGCGCATTGAGCGCCGCATTTTCATTTTACATTGCCAGTTTCCTGGCATTCAAAAATAAATTCCGAGATTTTGATTGTAAATAAGTAATTTGGTACTACAATATCTAAATAAGGAATTACATCCGCATTCATCACATTGAGTGCTGCCGCCGGGCACCACACAGCAAAAGACATCATCATATTGATTGCACAATAGGCGCTCTTTGATTCGCTGGGCAGGGCTGTACAGAAAGGGAGAATTATGTTTTGGGAAGAGTTTGACGCGATGGGCAATGCCTCCAGGGCAAAGGCCGCCTTGCTGCGCCAGAACGGTGCAGGCTACTTTTTGGCCTCGATGCTTGCCGGGGGATATGTGGGGTTTGGGATTCTCCTCATATTTACCGCCGGTGGGTCTCTCGGAGGCGCGCCGTGGGCCAAAATTGTCATGGGCATCTCCTTCGGAATCGCATTGAGTCTGGTCGTCATGGCCGGAGCGGAGTTGTTTACAGGAAACAACATGGTCATGACTGCCGGAATCGTGCAGAAAAAAGTCACGTTCGCCGAGACGATACTTTTGTGGATTGTCTGCCTGATCGGCAACTGGCTCGGTTCTGTGGTACTGGCTGTCGTGTTCTGGGCATCCGGGCTTGCGAGCGGCGCCACCAGCGACCTTATGGCTTCGACATCCGCCGCCAAGATGGCTGTACCGCTATGGCCGCTGTTTTTTCGCGGTGTACTCTGCAATACACTGGTGTGCCTTGCCGTCTGGTGCAGCTTCCGCTGCAAGTCCGACAGCGGCAAATTGATCATGATTTTCTGGTGCCTCTACTGTTTCATCACCTGCGGCTTTGAACACAGTATCGCCAATATGACCCTCCTTACAGTCGGCTTGCTTTCGCCAGGCGGCGCGGCCGTCTCGTTGTCCGGTTATTTTTACAATATCCTTGTCGTGACGTTCGGCAACATGGCAGGAGCCATCATTTTCCTGGCTCTGCCGTATGCCATTATTTCCAAGAAAAAGGAGGGTTGATCATGGGATATCGCCTGAAGGCGTCCAGGATGAACGACATCCTCAGGGAATGGGCAAAAACTGCTATAATTTTCGCGCCAAAATCCCTCATCGGAATGGGCGCATTTTCCGATACCGACAGCGTTCGCTATGGCGAAGTCGTCTCGATTGAGGAAATAGAGTTCGACAAAAAATCCCATTTCACCTTCAAGGAAATCCTGACGCCGCTGTCGCAGACCCTATTCTTCTTCACGGAAGACTCGGTGAAGGAGGCCGATCCCGACAAACGTGCAGCCATTGTCCTGCTTCGCAGTTGCGATATGCACGCGATCAAACGCCAGGACGAAATTTATCTCCAGAACGGCCCTGTCGACCATTATTACAAGCGCATCAGGGACGGGGTGAAGTTTATACTTATCGGTTGCCCGCATTCGTTTGAAAACTGCTTCTGCGTCGATATGCAGACAAACACCTGTGACAACTACGACGCCTATATCGCCATGGAGGACGGCGCTGTCCTTGTCGACAACCGAAATCCGGAGTGGGACGCCGGTTTCAAAGCTGCGGCCGATGGCGAGGAAGCGGTGATGCCGGTATTTGCCATGGAGAATCCGGTTCATGTCAGCGTCCCGGAAAAACTCGATATAAGCGTCATGCGTTCCGAGATGTGGAACGAATACGACACCCGCTGCATCGCCTGCGGGCGGTGCAACTATTCCTGCCCGACCTGCACTTGCTATACAATGCAGGACATTTTCTACACCGACAACGGCAAGGTGGGTGAGCGCCGCCGAGTCACCGCATCCTGCATGGTGGACGGCTACACCACCGTCGCCGGCGGTGGCGAGTATCGCCGCACCAACGGCCAACGCATGCGTTTCAAGGTGCTGCACAAGGTATATGATTTCAAGAAACGCTTTGGCTATCAGATGTGCGTCGGCTGCGGGCGCTGTGACGATGTTTGTCCCGAATATATCTCGTTCTCCGATTGCATCAACAAACTGGACGGCGCGATGAAGGAGGTGACCGGCAATGCTTAAAAACGAATACATACCCTTCCGTTCGGAAATACTCTCCGTTGCCCCCCATACGGACATAGAGTACACCTTCCGCATGCGTTATGAAGGCGAGGTAAAGCCGGGACAATTTTTCGAAATTTCCATCCCCAAATACGGCGAAGCGCCAATCTCAGTGAGCGGCATCGGCGACGATTTTGTCGAACTGACGATCCGCCGCGTCGGCAGGGTGACAGGCGAAATCTTCGAGCGCTATGTCGGCGACAGCATGATGTTGCGTGGCCCCTACGGCAACGGCTTTGACGTCGACAATTACAAGGGGGAAGAGCTGGTCATCGTCGCGGGCGGCACCGGACTGTCGCCGGTGAGGGGAGTGGTTGAGTATTTCAGCAGGCACAAGGAGGAGACGAAGGGCCTTACCCTGATCGCCGGGTTCAAGTCGCCTGCGGATATCCTCTTCCTCGAGGAACTCGGCCGCTGGAAACAGACGATGAAAGTCATCCTCACCGTCGATTGCGGCGATGCCGACACCACCTGCCAAATCGGTCTGGTGACGGAGCACATACCGCAGCTTAACCTGGCGAATGCTGGGCAGGCCAGGGCGATAGTGGTCGGTCCGCCGGCCATGATGCGTTTTTCCTCCCAGGCGTTACTGGGCATCGGTATCCGCGAGGAAAACATCTGGGTGTCCCACGAGCGGAAAATGTGCTGCGGGCTTGGCAAATGCGGTCATTGCAAGATCAACGACGCCTATGTCTGCCTTGACGGGCCGGTTTTTAATTTCGTCGACGCCAAACGGCTTTTGGATTAGGAAAGGATGCGGAAAATGGACATGAACACCAAAAAACTTAAAAAGAACGCGTTTCGCGTAACCAAGAAGCGCAACCTCACCGCATCCCGAGTCCGCGTTCCCGGCGGCCATCTCAAAGCTGATTTGCTGCCGAGGCTGCAGGAAATAGCCGAACGCTACGGCAATGGCACCCTGCACATCACGGCGCGCCAAGGCTTCGAAATCCCGGACATCAGGTTTGAGGACATTCCCAAGGTCAACGAGCTTCTGCAACCGATTATAGAAGGGCTTGAGATCAACCAGGAGGTGCCGGGAAAGGGTTATACTGCGGCCGGCACGCGGAACATCACCGCCTGCATCGGCAACCGCGTCTGCCCATTCGCCTGCTACGATACGACGACATTTGCCAAGCGGATCGAGAAGGAAATTTTCCCGAACGATTTGCATTTCAAGGTCGCACTCACCGGCTGCCCCAATGATTGCGCCAAAGTGCGGATGCATGATTTCGGCATTATTGGGATGACGCTGCCGCAGTATGACAAGGATCGCTGCGTCAACTGCGGCGCCTGCGTAAAGGCTTGCCGTCGCAAGGTGGTCGAAGCCCTGGAGGAGGTGAACTACAAAGTCGTCCGTAACCACAAGAAATGCATTGGCTGCGGCGAATGCGTTTTGAATTGTCCCACAGGAGCCTGGACCCGGAGCAAGGAAAAGTATTACCGCTTCACCTTGATGGGCCGCACCGGCAAGAAAAATCCACGCCTCGGGGAAGACTACATCAAATGGGCGGATGCTGACAGCATACTCAAAATCATCCTCAACACTTACAGTTATGTGAAAAAGTACATAGACAACGAAGCCCCCGGCGGTAAGGAGCATATCGGTTATATTGTCGACCGCACCGGATTTGAAGAATATCGCAAATGGATGATGGATGGAGTCAGCCTGCCCGAACAGGCCGAAGTCAGCAAAACCATGTATTGGAGCGGCGTGAAGTATTGACCGCAGGAATTTAACGCCAGAGAACGCGGAGGCACAGAGAAATCTGTGCCTTTTGCTTTTCTGTTTTTTTTGTTGAAAAATATAGTTAAGCAAATATAATTAAAAATATTTAAGTAAATGCCTGACGCAATCACTCAATAAGGAACCAGTATGGATGTGAAAAGCGCGGTCTCCCGTTTCTATTATGACATGACGCTTAGCGAATTGCGGCGGATGCACAAGCGGGGCGTTCGACCGAATATATCGTACAACAGTCTATTATATCTCGATTTGATTGATCTTATACCAGACTGTACCGCTAGTAGGCTTGCCGAAATTCTGCATGTTTCCAAGCCGGCTGTCACAATAAAAGTAAACGAGCTTGAGAAACTGGGACTTATTGAAAAATCCCGAAGCGCTACAGATAAGCGGGTTTTTTATTTGAGGGTGAACGGACCGCTGGTTGAGGAATACCGGGCGTATGACGAAAGCCTGAGACGTGCATTGGCAGCTATTCAGGAGAAATACAGCCAAAGCGACATCGACGTTTTTTGCAAAGTGCTGACCGCCTTCAGTGAAGAGTACATGGAAAAATAGTGAGTTATGAAAAACAGATTATCGGGCAAATTTGACTTCAGGGAGCTGTGCGGCTTCGCCTGGCCGACTACAATTATGCTGGTGTTCATGTCCCTCTATAGCATGGTGGACGGTGTGTTTGTCGCCAGGCTTATCGGCACGAACGCGTTGTCGGCCGTAAATGTCGTTTATCCGCTGTTTGGTGTGTGTTTTGCCACCGGCATCATGTTGGCCACCGGTTCGTCCGCCATTGTCGCAAAACTGATGGGGGAGGGGAATCCCCGCCAAGCAAGGGAAAACTTCACCTTCATTACTTTGGTCGCCATCGGTACCGGCGCCGCCCTTGGCATTGCCGGTTACCTTTTTTACATCCCCATTTTCGACCGGCTTGGGGTGACTCCGGAAATTTTCGACCTTTGCGAAGCATACGTGCTGCCGCTGTTTCCCTTTATCCCGGCATTGATGCTGCAGATGCTGTTCCAGAGTTATTTTGTCACTGCGGGAAAACCGGGCTATGGCCTGACCGTTGTCGCTCTCGGCGGCATAGCCAATATCGTGCTTGATTATGTCTTTATCGCTGTTTTTAACATGGGAATCGCCGGAGCCGCCTGGGCCACCAGCATAGGATTCAGTATCCCTGCGGTTCTTGGGCTGGCGTATTTTATTTTCAACCGCAAAGGACTGTTGCGCTTTGTCATGCCGAAAGTCGACCTGCCGACGCTGCTGTCGAGCATTGTCAACGGCTCGTCGGAAATGGTAACGAACCTGTCGGCCGCCGTGATCACCTTCCTCTTCAACACCGCTATGCTCCGCTTCGTCGGCGTCAACGGGGTTGCTGCGATAACCATCATCCTCTATGCGGAATACCTGCTGAACTCTGTATACTTCGGCTTCGCCACCGGCGTTGCACCGCTGTTCAGTTATAAATTCGGCAAGCAGGATGCTGGCGAATTGAAGCGCCTGTTCAGGAACAGCCTGTATTTTATTGCCATCGGGTCGATCATATCCATCTGCCTGGCGTTTTTGCTCGGCGGCAGGATAATCACCTTGTTCACCAGTATGGATAGTGCCGTTTACGATCTTTCACTGTATGGGCTCGGCCTGTTCGCCTATGCCTTCTTATTCATGGGTTTCAACATCTTCGCCTCCGCCTTGTTTACCGCTTTGTCGAATGGCAAGATATCGGCAATGCTGTCGTTCCTGCGCTTTATCCTGATCGCCGGCTGCATTGTCGTACTGCCGCATTTCGCCGGAGTCGCAGGCATATGGCTGGCCGTGCCGCTGGCGGAGGCGATCACGCTCCTCTTGGGGATCGTCTGCTTGAACAGATATAAGACGGTTTATCAATACGCTTAAATTCGACTGTTGAATGCCTCGACAAAGCAGTTGATGGCGATGAAAAGAAAATATACTCCGACCAGAAAGGACAAGGTAAACGCAGCCGAGACGGGGTGCAGGAACAGGCTGATGCCGATAAGTATGCCGATGATGCTGAAAATGACCTTGAACCAATAATAACCGGTGCCTATCAGTTTAGCCGCACCGGAGTTGACAAGCGAGATAATGGATTCGACCGTAAACCAAATGGCGAAAAGCACGGACAATACCATCATTCCCGCCCACAGGTTTGAGAGTAGGAGGATGGCGAAAATGATGTTGACTATACCCATGAAGAGGAGGAAATTACCGTTGACGCCGGGAATGCCTCGGACGGCGAACTTGCCGTAGATTTGCAATAAACCACGAATAAGAGCGGCAACGCCGAAAAGAGCCGTCAAGGCCAACAGGTTTGCCGCAGGGTCGCGGAAAGCAAAGATCGCCGCAATAAGCGCGACAATACCCAGAAGTAAACTGGTCCAATTGAATTGCGAGAATCTGCCACTCATTAGCAACCCTCCATTTATTGCCCTCGTTGAAATGTTTTATTGTACAATTTAACTTGTTAAAATTCAATGAGTTAATAGTCTGTAAATTTGCTTTTTTTTATTTCTCGATTTTTCTTGTGATAAATGATTTGCATTATTGTATAACTGGTTGTAAATAACATAGTGAGATGTTTCTACAAAGATTGTGTTTATATAAACTAAACGAATAAAAAACACTTATGGAAGAGTTTTGAAGTATATATGTTATATCACGGTTATTCAATATAAAATCGAAAAAACTTTTCGACAAAAGTCTCTTTCCGCGAATGATTGTGGTATAATGCTTATAGTAATGCAGGAATGAATTTTATTCCACTAGGCAACTGTAGGGATCAACCCTCCTTATCAAGGATGAGCAACATGTATTGGGATACTTCGCTTGAAACAAACATTCCCGTTGTCGATCAACAACATAAGGAAATGTTCCGGCAACTTGACGTGCTTCTTGATTATACCAACCCGGCCCGAATTTTCGAGACGTTGGCTTTTCTGGCCGATTATGTCGTTAAGCATTTCGGCACCGAGGAACTGATGCAGAAAAGCGCACGATACCCGCTTGCCGAGATGCATAAAGAGGAGCATGAAGCTTTCGTCGGCGCATACAGCGAACTGAAGCGCCAATATGAGGAAAGCGGCGAAGATTTCATCGTCCTGAACAAATTGATAAAGATGATAATGGACTGGCTCCACATGCATATCATGGGCTTGGATAAGGATTTTGCCGTGTACTTCAAAGAGTACTGTCAAAAGAGCAAACAGCGGTCGCTGGCTTCCACCGACACGGAAGTAATCTACCGCTGACAGTCCCTTTATGAAATATGGTAAACATCATACCGGAGACCG
>DAIOFH010000027.1:0-37910 GCA_036745875.1 Planctomycetota bacterium | reverse complement strand
GCAACCGCTCGATGCGGTTGCCGGTTTTCTCGAGATGCTTTGAGGGTCGAACAAAGAAATCTCCCGGAACAGTATACTATCTCCTTTGTGCGCCTTCATGGCGGGTTGATCTCGCTCTTCGGAATAGTAAGCAGGTGGGTTCGCAATTCATCGATGGTTGAAAAGACATGGTCAGGCTCCATCGCTTTCAGTTCTTCAAGATCGGATGTTTCCGCCCAGGCGGCGGAAATCACCGGCACGCCGACTTTCCGCGCATAAAATACGTCGCTGGGGGCGTCGCCGATATAAACGGCATCTTCCGGCTCCAGGCCGAATTTCTCCAGGATGCGGCGTATTCCCGCATCTTTACTGGGACCCTCGGGGGAACCGTATTCCCGCGCCTGGAAGAAGCGCCCCATCTTGAAATGCGCGAGGGAGATTTCAGCGCTTCGCTCCGCCTTCCCCGTCACCAGGGCCAGGATGAAACCCCGTGCGGCGAGGTCCTCCAGCAGTTCGACAGCGCCGGGAAACGGGTCGGGACAGCGCGAATGCAAATCGGCATACCACTTCCAGTAGGAGTGGAGGCCCTCGTCGTAGTGGTCGGGGATCAGCCGCCGGACCGTTCCTTCCTCGGATGGGCCGAAGGTGGCGATTATCTCGGCATACGTGAGTTCCTTCCCGGCAAGCGGGCTGATCGATTTCCTGAACGCTTCGATGCACAACGGCAGCGTATCGCCGAGGGTCCCGTCAAGATCGAAGATGATCGCCTTGGTCATTGGCCCGCTCCGGAAGGTCCTCTGGGTTTTTACTTCCCGATCTTCGCGCCCGACAGTTTGGCGTAATACCTGGCCAGCGCGCTGTTGTCCTCCTGGCCGTGGCCGTCGGCGTGGAGCGTCTGCATCATCTCCATGACCTGGGCGGTCAGGGGAAGGGGGGCTCCCACGTTGTGCCCGGAGTCGAGGACGTTGGCAAGGTCCTTGATGTGGAGGTCGACCTTGAAGCCGGGCTTGAAATCGTCGTTGATCATCATGGGCGCTTTGTGCTCCATGACGGTCGAACCGGCGAGGCCGCCCCTGACCGCTTCGAACACCGTTTGCGGGTCGACCCCGGACTTTTTCGCCAGCATGAGCGCTTCGGCGAGGGCGGCGGTGTTGGCGGCGACGATGATCTGGTTGACGAGCTTGGTGGTGTTGCCCGCGCCGATGGAACCGCAGTAGGTGGCGCTCGATCCCATTTTCAAAAGAACGCCGTCCCTGACCTTGTCGAACACCGCCTTTTCGCCCCCGACCATGATTGCCAGGATGCCCTTCACCGCTCCCGGCTCGCCGCCGGAGACGGGGGCGTCGAGCATTTTCACGCCCTTGGCCGCGCAGGCTTTTTCTATTTCCTGCGTGGCGAGGGGCGCTATCGACGACATGTCTATGAGGATGGTCCCCGCCTTGGCCGTTTCAAGGACGCCGCCCTTGCCCATGACCGCGTCCTTGACGTTCGGGGAGTTGGTGACCATGGTGATCACCACTTCATTGCCGTCAGCCGCTTCGGCGGCCGATGCCGCGGCCCTGGCCCCGTAACCGACGCAGATATCGATGTTCTCCCTGCCGTGCCCGTATACGGTGAGCTCATGCCCGGCTTTGATGAGGTTGTGGACCATGGGTTTGCCCATGATGCCAAGCCCGATGAATCCGATCTTCATGGTGATGCCCTTTCGTCGATAAAGGATCTACTGCTACTTCCCCCCGAGGAACAGCTGGCAGGCGGCATTGCCCGTCTCTTCCGTCCAGGCGTAGTTCAGGTGCTTGAGGAATTCGGCGAAGCGGGCGTTGTCCCTTTGCGGTACCTGGATGCCGACGAGGACCCTGCCGTAATCCGCGCCGTGGTTGCGGTAGTGAAAAAGGCTGATGTTCCAGCTTGATTTGAGGGCGCCGAGGAAGTGCGGCAAGGCGCCCGGCCTTTCGGGGAACTCGAAGCGGAACAGGCGTTCGTCCTCCACATTGGTGGCTTTGCCGCCGACGAGGTAGCGCAGGTGGATTTTGGCCGTTTCGTTGTCGGTGAGGTCGATGGGGGAGAACCCAGCCGCATCCAGGTCCGCCAGGATGGTGTCGACCTCGCCGCGCTCCGCGATCCGCACGCCCATGAAGACGTGGGCGCTTTTGCTGTCGCCGTAACGGTAGTTGAATTCGGTCACCGAACGTTTCCCAAGGACGGAGCACAATTCGCGGAAGCTGCCCGGCTTTTCCGGGATCGTGGCCGCGAGGATCGCTTCGCGGCACTCGCCAAGGTCGGCGCGTTCGGCGACGTGGCGCAGGCGGTCGAAGTTCATGTTCGCACCGCTGAGGATGGCGGCGATCGTCTTCCCTTCCACCCCGTTGTCCCTGAGCCAGGACTTGGCTCCGGCGACGGCGAGCGCCCCGGCCGGTTCCATGACGGTGCGGGTGTCTTCGAATACGTCCTTGATGGCCGCGCAGATGGCGTCGGTGTCGACGAGGACGATGCCGTCCAGGAGGCTGCGGCAGATGCGGAAGGTATGGCCGCCGACCTTGCGCACGGCGACGCCGTCGGCGAACAGGCCGACGTCCGAGAGTTCGACCCGGCGTCCCTTGCGGATGGACTGGTCCATGGCGGAGGAGTCGACGGGTTCGACGCCGATGATTTTGACGTCCGGCCGCACCCCCTTGATGAAGGCGGCAACGCCCGCGGCGAGCCCGCCGCCGCCGATGGGGATGAACACCGCCTCCAACGGCTGCGAATGCTGCCTGATTATCTCCATGCCGATGGTGCCCTGTCCGGCGATGACGTCCGGGTCGTCGTAGGGGTGGATGAAGATCGCCCCGGATTTTTCGATGATTTTCAGCGCGTATTCGTAGGCGTCGGAATAGGAATCGCCGTGCAGCCGCACGGAAGCGCCAAGCCGTTTCACCGCATCCACCTTTATCTGCGGGGTGGTGGCGGGCATGACGATTATGGCGTTGCAGCCAAGGCGCTTGGCCGAGAGGGCGACGCCCTGTGCGTGGTTGCCGGCCGAGGCGGCGATGACACCGCAGGCCAGCTGGTCGCTGGTCAACTTGGCCATTTTGGCATAGGCGCCGCGAATCTTGAAAGAGAAGACCGGTTGCATGTCCTCCCTTTTCAGGAGGATGGTGTTGCCATAGCGCTGCGACAGCGCGACCGCGCGTTCGAGCGGCGTTTCGACCGCGACATCATAGACGCGCGACAGCAGGGTGCGTTCGATATATCCTTTGGGCATTGGGCGCTTCCTTTATCATACCATACTCTATACAAACGACAGTCGCGATTCGACTGAAAGAATCGCGAAGATGCATGATAAGGGAAAATGCGGCAATTGGAAACTCGTTTTCCCATGGTGGGGAAGAGGTATTTTATTTAAGAATTGATTTTTTGAAAATCTGTTATATATCTTTCTATTGGCGGCCCATTTCCAAAAAAGAGCGGGAGAATCCCCATGAAGCATTTTATCGACAAACTGGACTATGTCCCGAATAAGGCGGCGCTCCTCAAGGCGGTCAGGCTCGACCCCGACTCCGACGAGGCGGACGATTTTACAGACATTGTGGACTGTGTCGCCGTCCTTGCCAAACCGAAAGCCTATGTCGCTTCAGCCACGGTCGGCGACAGTTCCGTGTATCCGGCAATAAGAATCGACGGCGTGGAATTCAGCGGGAGCATTCTTTACGACAATGTAAAGGATCTGGAGACGGTATGGCCGTTTATCGCCACCTGCGGCATGGAAGCGTATCAGTATGTCATGTCCATTCCCGACCCCATTGAGAAAATCTGGGGCGAGATAGTTCTTGAAAATATCCTGGGCATTGCGGAAAAGGCAATGAGCGATTTTATCGCCGGGGAAGTATACGACGGGAAAACCGCGTCGATCGCGCCCGGTTCATTGAGCGAATGGCCGGTCGAGCAACAGGTGCCTTTGTTCACGATCCTTGGCGAGGGGCCGGGAAAGTGCGGCATAACCCTCACCGAGACGATGCTCATGATCCCGAACAAGTCCATCTCCGGCATCGTCTTCCCCAACGAGCACGGCTATGTCAGCTGCAAACTCTGCCCGAGGGAGGGCTGTCCCAACCGCCGGGCGGCGTACGAGTCGGAAAACCTGCTGTCGACCTTTTAATCGGGGAACAGCATTTCCTCGGCAAACGCCTGCTGGAAATCCTCCCTGCCGGAAAGCTCGATGTGCCTCACGCTTTTGGCAAGCGTCTCCGCGCGCGCCCGCTCGCCGGGCGAAAGCAGGCACAGCCTCGCCCCCGCCAGCGCGGCATTTCCCACCGGCCGTACCGATCCGCATCCTATTCCCGCCGGGAGGAGCCCGGTCATGACCGCCGAACGCGGATCAAGATAATTGCCGAAGCCGCCCGCCAGCAGCACCCGGCCGATTTCCCTTGTTTCAATCCCGACTATTTTGCTTAAAACATGGATTCCCGAGGCAATGGCGCTTTTCGCCAGCTGGAACTCGCGCACATCCTTTTGCGTAAGGCTTACCTGGGAGCCGCTGTCTTTTGGGGAAAGGCGGATCGCCGGCCCATTTTCGTTTTCATAAACCCTTTCGAGGAGCGTGGCGGGCAACTGCAAATCTTCCAGTTCGTCTTCGTCCAGAATCCGTCCTGTTTCGTCAATTATCCCGGCGCCGCGCAATACCGCGACAGCGTCCAATAACCCGGTGCCGCAGATCCCTATCGCGGGGCAGGAATCAATCACCCCGATCTCCAGATCGCCGTCCGGGGCCATGCCGACCCTGCTGACTGCCCCGGATGTCGCCCGCATGCCCTGTTCTATCCTCGCGCCTTCGAAAGCCGGGCCGGCGGCCGTCGAACAGGCATGGATGACGCCGTCTTTCGACAGCGCGATCTCACCATTGGTGCCGATATCGACAAGCAGGCTTATCCCGTCGTCGTTGTCGAGGCCGTGCGCGATAATCCCGGCCGTGATGTCGCCGCCCACATAGGCTGAAATGTTGGGGGCAATGTAAAAGAGAGGGGGGGTGCGGCCCCGCCATCCGAGTTCCGTGGCCGAAACGATCATTTGTTCCCGAAAAACCGGAATAAACGGGCTTTGGGCAAGGTATGTCGGCGGCACGCCGAGGAGAATGTGGTTCATCGTGGTATTGGCGGCGACCGCCGCCAGGAGCGGCTCCCGCGCCAGCCCCGCTTTTCCGCAAGCCTCCGCCGACAAATCTTCCAGCGCCTGGACGACGCTGCGGCGCATTTCGAAAAGCGCGTCATAGCCCCTGGACGCGCATTCGATGCGGCTGATGACGTCGTCCCCCCACTGTGCCTGGGGATTGGCAGAGCTCGCCACCGAAAGGACGCTGCCGTCACGGGCATCGCACAACGCCACCGCGATGGTGGTTGTGCCGATGTCGATGGCAAGACCCGGCACTTCCCGCCTTTCCTCGTCCAGCGCGACGACATCCAGGACAAAATCATCCATTCCAAGCACACGGCAGCGGAATTTCGCCGCCCTCAACACCTCCGGCAGGCGGCGCAGCAGCGCATTAAGGCCCGGTTGCCCGCCCGGCGGCGGCAGGGTGGGGAGACCCGTGAAAAGGCGTCCGAGGTCGTCGCGCTGGTCGTCTGTCGACGGCTGCTCCAGTACTCTTTCCTTTTCCCAAAACGTATTGTAATCGCAGGGGTCGTGAGTAGAGAAATCCGAAAGAATCACCTCGCCGCTCATTTCATCCGCCGGATCGGCGACGACGATGTCACCGGCTGCCCTGGCGATGCATGATGCCCGCCAGCCCGCCTGGAGCAGCTTTTCGGGAAGGCACGCTTTTTGCGCCTTGTCCGCCGGAATGTCGCCGGATATAACCCGGACCCGGCATTTCCCGCAAAAACCCTTTCCCGCGCAGGGCGTGGAGAGAACAATCCCCGCATTCCGGCAGGCCGTGAGAAGGCTTTCCCCGGAGGATACGTCTATGGACCTGCCCGAAGGCTGAAAGGTGATAGTAGGCATATAAAATAATCCGGCAGGCAAAACAGGCGCAAAAAGAAAGAACCCATAGGAATATCAGCATTATAAATCGCAAACATGAAATGTATAGCTCCTTTGGAAAAGTTATTGGTAATTCTGTGCTCATTTTTAGGAAAATACTGGCGGATCGGCTGCGAGAGCACAATATTGCCAATTATTGATAGAATATGGCTATATTCCGGCAATGGGAGCGGGTATAGTGCTTTCATGCCGATGCGGCGGAATCGCTTTCTTTTTTACGGAAGGACAGAACAATGAGCATACAGGAACTCGTGAACATGCGCACGTGGGTCAGCGAACAGTTCGGCACAGGCAAGAAAAAATCCATGCCGGTTCTTTCCTTCCCGTGCATATCGCTGATGGACATTTCGGTCAAGCAGCTGGTCGCGGACAGTGCGCTCCAGGCCAAGGGCATGAAGCTGGTCGCCGACCGCTGCCCGACGGCCGCCTCCGTCAGCATGATGGACCTTTCCGTCGAAGCCGAGGCGTTCGGCTGCACCATCGACATTTCCGACGACGAAGTCCCCGCCGTGATCGGGCGTCTTTTAAACGACGAGGACGACGCCAGGGCGCTCAAGGTTCCGCCAGTCGGGACCGGCAGGACGGAGAACTACATCAACGCGATCCGCGAGGTCAAGACGCTGATCACCGACCGTCCGGTTTTCGCCGGGGTCATCGGGCCGTTCTCGCTGTCCGGCAGGCTGATGGAAATGTGCGAGATAATGGTCAACTGTTACGAAGAACCGGACATGGTGAAAATCACCATGGAGAAGGCAACCGAATACCTTATCAACTACATCCAGGCATACAAGGAAGCCGGCGCGGACGGCGTCGTGATGGCGGAGCCAGCCGCAGGCCTGCTCTCACCCGCCCTGTGCGAGGAGTTCTCCTCTTTTTACGTCAAGCAGATCGTGGATGCGGTGCGCACGGACGATTTCGTCTTTATCTACCATAACTGCGGCAACACCATTCCCCTGGTGGACTCGCTCCTCGGCTTCAAGGCCGACGCATACCACCTCGGCAACGCGATCGACATCGAGGAGTTCCTGAAAAAGGTGCCCTCGGACGTCCTGGTCATGGGGAACCTCGACCCGGCGAACCTTTTCCGCCTTGGCACTCCCGAAAGCATGCGTGAGGCGACGCTGGAACTGCTCGGCCGCTGCGGGAAATATCCCAATTTCGCGATATCCTCCGGCTGCGATATTCCGCCCCTTACGCCGTGGGCCAACATCGATGCCTTCTTTGCCGCCATCGATGAGTTCTATAAATAGCGCATTTCAAGAAAGCCTATGAATCGGCAAGTGTTCGGGTATACTTATTACGGTAGACAGGAGAAAATAATGGCGGATTATGCACTTATCAGTGAAACATTGCAAAAGGGGAAGGCGAAGGACCTGGTCCGGCTGGTCGAGGAAGCGCTGGAGGAAGGCGCGCCGGCAAAGGATATTCTCGAGCAGGGGTTGATCTCCGGGATGGCCATCCTCGGCGGAAAATTCAAGCGCAACGAAGTATATGTCCCCGAGGTGCTTGTCGCCGCGCGCGCCATGAACAAAGCCCTCGCCAAGCTCGAGCCCGCCATGGCCGAAGCGGGAGTGAAGTCCCTGGGCAATGTCGTCGTCGGCACGGTCAAAGGCGACCTGCACGACATCGGCAAGAACCTGGTCGTCATGATGTTCAAGGGTGCGGGCTTCAACGTAATCGACCTTGGAGTGGATGTGACTCCCGAGAAATTCGTCGAATCCGTCACGGCGAACAACGCCTCCCTCGTCGGCCTCTCTTCCCTCCTGACCACGACGATGCCGTCCATGCGCGAAAGCGTGAGCGCCCTCAGGGCGGCGAATACGCCCGCCAAGATCATGGTCGGCGGCGCGCCGGTGACCCAGGCGTTCGCCAACGAAATAGGAGCCGACGCCTATACCGCCGACGCGGCGACCGCCGTGGAGGTGGGTAAACAGCTTATCGGCGTGTGATGCCGGAACAAAAGAATGGATGCACCCGCAATAGCAACTTTCGTCACTGAAGACCAATTCACGGGTCTTGAAGCATCCTATGGCAAAAAATGGGATGTCAGCCTTGTCTTGTTCGACAGCAGCGGCGGGCCGGCCAGGGGTCGGCCCGCCCCGCACTATGACATCGAAGAAGTGGCATGCACCATACGGACGCATATCGAGGAGGCGATCCGCTGGGGCGAGCCGTCGTTTGCCCTGATGCCCGACGGCGCGATGATGTGGCTGGTGCCGATCATGGTCAATTCCCGGGTGCTTGGCTGCGTCGCGTCATTCATGTCGGCGGGCAAACTTTCGGCCGGAAGCGACAGCGGCCTGTTCGTCGCCGTGCGGCATGCGGCCGAGGAGCTGCGCGAGCTCCTGGAAGGCGAGAACCTGACCAACGGCCCCCTCCTGGAAATGCAGCGCAACCAGTACAATTTCGAGCGCCGCCGCGCGGAAGCCATTCACGACTTCAAGGTTTTTTCCTCCGATTTCCGCCTGCTCTACATCCGCGAGGAGCCGACGCTTCTCCATGCCATCAGGACCGGCGACCGCGAACAGTCACGGGGCATATTGAACCAGATCCTCCTGGTCCTTTTCAACCAGGCGGGGGAAAACCTCAACCTGATCAAGAGCTATGTCCTCGAAATACTCACCATGATGAGCCGCGCCGCCGTCGAGGCGGGCTGCGACGCCTATCAGGTCTTCGGCAACAAGTTCCAGGAATTCACCGAGCTTTCCGCCATCGAGAACGACCACGAGTTCAGCAGGTGGCTGCACGAAATAATGGAGCGGCTCCTCGACGCCATCGAAACGAGCAGGAACAAATCGACGATTCCGCAGCTGCAGCAGGCGGTGGAATACATGCGCGAGCATTTCCCGGAAGACATTTCCAGGGAGCAGGCGGCGCAGGCGGCGCATATGTCGCCCTCGCATTTTTCCCGGCGTTTCAAAAGGATGTTCAACGAAAACTTCTCCGACGCCCTCAACCGGATCAGGATCGAGCACGCCGTCGAACTGCTGTCCAGGACGGACGAAAACCTCAGCACCATTGCGCTGGATTGCGGCTTCAAGGACCAAAGCTATTTCACCAAGATATTCAGGAAGTTCCACAACAAGACGCCCTATGAATACCGCGCCCAGCTGAAAAAGACGCGCATCATGAAAGCGCAGTGACGCGGTATCCGCGTGCTTTAGGTATTGGCCACTGTACACGACTATTTTTCCGGGGTGCGACTGTAACGTATTATCACGAAAGGAAATGCTCGGATTAACCATGGCGGAGGCAAACGTAGTTGCATTCCCACAAATAGTCGTGTACTGTGGGCATTGGCAAAGCGCATTGTTTTTACTCCAGCCTTTTAAGCGCCGCCGTAACTGTCTGTCAAGCAAGACCTGTTCACTTAAAATGCTTTAGAAGCTCATGCCGACGGTGGCGTTGAGTTGATGGTTGCGGTAGGACCCGCCGAATTCGAAGCCGTAGCCGAAGTTGACGAAGGCGCGGCCGATATCAGCCTTGATCCCGGTGGAAACTTTGCCGCGCGAGCGGACCGCCGCCGCCGCTGCCTGGAATGTCCCGGCAGATGAACTGCCGGAAAAACGGACGGTGGCCTCAGGCCTGCGGTCGCCGACTTCGGGTATCCATGACGTTTCAAGCCATGGCGCGACGACCTTCCCTGAACCGGTGACAAACTGTTTTTCCAGTAGGACGGAAAAAGGCACTTCCACTGAATCATAATGCGCTTTCGCGAGCTGCATGGCGGCCAGTCTGCCGGATTCGGCGAATTCCGGGGAACGCACCCATACGGCGTCCAGCCCGACCGACGGGACCAGGCGCACCCGGCAGGGGAGGTCCGCGATGTAACCGGCTTTCAATCCCGCCGTCCACAGATCCCTGGCAAAATCAGCCGAATAGTTATATACGTTCAGGCTGCCGAACTGGGTCGAGCGGTTCGCGTCGTTCCACGAACGCCCATACCCCGCCATGCCTTCGAGGAAGAAGTCGCCGATACGATAGCCGGCGAAAAGGGCGGAGTGGAAAATGTCGGCTTCGACTTTGCCGTTCATGTCGGTCATTTTCGTCCGCTGGCGGCTGTAGCCGCCCGCCACGCCGAGGGTGAAATTGCTCCAGCTTTTCTGTGCGCCGACGGCGATGCCGCCGCCGTCTGTGTCGTATCCGGCATAGCCACCACGTTCCTTTTGCCTCATCCAGCCGCCGAACGGGGAGGCGAAAATTTCCATGCCGGTCGTGCCGGTGCAGGCCAGGGAGGCCAACGCCTGCCCGTCGCCTCCCGCAGAGGAGGGAGAGGTTTTCGCCAGGTCGTCGGCAAGGATTTTGTCCCTGAAAGACGGGACGGCGCGATGGAAGGCGCGGGACGCATGGGCGTCGGTGGCGATAGCGGCGGAATAGAGCGCCGCCTGGGGACGGTTCAGGTAGACGAGCGACCGGTTGAGCGCATTTGCCATGAGATTTGCGTAATAGAACCCGTAATCATAGCCGTGAAAAGATCCCGCGGGGAACGGAGGGGGGAGGGAACCGACCGACGAGGGGTCGACGTTGGTCAGGAGCGTGCCGCGGTCGAGGTCGATAAAGGCGTCCGCCATGCCCGGCAGCAGGGCGTATATGCCGTTCGCATCCAGCATGAAGGAGCCGAGATTTTCGTCAATGCCCGCGTATGTGCCGTCGGTTTTCCAGTTCAGCGGGTTGATGACCAGCGCTCCTGGAGTAACCACCGGGTTGCCGGTCACTCCGGGAGCCTCGGTATTCCAGGAAATGACGACGCCGGTGTCGTCCCGCCCGGCGGCGAAGGTGAAATCGCCCCTGCCGAGGAATTCGTCGGTGACGGAATAGCCTATGAGGTATGCCGCAACCATGCGTTCCCGGAGCTCGGGGTGCTCGCGGAAATAGTCGGTCATGGCGACCATCATCACTTGGGTTCCCTGCGAGTGGCCGGCGAGGATGAAGGGGCGTCCGGAGTTATAGTTGGCGAAATAGTAGTCAAGCGCTTCGGTGACGTCCCGCGCCGGAACCTGCGCCGCGACCTGTTCGATTTCGGCTTCGCTCATGCCGGCTCCGAGCGTTTTGTTGATGTTCATCTGCCGGTAGTACGGCGCATACACATTGGCGACCGTTTCGAAGGCGGTGGCCTGTCTTTCATATACGGCTTTTGCTCCGGCTATCATGTTCGCTTCGTCGATGGCGGAAAACATGCCGTCGCCGGCCGCCGGCTGCCACGCGGTGGGATAGAGATAGATGACGTCCACCGGCATTCCGCCGGAAGACACGTTCAGCCAGTGGGCGGGATCGGAGTAATCAGTCGCCGAGGCGGAAAAGGAAAGAAACGCCGATAGAAAAAGAGAAAGGGCGAAAACAGCTGTTCTGGCCAATTGTCGCATGGCTCCTCCTTGAGATAGCAATTATGAAGAGCGCATTATACGATACGTTCTCCATAAGGCGCAAGAAGCAAGCTATGTCTATTTTGACGTACTTTTGGTCGAAATGACGAAAGCGCCGCAATCTAAAATGGTGAAATGCACAATGTCCGCATGCCGGATAAGCGCAATGTGCCCTCTCCCCACTGAGGGGGAGAGGGTTAGGGTGACGGGGGTAATTCCGGCAATGACAGGTATTCATACCGTTTCAAGCCATGGCGCGACGACCTTTCCTGAGCTGGTGGCAAACTGTTTTTCCACAAGGAGATTGTCGGTAATTCATACATCCTCAACATCAACCCATGAATTGCCCTGCTTTTGACTCAAAACACATGCCTTCGCGAAGCGAACGCCGTCAATTCCATCTTGGGCATTGGGGTAAAAATAGCCATCTATTGCCTTGTTAATCCCTTTTTTCTTGTCTTGTAAGTGCCTGCAAAAATCGCGATAAATATTGCCAAACGCTTCATAAAATCCTTCGGGATGTCCGGCTGGAATGCGTGAGGCGTTGCGCGAAAACTCCGATAGATATTCTCTGCCCGCCGAGAGAATTTGAACTGGTTCACCAAGATACGATACTCGAATATGGGTGGGATCTTCGTGCGACCAGAGAATAGATCCTTTGTCGCCGTAAATTTTCAAATCAATCGTGCAGTCATGCCCGATTGCGACATTCGATGTCCAGCACAGTCCGCCAGCACCACCTGCGTAGCGCAGCAATATGCGCGCGGTAGTTTCCAGCGGCGCGTCGTCTGGATAATAACCAAACATGGCTAACACGCCTTCAAGCCGCAACCCGGTCATAGATTTGATAAGGTAATACAGATGCACGCCGACTCCAGCCGTGACATTGGAGTCGCCGGATACTTTCGGATCGCCTATCCACTTGGTAAAGTTGTCCGTGTCTTCATTGAGGCCGAGAATCATCCAATCCTGAGGGTATTCGGCGACAACATCGATTATGCGACCAATAGCGCCACTCTCCACCAGCCGTCGACATTCGCGCATTATTGGATAATGCGCGTAGGTGTAGGTAACGCAGACTTCCAGACCTTTTGTGCGCGCAATGGTTTTCAATTCCTCTGCCTGCGCTATATCCAGCGTGAATGGCTTTTCACATACGACGTTGATTCCGTGTTCCAAGAAACATTTGGCTACATCGTAATGAGTCGCGTTTGGCGTCACGATGCTTACAAAATCTATACCGTCGGGAAGCGCGGATTCCGCCTCGGCCATCTCCAGGTAGGAATTGTATATACGCGAGGGAGCTACTCCCCAGTTTTCGCCATCGGCTGTATTTCGTTCTTTGTCACGGGTGAAACAACCGGCCGACAGAACTGCCAAGTTGTCCATGGTGGCCCCCAATCGGTGGCTGTTGCCGATGTTTCCGCCATTACCGCCACCGACCATGCCGAATTGTAGTTTCCCGCTCATGGAGTTTTTTCCCTTCTGGATCGAGATGAGATGGCGTTTTGAGGGGCCAAACGCTTTTTTTCACTATTCGCCTGGACGCAATAATACTTTGATCGCCTCATTGGAACGCAACACCGCTATGGCCTGTTCGATACGCGACAAAGGAAATTCGTGAGTAATGATGCTTTCAATTCCCAGAGACGGAATTTTAAGCATTTCGATTGCCGGGGGAAAGCTATGCAAGGTGCTGAGAGTGGCGAAAATGGTCAATTCCTTGTTGTTGATGTCACCCGGACGGATGGTCGATCGCTGGGTCATATTTTGACCAAAAACCAAGAGCCGCCCGCCGCATTTGAGCGCGTCAATCGCCTGTTCAAGCACCGTTCCGACTCCCACTGCATCGATCACGGCATCGGCCAACCCATGTTCGCCGGCAGCCATGATATTCGCCACATTTTCATTTATAGGATCAAGTACCAGATCAGCGCCCAGTCGTTTCGCATCTTCCCTACGTTTTGCTGTCGTTTCACAAACAACTACGCGGCGGACGCCATACATCTTCAAAACCCGCAAAAACAGCAGGCCAATTGCTCCCGCTCCAAAAACAATCACCTGCTCATGCGGCATGGGATTCAATCGCATCATGCCGTTCATAACACAGGCGAGAGGTTCGGCAAGAGCCGCCAATTTGGCAGGCATATCCTTTGGTATTGGATGAAGCTGCTTGGCCGGTACGACGCGATATTCGGCAAAACCGCCATCTCGCCATTGGCCGATGTTCTGCGCGTCACGGCATAGATTCTCCCGTCCACAACGGCATTCGGGACAAACCCCACAATGGATATTCGGTTCTACGACCACCCGATCTCCCTCATGGACGTGATGGACTTCGCTTCCCGTGGCTAGGACCGTGGCAACAAATTCGTGCCCCATTATCGTCCCCGGATCGCCGCGCTGCCCTGGCGGAACAGCTAAAATATGCATGTCGCTGCCGCAAATGCATGCTGCTTCCGGTTTGACAAGAACGTCGGTGGAGTGTGTGACGGTCGGTATTGGAACAGATTCAACCGAGATAATGCCGCTTCCTTTGAACACGGCGGCTTTCATTGTATTTGCGTTCATCATAAACATCCTTGTGGGTATATCCATGCCGTTGGTAAGAAGAATGTGTAATGAATTCCATCACGGCAAAAGGGAAGTTAGATCGTTTTGTATAATCATTGATACCGCCAAGCATTGGTCGCGCTCTGCCACTTTCGCCTACTTTGCCATACGCCCAATGCCAAGCGGTCTCAATAATTACTCAGGCCGCTTAAGGTGGTTTGTGGTTATTAATTCCGCTGATCCGTGATATTATCCTTGGTAAGCACCTCAAGTTTGGTATAGATGGGGTTTTCCACCGATTTTCCGTTGAGCACGTCGATCGCAGCGTCTATGGCGGCCGCCGACATAATCTTAGGGTATTGGGCAACCGTACCGATCATGTCGCCGCTTTTCACCATTTCGATCGCTTCGGCAGAACCGTCGAAACCGAGCGCTTTGATGCTGTCCTGAACTTCCGCCTGCTTGATTGCCTCGGCGGCACCCATAATCATAACGTCTGATGCCCCAAAAACCAAGTCAATGTCCGGGTTGGCGGTAAGCATATTTTGCATGACGCTGAATCCCTGGTCGCGCGACCAGTCGGTGGGCTGTTCCGCTATGATTTGGATTTGAGGGCTGTCCATAATGCCTATCTTGAACCCATCCAGTCTTTGGTCACTTGTCAACTGACCGGCAACGCCGCCTATCAAGACTACTCTGGCTCCTGACGGATAGTGGTTTTTAACAAATTCCGCAGCCACTTTGCCGCCCATGACATTGTCGGTTCCGACATACGTGGCATAGAGCGCGCCTTGTTCTTTCGCCGATTGATCATCCACGGGGTCATTGACCAAAATGACTGGAATATTTGCTTCATTGGCTTTGATGATTGTCGGAATGAGTGAAGCAGGTTCCATCGGCACGAGAATCAGCGCGTCGACACCCTGTGTAATCATGTCGTCAGCTAGTTGAATTTGTTTTTCAATATCCGCATTGTTGTTCGCCGTCATATACCGCAGTGTGATGCCGAGCTTCCTGGCATGTTCCTCCGCCCCCTCCTTCAGGTTGATCATAAAGTCGTCATTCAGATTCTTTGAAACATAGCCCAGGGTATATTCGCCCGCGAACGTTTCTGTACCAAATACGCACGCTCCCAGGGAAAGCGAAAGCAATAGTGAAATAGATTTAAGCAAGTTGCTTTTCATGGCAATTCTCCTTTTTGTCCAGACTACCCATCGTTTGAATTCACAAAATATTCAGTTTACAGGACACCCATAATCGAGGGTGGTTATTTGCGCTTTTTGGCCATGTCTATAAGTACAGCAATAATGATGACGACGCCGATTATTCCCTGCTGCAAATAGGAATTCGCATTCATCAAATTAAGGCCGTTACGAATGACCCCAATCATGACGGCACCAAGGATCGTTCCCCATATGCTACCAACGCCGCCGCTTAGACTGGTACCGCCTATTACAGCTGCGGCGACGGCGTCCATTTCGTACCCCATACCGGCGGTAGCCTGTACTGCGTTCAGTTTCGACACAAGCACTACGGCGGCAATGGCGGCGGTCAGACCACTTATCACATACGCTACGCATTCATAGCGGCGAACATTTATCCCGGACAGACGAGTGGCTTCCTTGTTGCCGCCGATTGAATAAATGAACCGTCCCGTTTTGCGGTAGCGCAGCAAGTAGTAAGCCGCCACGTAGAGGATAAGCATGAATATAACTTGAACCGGTATTCCCGTACCTGGAATACGTTCCGCACCGATGAACCGAAAGCTGGCGGGAAATGCGGAAATGCTTCTTCCGCCGCTGATCAGAAGCGCTCCCGCTCGTGCCACATTCATGATGCCAAGTGTGGCGATAAAAGGCGGCAACTTGCCTGCAGTAATCAACAGGCCATTGATCAGTCCGCACAGGCAGCCGATAACCAAACACGCGACGATGGCCAAAGGGACGGGAATTCCAGCCTTGAGAAGCAAGGCCAGGAGCATCCCTGAAAAGCCGAGAACCGACCCCACAGAGAGGTCGATACCGCCGGTGAACAATACGATGGTCATACCAACCGAAACGATTGCATTGACCGTAACCTGCGCGGCGATATTGAGCAAATTGCCTTTTGTGATGAAAATACCTTTCGAAATAATCGCCAGTACTATGCATAGTCCGGCTAAGACAAATAATGTCGTAAGACTGCTTAGATCGAATTTTCCCTGCCGTTCAGCATTAATACCCTTTTGCATGTCGTCTCCTTAAGACGGTTTATTTTCCGTTTCCAAGGTTGCATATTTGATTACTTCGTCCTCGCTTACGTTGGTTGGCGAGTCGAAGCAGTGGGTTACGCGTCCATTGCGCATGACGTACAACCGGTCGCTGATGCCAAGAGCTTCAGGAAGCTCGGATGTTATCATGACGATTGATTTACCGCGTTGCTTGAGGTCATTCATGATTTTGTAAATTTCAACTTTGGCTCCGACATCAATACCCCGCGTCGGTTCATCAAAAATCAACACTTCCGGGTCAGCGTTGAGCCATTTGGCGATAACCACCTTTTGCTGATTGCCGCCCGACAGCAATTTGACTTTCTGATCGAGGGAGGGGGTTTTGGTGCGAACGGACTCCGCAAGCAACTTGGCGCTTTTTCGAGCCTTGCTATGGTTAATTCCCCGGACGCTCATGGATTTGTCGTAGTTTGTCAGCAAAATATTGTCGAGGACGGAGAATTCGAGAATAAGGCCTTGATGCTTTCGATCCTCGGTCAACAACGCAATGCCCAGTTTTTTGGCGTCGGCGCAGTTCCGGACGCTTACCCGCTTGCCATCGATCCATATTTCACCACTATCGAAGCGGTCCGCGCCGAAGACACAACGCATGAGCTCTGTTCTCCCCGCCCCCATGAGACCGTACAGCCCTACAATTTCCCCACGCCTGACGTGCAAATCGATATCCTGCAGGTTGTTTTCTTTTTGGGTTAGGCTCTTTACTTCAAGAAGGACGGGACCTGGCTCGACTTGGACTTTTGGGAATTTTTCCGAAAGGTCGCGACCAACCATGAGGCAGACAAGACTGTCCAGGTCGGTATCTACAACAGGGATGGTCTGGATATATTGCCCGTCTCTAAATACGGTGACACGATCGCCGATTTGCATGATTTCTTCAAGGCGGTGTGAAATATACACGATGCCCACTCCCTTTTGCTTCAACATCGCTATGATAGTGAAAAGCCCGCTCACCTCGACTTCTGTGAGGGCGGATGTGGGCTCATCCATTATTATGACGTCCGAGTCGAATGATATGGCTTTGGCGATTTCCACCATTTGCATCTGACCGACGCTCAATTTCGAAACAAGGATTTTTTCAGGAATATTCGAATGGATCGAATCAAGCAGTTTGCGCGCTCTGGCATTCATTGTCTTCCAGTCAATACGCCCGGTGGCCGTGACTGGTTGTCGACCGAGGAAAATATTTTCGGCAACGGTGAGGTTCCGCAATAGGTTCGTCTCTTGGAAGATGATGCTGATTCCGCGTAACTGCTGTTCACGAACGTCACGACAGCGGATTTCAGCGCCTTTATAACAAACTGTACCGGAGTAGTTGGTATTGACGCCGGCAAGAACCTTCATGATCGTCGATTTCCCCGCACCGTTTTCGCCGAGGAGAACATGCACCTCTCCCTCGCGCAAATCGAAGCAAACTCCGTCGAGGGCTCTTACTCCCGGAAAATCCACCGTGATATCACGCATTACCACCAGTTTATCAGTCATGCTCTTGATATCCTTTCATCATAGTGAATGTAGGCAAGGCTTTCAGCGGAAAGTCTCGCATTTTCAAAAGTAACCCCTTGCAAGTCTCCTTTGGCATGGCGCATACCGCTCAACGAGCGGCATGCCTGACTCGCGAGTATAATTGCGGCTCGACAGAGTGTTCTTTGGGGCTAGTGCAAATGGCAGAGGGAAAAGGCAATGCGCGTCTGGAAAGGATAGTTTAAATATCTCAAAAGGTATTGTGCATGCAAAGGATCATAGCAGAAATTAAGTTAATGTCAAGGTGAGAATAACTAAAAAAGACAAAAAGTCACTAATATTTTACTCGGTTCAATTTAATTCCGTAAAAATGAAACGGTTAGGCGATCAGAAAAAAGACGGCGATTTTCAACTAAAGCTGGTATTAATTACATCATTGGGAGTTTCCGGGTCAATTCGCGCGTCAGTCTCTCGCAAAGTGATTGTATCGCGAAAAGACAGTTCAGCCGTTGTACAAGGACATGTCGGAATAAAACTTGTCGGCGACGAAATGCGCGCCGCCGATCAGGCCGCGCTGGCGGTCGAATGCGGAATAACAGAGGGCGATGTTTTTCGGCATCTGCGGTAGACCGCCGTGGTTGATGAAGTAATTCAGCCTTTCGAGGAAGAAAGCGCCGCCGCGGGCGTAGGGGCCCTGCAGGATCACCATGTCCGGGTCGGAGATGAGGGAAACGCTGTCTATGGCAATAGCCAGCCAGCGCGCCTGCTCTTCCACGACGCTCCTGGCAAATTCGTCCCCGGCGTTGGCGATGTCGTAGATGTCGCGGTGGGACACGCCGCCGGCGGCGATCTTTTTGGCCAGGAGCGAGCCGCTGTTTTTCTTCGCCCCTTCCAGCGCGTCGTTGATGAGGCTGTTCCTGGAAGCCATTGTCTCCAGGCAGCCTCTGTTGCCGCAGGTGCATTTGCGTTTTCCCGTGGGGTCGACGGTGAGGTGGCCGATTTCGCCGGACAGAAAATGGCTGCCGCGCCAGAGGACGCCGTCGATGACTATCCCGGCCCCCACGCCGTGCAATTCGCAGTCGACGACGATGAAATTCCTGCAGCCCTCCGCCTTTCCCGCCCGCATTTCCGCATAGGCGTTGTAGCGGTTTGAGTTGTCGATATACACGGGTATCGGCCGGTCGAACAGCGTTTGCACCATTTCCACCAGGGGGATGTCCCTTCCCCACGAAGGGAAGTAGGGGGAGGCGAGGACTATTCCTTCCTCGGCGTTCGTGATGCCGTGTGATCCTATCACAATGCCGGCGAAATGCTCGAGCCCCAGATGCAGGTGCGAAGCCATGTCGCCGAAGGCGTCGTGCATTTTTTCGAGGACTACTTCCAATGGGGTGTCGTTCGCGAAGGCCACCGATCGTTCGGCCAGGAAATTGCCCCGCATGTCCGATATTCCGGAGAGGAGGGCATTCGCCAGAATTTGGTAGCAGAGCACATATTTATAACCCGCATTGAAGGTGAACAGGATCGGCTTCTTCCCGCCTTCGTCGCCGGACACGCCCTTGCCTGCCGGCAGGACCAGTTTTTCCTTCTGCAGGAATTCGACTACTCGGTGGACTGTGGCTTTGCTCAGGCCGCTGCGACTGGAGACTTCCGCGACGGTGATGATCTGGCCCTTGCGGAAGGTATCAAGGACTTCGCGCCGGTTTTCTATTTTGGTTTCGTTTTTATCGCTCTGTTTCTTTGGTGTAATCATGGAGGCGAATCCTCAATGGGAGCTTTCACTGACTGCGCCTCGGCGCGCATCCTATTTATCAGTCTGAATCTAACAAAACACGCACCGTTCGTCAAGAGCGGCGCGTGCAAGATTCATGTGCGCATTTATGGTGCGGACGCCGGTTATAGCAGCTCTTTCTCGATCCGCTCGCGCGCTTCCACTGCCTGTTTGTCCATCTTCTCGGGATAGCCGAAGTAGGAGACGCAAGCGATGGGGCCGCCGCCGACCCCGAATTTGCGCTTGGCGAACCCGGTTTCGCGCAGCGTCTCGAAAATGCCCGCAAAGTCCACTTCGCCCTCCCCCATGGCCAGGTGCTGGTGAATCGTCGCATTGACGCCGGGAGGATTGACTATATAGCGGCAATCGATCGTTTGGTTCATGGTATCGGAGAACAAAACGTGCGACAGGCTGTCGCCGGCGTATTCCAACATGTGGCGGACATCGCCTTTTCCCTTGTCGTAAAAGAAACCGTGCGAAGTGGAATAGACGTAGGCGACATGGTCGGAACGGAACGACTTCACCATGTCCACGGTTTCGTCGTTCAACTCGCAGAAATCATACGGGTGCGACTGGATTTCAACCCGCAGCTTGTTCTTTTCAAACAGCGGCAGCAGTTCGTCCATGGAGCGGAACCACATGCCATTGCAGATTTCCGGCTGGCCGGGGTCGCCGGACAGTTCGGTATTTATGACCTCGACCCCCATGTCGCAGGCGATCTCCACTATCCTTTTCCAGTTGGCGACGGCAATCTTCCGCTGTTCCTCCGTCGGTCCGGACCAGCGGTAGACGACGATGAAGGAGGATATGCGCACTCCCGTTTCCTTCAGGGCGTCCCGGTATTCCTTTTCGCATTCCTTGGAAAACAGCGGGTGCTTGTAAAACGGGTTGATCCTCGGGTGCGGGGATTGCTCGATGTATTTATAGCCCCAGTCCGCGACCTTGTGGACCATGTCGCGAATCCCCATTTGTTTGGCCAGAACGTCCACGTCAAATGCGATTTTCATTTTCTTCTCCAATTTTTTTCCGGGTCCCTGTGCCGTTTTTACCGGCTGATCGTCGCTTTGAGCGCTTCGACGGACGTCGCCAGGCCCGCCTCGACGCTCATGGTGAGGTCTTCCATTTCGAGGGAGACGAAATCATCATAACCGCACATGCGGACGACGGAGAAAAATTCCTTCCACCATTGCAGGTCTTTGCCGCAACCGACGGCGACATAGTTCCAGGCGCGGTTGACGCAATCGGTGACCACCTTCGTTTCCAAAAGCCCGTTGACGTCGGCAAGGCCGCGCTCTATGCGGACGTCCTTGCCGTGGACGTGGTGGATGGCGCCGCCGAGGGCGCGGGCGGAGGCGATCGGGTCCGCCCCCATCCAGAGCAGGTGCGACGGGTCGAGGTTCAGGCCGATCATGGGGTCAACGGCATTCCTCAGCCTGAAGAGGGTCTCCGGGTTCCAGACCAGCTGGGCGGAGAAGTTCTCGAGAGCGATCTTTTCGACGCCGTTGTCCCTGGCCGTCCTGACCAGTTCCTTCCAGTAGGGGATGGCGACCTGGTTCCACTGGTAATCCATGACGTCGGCGAGGCTTTCGGGCCAGCTGATGGTATAGGATACCCAGTTGGGGATTTTGTCGCCGGGAGCGCCGCCGGGGAGGCCGCTCATCATGACGACTTTCTTCACCCCGAGGAGGCCGGCCAGGCGCATTGTCTTTTCGGCCGCTTCGCGGTGGTTTTTGCCGAGTTCGCCCGGATCGAGGGGGTTACCCGAACAGTTCAGGGCGGCGATGCCCATGCCGCGCCGCTTAAGAGCGCCCAGGAAGGAGTCGCGCTTGCCCGCGTCGGCCAGTAGTTCGTCCGCGCGCACATGCGGGGCGGGGGACCAGCCGCCGACGGTCATTTCCACATAGTCCACGCCCAGCGCTTTGACTTTGTCGAGCATTTCTTCGTAGGGCAGGTTGCCCAGGCTGTCGGTACAAATCGAGAGTTCCATCATGTTCCTTTCAAGAAGAGTAAAAATACCGCTTTGCCGCATTGCGGAAGGTGGCATAGGGAGTTCTGGGTCGAGAGGCGTTTGGCGCAAAGACACGGGACAGGGAGAAGGTTCTGGAAATGCTGCCATTTACGGGTGATTATATGTTCATTTTAGAAAGTGTCAACAAGAAATAAACTGAAAAATAAATACATTGATATAAATATCTTGTCATATAAGGCTTTAAAAATGCGTATAAATACGAAAAAGATAAAGTTTTTAAATTCGCAGGTGAGAATTATGAAGAACGGGCAATGAAAAACACGATTATAGAAAAAATTTTAAAATGGTGTAAAGCGTTAAAATAGAATATAATACATGTCACCAGGAGATGGGCGAGATTGTTTATTAGTAAAAATCATATTGACAATAACTAAAATTAGGGTAATAAATAGTCATAATCACAATGGAAACGGCGATTCCTGAACGAAAAATCCTTCACCCTTTCCCGGCATGCCGGCCGCCGACCTCCTCCTCATAATTGATGAAAACTGCAGTAACGGCAACATGACAAAGGTTTTGCGTGTCGAATGACCTTTCCGGATCAACTTTTGCTGGCCAGCGTACGCCAGTATTCTTTTCAACTTGGGAGTAACTCTAATGTATAACGGCGAAAAAAGGATCGAACGCCCCCTGAGATGGGCAATGATCGGCGGCGGCAAAACCAGCGGGGTCGGCTACAAGCACCGGCTCGGGGCGCTTCGCGACAACACGGCCTTCGTCATGGTGGCGGGCGCTTTTGACGTCGATGCCGAACGCGGCAGGGAGTTCGGCAAAAACCTCGGCATTGAACAAAGCCGCTGCTATCCCGACTACAAGACCATGCTGGCGGAGGAAGCGAAGAGGAAGGACGGCATAGAGGCGGTCAGCATCGCCACCCCGAACGGGACCCACTACCAGATCTGCAAGGACGCGCTCGAGGCCGGGCTGCATGTGATTTGCGAAAAACCCCTCTTTTTCGAAGCGAAACAGGGGGAGGAGATAAAGGCTCTCGCCGAGGAGAAAGGCAAGGTCATCGGCGTCACCTACGGATTTTCCGGCTATCCCGTCATCATGCAGATGCGCGCAATGGTCGAGTCCGGCGTCCTTGGCGCGATACGCATGCTCGAACTGGAATACACCCACGGATTCAACGCCACGGACGACGCCGACAAGAAAAGCGAAGCGCAGAAATGGCGCGTCGACCCGAAGATGGCCGGCCCCGCCTTCGTCCTCGGCGACCTCTCCACCCATACCTACTACATGTCCCGCCTCATCTGCCCGAACCTGAAGGTCGAGCGCCTCCTCTGCGACCGGCAGAGCTTTATCCCGAGCCGCGCCCCCCTCGAAGACAACGCCTACTGCCTCATGCATTACAACGGCGGCGCGGTCGGCCGCCTCTGGACGTCGTCCGTCAACGCCGGCTGCATGGATGGCCACCGCATCCGCGTCGTCGGTTCCAAGGCGAGCATCGAGTTCAACGATTACAACCCGAACGAACTCATCTATGAAGTGCAGGGCGAGCCGCGCCGGGTCCTCAACAGGGCCATGCCTTATCTGGACGACAGCGCGAACGCGGTCGAACGGCTTGGCGCGCTGCACCAGGAAGGCCTCGCCGAATCCTGGTCCAACATCTACCTCGCCTTCGCCATGGCCATGGATGCGAAAAATCGCGGCGACGAGAAAACCTTGAAAAACCTCGTCTATCCCGGCATCGAAGCGGGCATCGAAGGCATCCGCTGGATCGAGAATTGCGTCCGCTCCGCCGACGCCGGCAGCGCCTGGGTCGATTTCGCGTGATGGCGTTTTAAAAGGTCGGCCATCCGGAGGCCGGCGTCCGCCGGTGTCATGGAGGTTTGTGAATCACAACGATTCAATAGATAACCTATTGCCCTGTTTAAGAAGGTCCTTGCATGAAAAAACCTCTCCCCGAAAAAGGGAGAGGTTTTTATGTAACTTGGGCAAAATCAATACCATGACTGGTATTTTTTGCCGTCTATTTTCCTGTCCTTCCAGGCCCATGCCCAAAACAGCGTGTTCCAGTACAATAGCGGCGCAGCCACGCCGACAAAACCGGGGATAGCCGCGAAGGGGCTGGCGGTTTTGGCCGAGACGACCAGTAAACATATGCCAACCGCGAAAGCCACGATGGAAACAACCACGCCGTTTGGTTTTGAAGCCTGTAAAGCGGGCGTATACACTCTTCTACTGCTTATCGATGCATTCATGATGCTCTCCTAGGACATAGCCTGACCAAGTTCCGGCCAATCAGTACGTGCCGTTCGATAACGGTTGCAATCGGGTTTATCAGCTTATCCGCCACCTGGCGGCAACCCGCGACGCTCTGTTGTTATATATCCTTATTTGAGGGGAAATCAACCGGAAAAAATTGGATCCGTATCCACTTCCCGGCAAGAGAGCCATTTCCCGACAATTGCAGCATAGTTTATCTGCCTCTTACGCCAAGACCCAGTTCGTCCCTGAGGTACTTGATCGTCTTGATACAGGCGTCGATTTCGGCCTGGCGGGCTTCTTCCATGGACATGCCGCCGATTTCGCACTCGTTTTCGAGGGTGATGCGCAGCATCTTCGGGGACTGTTCCCTGAACTGCCGGACGATGCGGGCGCAGTCGACGTCGCCGGTGCCCACCGGCACGCCGACGGAATGGGTGCCGTTATGGTCGATCCTGATCTCGTTGTCGCAGAGGTGGCAGCAGTTGGCATAGGGGAGCATTTTTTCCACCGCTTCCTGGAGGCCTTCCGAGACGCAGAACGAGTTGATGGTGTCGATGCAGGCGCCGATCGCCGGATGGGCAAGCTTTTCCACCAGCCAGATGACTTCGTCGGCGTAGGTGTCGCAGTGGTTCTCGATGGACATCGTCATTCCCAGTTCCTCCATGAGGGGAATGTTGGCCTTGAACTGCTTGTAGCGGTCGGCAAGTTGCACTACCACGTCAGGGTGCATGCAGGAGCCGTACAGCGGCCGGGGCCGCTCGATGTCCAGGCTGAATTTTACGAGGTCGGCGCCGATGGCCTGCGCGGTCTTGAGCGCGCCGTCAACCGTGGCGTTGACGCGGGGGTCGCAGGGCGCGTTAAACGACGCGTTAAGCTCCAGATAGAGGCCGTGCGCCTTGGCTTCGGCCTTTATTTTGGCCAGATTTTCCGGCGTCATCGGTTCAAGGTCGACGTTGGTGACATGCAGCCCGTCCAAACCCCATTCGACGGCGCGGTCCATCAGCCAGAAGATGTCCCTGGTCTTTTCATAGGCGTGGTCGTTGTTGAAGCCCCAGCTTTCGCCGAATCCGCTCAGGTGCAGGGTGTAGGTGTGCATTCCCAAGGGCATGCTTCTTCCCATGTCTCTTTTCATTTCTCATTCTCCTTGTTCATATTTTTAATAAAAAGTCCAATCAGATGGATTTGCTTATTGGGGCAATTCTTCCTCGCGCCTCCTGAGACGGCCGGAGGTGAAGTCGGCTTCCAGCACTTTTTCGCCAACTGCCTGCTTGATGATCGGGTTTTCCGGCGCCATCAGGTAGTTCTTGGTTTTAAGCAGGCGACCGCAGAGCCGGAAGATTATAAGGAACAGCCACAGCGCTGGTATTGTCATCAATAGGCCGCCCAAATTCAACAGTCCTTTGACAGCGTTCATGCCTCCGGAGATCACGAGGAGGAAGGCCACAGCAGACACCATGACGCCGACGACGATCTTGATCACCTTGACGGGTTCATGATCGATCTCCTGGTTGTGGATGCACAGCGAAGCCATGGCGGAGGTGTTGGGGTCGGCGAGGGTGACGAAGGACAGGATGACGGTTATCAGGAAGAGAAGCTGGATGACCTTGCCGCCGGGCATCGCGCCAAGAACCTGGTAGAGCGCCGTTTGCATGCCGAGTTCCTGCACCTGTCCCCAGACGTCAACCGCGCCGGAGGTCTGCATTTTCATGATCATGCCGGCGAAGATGGCGATAAAGAGGCAGCAGAACAGCGAGGGGACGAGAATTTCGACCAGGAGGAACTGGCGCACGGTGCGGCCGCGGCCGAGACGGGCGAGGAACATGCCGATCACGGGGGCGTAGATGAAGAAGGAATTCCAGAAGGTGATGGGCCATTCGTTGGGCCACTGGTCGGTGGGGGCGAGGGTGTTGTTATAGGTGATCTTGCTCCAGAAGTTGTCCAGGATCTGGCCGAAGGCTTCCGAGCCGATCTTGGTGATGAACTGGAAGTCGCCGAAGCAGACGACATAGATCATCAGGCCGAAGAAGCAGAACATGCAGGCGGTGGAGACGTAGTTCAAGCCCTTGTGGATGCCGGTCACGCAGGAAATAATGAAGAATGTGGCCACGAAAATGGTGATGCCGAGGTAAAGGCTGGGGCCCTGGGTTATGTCGAAGACGGCATTGATGCCGCCGCTGATCTGCATCAGGCCCGCTCCCATGGAGTTCGACACGCCGCTGGCGACGGCCCAGGCGCAGGCGATATGCAGGAGCGTGGTGAGCCAGGGAATCTTGCGTTTGAAGGTCACTTCGATCAGCGAAGAGAACGACAGGGGTTTTTGGAAGTTGAAGGTCAGGAGGGCGAAGGCGCAGGCGGGGAGCGCGTATTCGAAATACTGCACGAAAGACCAGTGGAACATGGCCTGGCTGACGGCGAAAATGGCGGCGTCGCGGCTTTCCGGCGAGGCGTTGATGGCGACGGGCGGAGCCATGTAGTGGAAGATGGGTTCGCCCATGGCCCAGAACAGCAGGCCGCAGCCGATGCCGCCGCAGATGGAAATGGCGAACCACTGCCAGGTGCTGAAATCGGGCTTCGCGTCCACGCCGCCGATTTTGACGTCGCCGTACCTGAAGACCACATAGACGATGCCGAGGACACAGGCAAGCACGGACAGCAGGTTGATCCACCAGCCGAAATTGTCGCCGACGATGTAAATCATGTTCTGCATTAGAGCGCCGAACTGTTCGGTGAAAAACGCACCGAAGATGATTTCGACCAGCAGCAGCGCGCCCAGTACGAAAATCACCGGTTTGTAGATTTTCTTTTTCTCTTTCTCTTGCGTCTTCAAAACTGGATCTCCTTCGCTTTTTTACCATTACGCTTCGTCAAAAAATAATAACGACGCCCCCGACATCGAACCGGAAAGGAGGTCGACGGCGTCTATGTACATGATTTTTGGGTGTAGTGTTCAGAGTATTTTAGGAATTTTCGTGACAATAAGGAGTCAGTCGCCTCCAGTCGCTGGCGTGACATTCCGCCAAACCACCGGCGAAAAGTCACAACGCCCCTTCCAGCGCCTAACTCCAATCATCACAGAATTTCATAAAATGCTTTAGGTCTTGGCAAAGATGCATTGTTTTTGCTCTAGCCTTTTAAGCGCCGCCGTAACTGGCTGTCAAGCAAGGCTTATTCGCTTAAAATGCTTTAGTAAACGTTCTTCACATGGCCGCGGACCATCCCGCGGCAGTTTTCCATGTGCTGGTCGGAGGGGGGACGAGTTGATTCCAGTGGATAATTGCGGCCCATCTTTCTGTAGGTATCCATGCCGAGTCGGTGGTAAGGAAGCAGCTGCACGCCATGCAGGTTTTTCAGTCCCGCGCAAAACAGTCCTATGCCGTGGAGCGTATCCGGGTCGTCGTTCAGGCCGGGGATCAGCGGGACGCGGATAATGAACTTCGCGCCGCCAAGCCGCCCGTCCGCCCGGCGGATATTGTCGAGGATGCCGTCAATATCCATTCCACAGCAGCGTTTGTGCGCTTCCGGATCAATGTGCTTGAGGTCGGCATAAAGGGTATCCAGATACGGCAGGACCTTTTCGACTTGGCTGAAAGGCGCTGCCATACTGGTCTCCATCGCCGTGTTGATGCCTTCCGAGAGGGTCTGCTTCAGCAGCTTCGCGGCGAAATCCGCCTGCACCAGCGGTTCTCCGCCGGAAATGGTCAGGCCGCCGCCGGAGTGGAAATAGAATATCGAGTCCTTCCGGATTTCCGCCATGAGCTGGTCCACGGTCATTACTTCACCGTAGGTTTTGTTTTCGTAACGCTCGACCAGCCCGGACTGGCTTTCCGGTGTGGAGCACCAGGAGCAACTGAGGGGGCACCCCTTGAGGAAAACCACCGTCCGCAGTCCGTCGCCGTCGTGGATGGAACTGCGCTCGATGCGCAGTACCATCCCGGCGTTTTGCGTGCTGTCGTTCATGGGCGGCACAGTCTCATCAATTCCAAGCGCCGATTGCGGTACGTCCGATGATTTCATCCTGCACCTCCTTCCCGAGTTCGACATAGAACGCGGTATAGCCTGCCACGCGGATCAGGAGATGCTTGTATTCCTGCGGCCTCTCCTGCGCGGCGATGAGCGTTTCGCGGTTTATCACGTTGAACTGGGCGTGGTAGACGTCCAGGGTGCACATGCCCTTCACGAGGCTCATCATGTGGGCCATGCCGCGTTCCCCGGCCATGATGCTGGGTTCGAGCTTGAGGTTCAGCTGCGTGCCCTGGGTGAAGCGCGCGTGGGGGATATGGCTGACCGACTTGAGGAGGGCGGTGGGGCCGTTGGTATCCGTGCCGCCGGTCGCGCCGATGCCGTCCGTGAGGGGCGTCCAGGCCTTGCGGCCGGAGGGGAGGGCCCCCACCCAGGCGCCGATCGGGGTGTTGCCGGAGACGGGGAGCATACCCATCGTCATCTTGCCGAACTTGGTGTCGTACTTTTCGAACTGGTCGATGATGTAGGTGAACGTCTCCCCGACGATCCAGTCGGCCCGTTCGTCGTCATTGCCGTATTTGGGGGCTTCGAGGCACATCTTCTGGATGTTCTCATAGCCAACGAAATCAGCGGCGAGGGCCTTCGTTAGTTCGGCCATGGAGACTTTCTGTTCGTCGTAGACCAGGTGCTTGACGGCGGCGAGGGAGTTGATGATGTCAGCCTGGCCGACGGTGATGACGCCGCCGCCGCAGTTGTATTTCGCGCCGCCCATGCTGTAGTCGGTCGCGCTTTCGATACAGTGTGGGAACATGAGGGAGAGGGCGGGGACGGGGCGGTAGTTCATGCTCAGGTAGTCGAGGAGCTGGTTGCCGGAGACCACCACGTCGACGAAATAGCGCATATGGGCTTTGACCGCGTCAAAGAAATCGTTGAAGGTCTTGAAGTTGGCCGGGTCGCCGGTGGAGACGGAGACGCGCTTGCCGGTCTTGCGGCTGACGCCGTCATTGAGGGCCATTTCGATGATGCCGCCCATGTTGACGTCCGCCATGTCGGTGTACTGCTTCATCCGGCCGCTCAGGTTCGTTTCCACGCAGCCGCAGGGTGTCCAGTCCCAGGCTTCCGACAGCGGTACGCCCTTGTTGAGCAGCATGCGGATGCCGGCGTCATCGTGGTAGATGGCGGGCATGGTCAGGCCCATGCGGATGGACTCGATGCCTTTCTGCAGGAAGGAATCGGGGTTTTTCGAAATATTGTAGCGGATGGAGAGGTTGGGTTCCTTCAGCTGGACGTCCATCGTGGCCTGGATGACCTGGTAGGACAGCTCGTTCACCGCGTCGTTGCCGAAACGGTCGATGCCGCCCGCCGTGACCTGGACGGTGATGCAGTAGCCTGCGGCGAACTGGGCGGTGACTTCGTCCTGGAACAGGCTGAGTTCCGCGACCTTGATCCACAGGCAGTCGAGGATTTCCTGCGCTTCGTCCTTGGTCATGACCAGGTTGTCGATGTCCGCCCTGTAATAAGGATAGAGATACTGGTCGATGCGGCCGAGGTTGTAGGATGAGGCGTTCTGTTCCATGTAGACTGCGTATTCGTAGAAGAGGACGCTCTGGGCCGCTTCGTGGAAGGTCCTGGCAGGGTATTCGGGGACGCGGCGGCAGACGGCGGCGATTTTTTCAAGCTCTTCCTTGCGGACCGGGTCGGCGCACTTGGCTGCCATCTGGGCCGCCAGGTCGGCGTGGCGGTTGGCGAGGGCGACGATGCCGTCGCAGACGATGAGTTCGGACTTGAGGAAGAACATCTTTTCGAGGTCGCCGGCGTGGGCGTCGTCGAGCTTGGCGAGCGCTTCTTCAGCTTCCTTGCGGATGCCGGAGATGCCGAGGGTCAAAAGACGGTCCCAGCCGGGCGTGGTCTCGCCGTAGCCGCGGACAGCCTTGCGGTCGATGTAGATCATGCCGTTGTCGCGGAGCGTTTCCATGTCCTCGGGTGCGAGGGCGCGCCAGCGGTCGAGGACGCACTTGTTTTTCCAATATTCGGAGACTTCTTCCTTGAAGATTTTCTTTCCTTCTTCGCTGAGGAAGAAGGGGTCGAATTTACGGGTGCTTATGGTGTCGAGTTCCCGGTCCAGGATGGAGCAGGAGCTGTCGGCGCAGAGGATGCCGCAGCGGGGCTTGAATCCCGCGCCGCCGACCAGGAGTTCGTTGTCGAGGATGTAGATATTTTTCTTTTGGCACTGGTGGAGGTAGCCGGTGGCCTTCTGGATGATCCAGGGCTGGCCTTCCGTTTCCTTGAAGCCTTCGGTGAGGTATTTGGCGTTGTAGACGTCCATATCCACCCGCGTGTTGAGGTACTGCTCGCGCAATGCGTTGATGCGTTCCATATACTTTGCCATGTCGAAACTCCTTGATTCCGGTCCCATGTAACGATAGAGTACGGCTCCTGTGTCTTCTCTATTTCAACCGCATTGTTCGCGGGCTTTTTGGTTAGGGCGTTTTCTGAAAGACAGGGGTTCCATCATTTCCGAAAACGCGCTGGGGTCGGTGAAGCCTGTTCGGCTGGCGATGGGTGCGAGTGAGTCTGTGCAATCAACTGGATAAGGCAGCTTTTCGTAGTAGGTTATGCAACTTGCTAGCTGTTTAAACAACTGGTGTGCCAGAATGAGCGCGGGGAGGGTTTTATTCTTGACCTGGGGTAATTATGGATCGATTATTGATCGGCGTCCTTGATTTTCCCGCTCGCCTTGGCTCTCTCCACCATTGACGATGAGGGTATTTTATGCCGGTTTTTGGCTGCGGATGCTGTGAAAAGCGCGCTGACACCGCTTCTTAGGATAACCGTAACGAAAATAGGAAAGAGGTAGGGTGAGCGGGAAAAAAATTAAGGATTTTTCCAGGGCGGCGACTATTTTACAGCCCAAGAGCAAGTTTTTTTGCATCTACTCAATCCGCCTATATCCTAACACTTGGTTTATGCACTCTCGCCCTTGGTAAGAACGATGCTAACGTGGGGAATAGTCAGATGTTGCATACTTTAATGCATGATTTTTTGCAGGGTGAATTGCGAAGTGCAAAAAATTATGCAGACTTTACTCCGCCGCATCACCGCTGGTAAATTCCAATTCCTGTTTTTTCAGCCTGTATTGGAGGTTTTGCCTGCTTACTCCGAGGGCACGAGCCGTTTGGGAGATATTGCCGTTGTTTTCCTGCAGCGCCTTTCGCAATACCCTGCGTTCCACATCGTCCAGGAGCTGAGGGAGGGCTATGGGGCCTTCGCGTGCCTCGCCGTTTTCCGGCGGGTGGCCGTTTACCGTGGCAAGGATGTGTTCGGGGATATGGGCGGGGGTGATGAGGGAACTGTCCGCCGGCACCACGTTCATGGCGTGTTCGATGGCGTGGTGGAGTTCCCGCACGTTGCCGGGCCAGTCGTAGGCGAGGAACAGTTCGAGTGTGGACGCATCGATGTCCGCGATGTTTTTCAGCATCTTTTTACTGAGGTGCTGGATGAAATGGCTGGTCAGGAGGTGGATGTCCTCCTTGCGCTCCCGGAGCGGCGGCAGGTTGATGTTGACGACGCCGAGCCGGTAGAACAGGTCGCGCCTAAGACGATTTTCCTCTATGGCCTGATAGGGCGGGATATTGATGTTGGAAAGCACCCGCACGTCCACGCGGATCTCGGTCGAGCCGCCCACCCGACGCACCACGCCTTCCTGCAGGACCCTGAGCAGCTTGGACTGGAGGGAAATATTCATGGAGTTGATTTCATCAAGGAGCAGGGTGCCGCCGTCTGCCTGCTCGAAAAGGCCTTCACGGCGTTCCGCCCCGGTGTAGGCCCCCCTTTCAGTGCCGAACAGCATGGACTCGAGGAGGTTTTCCGGTATGGCGGCGCAGTTGATGGCGAGGAACGAGCCGTCCGCCCGCTTGCTTGCGCCGTGGATGCTCTGGCTTATCAGTTCCTTTCCCGTGCCGGTCTCGCCGTAGATCATGACGGAGGAGTCGGATTTCGCCACTTGGCGGCATTTTTCCACAACTTTGCGCATGGCCGGGCTGATATGGATGATGTCCTTGAAGCGGTACTTGACCGTCAGCGCCTGGCCGGGCTTCGGCCTGTCGGCGGGCGAAGTTTTTTCCAGCAACTTGCTTTGCAGGTCGATGATCCTCTTGTTCAGTTCGTCGATCTGCGACCAGTCCTGCATGACGGCGAAGCCGCCAAGGGTATGTCCTCCCTCGACCACGGGGTAATTGTCCGCTACGATGTCCACGTGCTTGCCGTAGAGGGTTTTGTAATGCTGGCGCAGTTCCAGCCGGGGCTGCTTGTCCTCGATCGTTTTCGGGATGGCGAGAAAGCTGTCGCTGTTCATATGGTAGACGCTGCCGAGGGTCATGCCGATCACCTTCTGGATGGGGAGCGAGTCCATGGCGACGGCCGCTTCGTTCAGGACGAGTATTCGGCTGTATTCGTCGCATAAAATCACCGATTCCTTGAGTTTGTTGACCACCTTCATCAGCATCCCGTAGAGGATGTCCTTGGTGGCGTCGCGGAAGACGACCAGCTTTGATCCGGGCGGCAGGTTTTCCGGTTCCGGGGAGGGGCATTGTTTGATATATCGGCCGAAGCCCACGTTGGCATAGGTTGCACCGCTGTCGTCCATGGGAAGGAATTTCACAGCGAGGCCCATTGGTTTGTTCTTGAGGTCGCCATTGGTCTGCAGGAGCCTTGCCGCGACTTCGTTGTATTCGGCGACGCTCTTGTCTTCCGCCACCAAAATCGCGCCAAGCATGCATTCGTTGAGATAGTCCATCGCTGAGCGGTAATCCATTCCGACCCCTTGTGCAAGGAATTTTTACAACTTGGAGATAAGGCAAAATTATTTGCACTTTTGCTAAGAATAGCATACAAGCATCTTACCAACAAGGAAATTCGTTCCCGATTGGGCTGCAGATTTGTGATGCCGCCGATCGCGGAGCAGTGAAGCGGGCAATGCCCGTAGATCGGCGATTTAGGCTTTGTGCTTTCGGGGATATTGATTTTATTGCAAAGAGGGGTGACGCTTTTTTGAACAACGGCTTTGGCAGTGGGGACGGCGGACGGCTATGCCTCCGCTTTTCTTTACGAAGTGTTGGGAGTGAGTTGTTCGGCAGCGTCTCGGTTTTCCGGTTGTTTACAGGCGAATCTGCGGTTCCGGGTCCCAGAAGCGCTTGATCGCCTGGTGAATGACAAAAGCAAACCAGACGATGTTGGCGAGGAGTATGCCGATGGCGAGAAGCCAGATCTCCGGGGGAAGGCTTCTGTAGCTTCCGTAAAGGTTGATCGCCCCGAAAACGACGCCCACGATCGAGAACACCAGCAGGCGGGGGGAAAGATAGCGCATATACCCTTCTTTGTCCTTGCAGTCCGAAATTTCGACACGGGGCGGGATCAGAATGGGGTTTTTGTGTATTTGCCCGTTTTGGCGCATCCAGAACCAGGAATAGCCGCAATAGGCGCAGCCCAGAAACATGATAAGGTCGAAAATGGTTCCAAGGCTGTCAGAATTCATCAGGTGTCCTTATAAGTGAAATACATTTACGGCGGTTCAGGTGGGGTTGATTATAGCTATTACGCTTCGTATGACAAGACGACGCCCGCAATAATTTCCTGCGGGTGCGATTATAAGATTCAACCTTTTGCTCGTAGCGGAGGCAAGGCGACCTGGATCCCGGCAGCTGCGGACGCTTTTTCGCCCGGTTCGATGTAACCCCGCCGGGATGACGAAAAAGGGGGGTGCGCGCTTTCGGGACGTAGGCCTGTCTCCGCACCGAAAGCGCCGCACTTCCCCCGAAAAACCGTCATCCCGGTGTCTTGTACAATAAACCGGGAAAAAACGTCTGCAGCTGCCGGGATCCATGTCGCCTTGCCTCCGCTATAGGAAAAGCATACCCTTTTTTCAAAAATAGTCATGTACAGTGGATTACTCCCCCCTAACGCATTTCAGAATTTTCGTGGATATTAGGATTTCGCTGCAGCACCGCATAAAAAAAGGCGGGCGTCCCATGCCAGGGATGCGCCCGCCTCTTTTGTATTCAGTGTTCGCAAGCTCCCGGCTACATCCAGGAGGCTTTTTCGTCGTTGATGATGCCGTCCTCCATGGTGGCCTGGGTCAGGCTGCCCTTTTGCGCCTGTATGCAGATGTAGACCAAGGTTTCATCGCCCGCCTTCATGGCGCGTTTTCCCTCTGGAGCCACGCGGATGACGCTTCCTTCCTGTATGGCGAACTCCTCGCCGTCGACGTGGAACACGCCTTTGCCGCTGACGATGATATAGGCTTCCTCATTCAGCTTGTGGGAGTGGACAAAGGGTGCGAACCCTCCGGGCGGTGTGCTGTTGACGGAGATTTCGCAGCCGGTCAGCCCGAGCGCCGCTCCCAGCATGACCCTGCCTTTTCCGCCGTCGACCTCTTTTTCGCCCAATGCGGCGAACGTCCCCATGTTGTACAACGAATATGCTTTTTCCTTCTTGGCTGCCATGGCTTTTTCCTCTCTTTTTCAAATTTGCCGATGTGGCGTTTCGTTTTGGTAAATCTTTTTTATTATCTGTTGCCATCCGTGATGACAGTTGATAATATGCCGTTGCGGACGATTGTAAAGTAGGCACCTTTAAGTTACGTAGGGTTTAAAAGGTAACTATTGCTGAAACGGAACAGGTTATGGGAAAAGAAAAAATTATTGTCTCCGAATGTCCTGTCGAAACGGCCATGGTCCTGATCGGCAACAAATGGAAGATATTCGTCCTCAGGGAACTTCTGGACGGCACCAAACGGTTCAATGAATTGCAGCGTTCCATCACCGGCATCAGCCAGAAAGTGCTTACGCAAAACCTCCGCGCCATGGAGAAGGATGGCCTTGTCAATCGCCAGGTGTTTGCGGAAGTCCCGCCACGGGTGGAGTACAGGCTGAGCGAGCTGGGAGACACGCTCAGGCCGGTAATCAGTGTGCTGGGAACCTGGGGCATACAGTATCAGGAGTTGGTTGAATCCGGAAAAATGTAAGTTCGCCGGACTGCGCACTGCATTTGCTCATGCCGGCCATGATTTTCCCGGCGCGTGTGCCGGACATCACCTTGCCCCTTGACCTGGACAATCCCGGCACCGGAGCCGGCAAGGCGGATGTTGGCGGCGATCTTGCGGTAATAGACATGATAGTATCCTTTCCGGCTTCTAAAGTCATGATGTCTGTGCATAGGAGGGTCGGCGTTCCGGATCCAGTCGTTGTATGACATAATGGCTTTCCGCCAGGCGCATGTAATGTTTGTACAAGGCGCCGAATCGCCCGGAGTAATTGCCCGTCCATGGCTTCCGTTTGCCGCAGAAGTGCAATAACACCGTGTTCTGCATGACCCAGTCCATGGTCGTCTCCCCGGAGCTCCTGAGAAGGTAGGTGTCGTAGCGCCTGCAGTCGTAGTTGTACAGTTCGTCTTCCAGGGGCAGGATGCGCTCCGCGAACAGGGCATTAAGAATATCCTGGTCGGGCAGAATCAGATTGTCCGCCTCCTTTTCCCCGTAGGCGAACACTTCCTCGCAGTCGATTTCCTTCCTTTGCAGTTCCAGGTTCATCAAGAGCACTCCGGAGTTGTAGTAGTACTCGCCCGTGAAAGTGTTGAGACGCAACTGGTTGACGTAGGTGGATAGGTTGGTCAGACCGGCGTGCGCCGCCGCCGCATACAAATAACCGGAAATGTCGGTGTCGTAGAGTTTGCGCACCGGATTGATGACGAGGATGTCCGGATCGAGGTAGAGTATCTTGTCAATATTGTCCGGAAGCGCCTTGAAGGCCAGCAGGCGGTAATACATCGCCCTGCTGTAATGGAAGGTCACCGGCGCGTCCGCGAAAATCTCCTCGGCAACGCGGCTGGGAATCAGCTTCGCCATGTTCCGTTCGCAAAAATCCCTGATCGCCTCAATATCCTCCGGTGATAAATTGTCGTGCAGCAGATGGACATGGAACAGCGTGCGCGGGTTGTTGAGGAACAGGGATTTCAGCATGGTCCTCAGTGCTGCCAGGTAGTTTCTGTCGAGCGTTACCAGTATGTTGATGGGTTGTGTGGCGGTCCGGCTGTCTTTGGACATGGTTTTCTCCTATTCCTTTGTTTCTTTTTTCAGGATGGCCATGAATTCCTCACCGTTGATGGTTTCCTTTTCCAACAGGTGTTTCGCGAGCTCGTGGAGCTTGTCCGCGTTTTCCGTCATGATTTCCAGCGCCTTGGCATGTTGACGCGTTCAAGCAGGCCATCAAGGAAAATCGTGCCAATGTCGAGCTCACGTTACTGTTTACGAAGGACGACTCCATAACAGACGCCTACCTGCAGACCAAGAAGCATCTGGAAATAACGAATTATCCCGTCGCTTTTTCGGCGAGCAACGACAATACCGCCATCGGCATCCTCCACGCCATACATGAAAAAGGGCTCAGCATCCCTGACCAGGTGGGTGTGATAGGCTATGACGACGTCGAATTTTCCCCGCATCTGATCCCGCCGCTGACGACCGTCCACATATCGAAGGAAAACATGGGTATGCTGGCGGCGAGAATGATTATCAACATGCACTGCTGTCCGGTTATTAGTCGAATAATTTCAATTGGTTACATATCGGCATATACTGAATTTGCGGTGTAGGTGGAAAAAGTAGCGATAAAATGGGCATTTTTGCGAAAAGATGTAGGCGCAGAATTTGCGTCATTTCGTGCAGATCATGCGGCAGGGAGAGGCGCTTTTTGATGATGGTGAGAAGCAGGTAGGCGCTTAGGGCAGTCCAGACCTGTATGCGCACAGCGTTCTCGGATACGCCGAAAAAGGCCTCGAAATCGCATCATGGGGCGATCACCTCAATCTTCATGAGGCCGCCACATCCAAGACCTATTGCAAGGAAAAGAAAGAAATCCTCGCGGCGAGCGGACTCGATTGCTGGGCGATTTCCAATCACCTGGCCGGGCAGCTGATCTCTGACCCGAACGACGACGCCCGCTCCGACGCCTTCTGTCTCGACGATTCCTGCCGGGGCAACGCCGAGAAAAAACGTCAATGGGCAGTCAACCAAATGCTCGACGCCGCCGACGCGGCGAAAAATATGGGCGTTGACGTCGTGACCGGCTTTATGGGCAGCCCCATCTGGCATATGTGGTACTCCTTCCCGCCGGTGACCAAGGCCGAAGTCGACGCCGGGTTCAGGCGGGTGCGGGAGCTGTTTTCGCCCATTTTCGAAAAATTCCGGAAAAACGGCATCCGCTTCGCCCTCGAGGTCCACCCGACGGAAATCGCCTTCGACATCTGGTCCTCCGAGCGCCTGCTTCGCGAGTTCGACGGCGACGAGGTCCTCGGCTTCAATTTCGATCCGTCGCATCTGCTCTGGCAGGGCATGAATCCGGTGAAATTCCTGCGCCGTTTTGCCGATCGCATCTACCACGTCCATATGAAGGATGTCGCCGTCGCACTGGACGGCGAGTCGGGAATACTCGGTTCGCATCTTGATTCCGGGGACGGCCGGCGCGGCTGGGATTTCCGTTCCCTTGGGCACGGACAGGTGGATTTCGACGGCATCATCCGCGCCTTGAATGCGGCGAACTACCAGGGCCCCCTGTCGGTCGAATGGGAGGATCCGGGGATGGACAGGGAATTCGGCGCGCGGGAGTCATGTGATTTTGTCCGGAGGGTTGATTTTCCCGCGTCCGACCGAGACTTTGACGGCGCGTTCGCCGCCGAGTAACTACAAGGGAAAAGACGCGGATCGTCTGAAACTCGGTCCCTCCGTCTTTCGTGCGCGGAAAAACGCTAAAAAGGGGTTACGAGAACGTTCTCGTAACTTCTTGATAATATTGGTAGAGATAGGAGGATATCGGTGCCGTCGTCGTCGACCTCGTCCCGTCCCTTTATGATGCCTTCGGCGGTGGCGTCATTCCCGCAGTTGTTCTTACTACAGACGGTGTTCTCGTCGGCAATGCTGTCCAACCCGCCAGGGCTACTGCTTGAAAAATAACTACTCATACGCGGCAAGCAGTTCTTTTCTACGCTAAAGTGGTTTGAATAATTATTGAGACCGCTTGGTATTCGGCGCATAGCAGACAGTAAGTTCGCTTTGCCGCGGGGCGGGGTCGGCGGGGTAATTGCCGTTTTCTTTCTGCAATTAACCGGCATCGGCTTGCATGGGATGAATGAATTCGCCACCGTTTTTCCCGAAGCGGCAAAACTGCTTGAACTCACTTACAAAGATGCAATCCTTGTAATTTCAATGAGAAAGCCCTTCGACGCACTCGCCGAAGGGCTCCAAATGAAAAA
>DAIOFH010000026.1:0-37911 GCA_036745875.1 Planctomycetota bacterium | reverse complement strand
CGCGCCTGCCGATGAGTCGTCAGGCGCGAAGTAATAATTTATAACAAACAGCCCGGTTTATGGCAAGAGTAAAATCGAAAATGCCTGAGAGCGCAAGTAAGCAGCGGACAACTGAAAAGGGGATGTCTTTTATTCAGATGATTTACTCCTGTCAGGAGCAGGTAACGACCGGGACCATGTTGTTTTAAAAGATCTATTACCGTTTTTGGAGTATACCTATGAAGACATATTTATCCAGTTTTTTAATTATGTTAATTCTTGGTGGAGTTGTTGCCATTTCTTCGGCAACGGCGGCGGAAATCGTCGTCGGCAGTGTACCGACAAGAATTGAGCAAATACCTGATCCCAGGCTGAGAAACGCGCTGACCTTGTATTCACCGAACTATAATGACCAATCGCGGGAATCGCAGATCGCCCAATACAACTTCGTCTACCAACAGCAATATGCCGATGAGGTGACGGGTATCGTCTCCGTGCCGCAACCGGTGACTGTCTTCCAGCCGGCAGTCGTCCCGGAGTCGCCGGCCTATTATTCTGTCGAACCGCCGCGTCACCGATATTACAACGATTGGGGCAGGGATTACCGAAGAAGCAACGGATTTTTTAATCCCGCCCGTATCGAGCAGAATTTTGAGGGCCATAGGGGGGGTCCCGGTGCCGGAAGCTATGGACGCGGCCATCGTTAAGGTGCGATCCATTCCGGGCCCGAATATTGTCGGTTATCAGACGATCGTGAAGGAGACCTTGCTATTCTGCCTGCCGTCGTGGAAACGGTTTAGCGAATCGACGAGATGCTGGAATTTGCCTTTGGCGCTGTCTGCGTACAGCATATGCTCGTTCTGTAAACTTTCAAAGGGCTCGTCCGAAGTGCTGACTCCGGCGAAGCGCGGTGCGCGAATGCGCGAGGTGCCGCTTTCCGACAGGACCGAAGTGGTCTGTGTGCCGTTCCTGTAGCGCGCAGCAAGCGCCAGCGCTCGCGCCTTGCCTTCCGGCATATCCGGGTCGTCGTGGTCGGTGTATTCAGGCATTTCGAATTTGGCGATGTTCGGACTGGATGTTCCGCCGGGGTTGGTCTCGTTGTTCAACTCCATAACTCGCTTCATCTTGCCGGCGTTGCCATTGCTGTTCCCCTGCGCATCGTTGACGTGGAGTCCGAGGCGGTCGTTGTTGGTTGCTGCGTCCTCGTCCGATGATGTTGCGCCAGCCGCCAATCCCTTGCTGGCGAACGAATCCAGCACTTGCTGGGCCTGTCGCAGATTGGCGTCGCTGAGGTCGCCCTTGACCCTGATTTTACCCTTGCCGTCGATTTCCACCTCGATCCCGTTGCCGACATCGACGTTGTTTTCCTCTAGGACCGACCGCAGATCCTGGCCAAGTTCCTGGCCGATCTCCTGGTTCATCTGCTCCCTGGCCTCGTCAGCCTCGGGGGAGACAAGTTTGGGTTTGCCCATGTAACTGTTGAGGTCTATTTCGACCTTATGGGCGAATTCGTCGGTATCGAAGTCTTCGAGACGGTGGCTTTCGACCAGCGCGCCGACAATGTCGGCAAAGTTGCCGACAGCTTCGCCGCCGGTGAAGCTGTCGAGAATCTCAATGCCGGGATCGAGTGCCTTCAACTTTGCGCCCGAGTATTCGTCCAGCGCAATGGAAATGATTTCCTTTATCATCCGCAGCTTGGAGGGATCCATGTCTTCGGCGCCGACGACCTCGTATTCGCCCAGTTCGTCGGCGCGGATCTTGACCTCGCTTATGGTCAATTTCTGTAGTTCTTCCGCGGACAGCCCCGCGTTGTTTTTGGTTATGACATCGTTGAACTGGTAGACCAGTCCCATTACGAGGCCTTGGAGGGTCTTGATCTTTTCTTTGGCGGCCTGTTCCGCATTGCCGTCGGAGATGGTGCCGTTCCTGAACTCAAAGGAGACGGAGAAGTCGAGGTCCTGTTCGCCGTTTTCCAGGATGTTTTGTACCGTGGCGGCGAGTTCGGGGTCGTCGTTGAAGAGTCCGGCGATGTCCTGGTTGATGCCGGTTATCATCCCTTCCTCATAGGCCAGGTCGGAGAGTCCTGTTCCGGTCTTCTGCTGCAGATAATCGTCAATGACAAAGGCCCTGAGGTTCCTGCCGGTCAGGAGATCGCTTAAATCGCCCTCGATGTCCATCCCGCTGCTTTTGAGTTCTTTCAGGGTCTGGATATCCTTGTTGACTCTGCCGTGGGCATGATGGCGGCGGATATCCTGGGTCAATTTCTCATCCTTGGCGATGGCTTTTTCTATTTCCCTGGCGCGTTTGGCGTCCTTTATGCCCGCCACCTTGACCTGGTTCTTGCCGTCGATGGATATGGAGATTTTTTCATCCTTGCCGAGTTTTATGCCGGCCTTTTTGATGGTGTCGTCGAGACGTCTGCCGATATCCTGGCGCGAGGAGTTTATCGCGTTTAACCCAAGGCCTACGCCGGCGGACTGGAGGTATTCGCGCACTCCTTCAATATCAGAGCCGGCCAGCACACCCTTGCTGGAACCACTGGTAGCCCATTGTCCTTTTTCTATGCTTGCGATCTGTTCGTTCTTCTGCGTCTGGTAGTTGCGGTAATCTTGGGATATGAAGACCATATCTTGGCGGTAGGTTTTTATTACGGCGCTGCGGCTGAACTTCGATGTGTTCGTAGTGGAGGCGAGGGTAAGATCCCCTGCCACGCCCAGAGGGGTAGCGCTTGGATTTATGACGTTCATCGTTCCGTCTCCAACATTATTTCACAAAAATGTTGGCAAGTCTGTCCATCCATGGACAACTCACGCCATCCCCATTATCGGACGACAAAGGCAAAACTTGAGGACGAATATTTTTTTCCGAAAAAAAAACCGGCTTCCATTCGGAAACCGGTATGTAGTCGTGATTTGCGGAAACCGAAAGGTGCTCTTTACATAATGGTGAAGGAAACTTTGCGGCTGCGGTCGCCATCATGGAAGTGATTCAGCGAGTCGACCATATGCTGAAACATTCCCGTAGCATCTTCGCTGTAGAGCATGTACTCGTTCCAAATGGAGGAGTAGGGATCGTTGTCGGGCCCTTCGTTCGGGCGTAGCGCGTAATTGGCATCGTTGCCGGACGAGGCAAAGCGCGGCGCCTGGATGCGGGAAGTGGAACCGCCGGAAAGGAAGGAGTTCGTGGTGGTGTTGTCGCGGTAGCGCGATGCGAGGGAATCGGCGGAGATGGCGGCGCTCGCCTCCTCGTCCTCGCGGTCGGTGTATTCCGGCTTTTCGAACTTGGCGACATTGGGGCTGTAGGTCCCTCCCGGATTTGTTTCGTTGTTCAATTCCTGGACGCGCTTTATCTTGTCCGCGTTGCCGGTGCCGCTCATGCTGTCGTTGTTGCCGTAATGGATACCGCCGCGATCATTGTCCGATTCCGATTTTTTGGTTATGCCGTTTCCGTCGGAGGCCATCTTACCGCCGAGTGCGTCTTTGGAGAATGTGTCGAGAACGCGTTGGGCAGCCTGGAGGTTCGGGTCGCTGAGATCGCCGACAACCTTGATTTTGCCCTTGGCGTCGACCTCGACTTCGATGCCGTCACCGACATTGACGCCGTTTTCCTCGAGAACAGACCGCAGCTCCTGCCCTAGTTCCTTGCCAAGCTCTTCATTCACTTCCTCCCTGGCCTTGTCGGCAGCCTGGGAGACGATTTCGGGCTTGCCCATCAAGGAGTTGAGATCCATTTCGACTTCATGGGGGAATTCTTCGGTATCGAAATCCTCGAGGCGGTGGCTTTCGGTAAACGTTTCGACGATGTCGGCGAAGTTGCCGGTGGCTTTGCCGCCGGTGAAGCCGTCTATTGCCTCTTGATCCTCAGGTAGGTCGTCTCCCGCGTATAATTCCAGCGCGCGCGACGATGCGCATGATTGCGTCCACTTTGGACTGGTCCATGTTTTCCGCATCGATCAATTCGTAGCCGCCTGAGGCGTCGGCGCGAATCTTGACCGATTCGATGCGCATTTTATTGAGTTCGTCAGGTGAGAGGCCGGCGTTGTTGTCACTGAGGTTTTTGTTGTACTCGTCTACCAGGCCCATTACGGTGGCCTGGATCGCCTTCATCTTTTCCTTGGCAGCTTCTTCCGCATTGCTGTCGGTGATGGCGCCGTTCTGGAATTCGAAGGAAACAGCAAAGCCAAGATTCTGTTCGCCGTTATCCAGGATGTTCTGTACCGTGGCTGCGAGCTCCGGGTCTTCGCTGAAAAGACCGGCGAATTGGCCTTTTGTGGATTCTCCGGTGGTCCAGAGGCCGACTTCGGCATTGGCCAGTTGGTCCGCCTGTTGCAATTGGTAAGAGCGATACAATTCGGATAATTCCACGACATCTGGTGTATTTGTTGATGTCCTGCTTCGAGGCGCTGCGGCTGAACTGGGATGCACGCTCGGCGAGCGGGCTTTTGGCGGTAGAGAGATATTCCGTACCTAGGCCGCCAAGGTCCGAATTTACGTTCATTATTATGCCCTCGATATTTTTCAACAGTCCGTTTTTAGACACTTTTCCCTAAGATGATTATCGGAATATCAGGATGAAACTTGAGGCATATCTGGTTTATTTATCACCTTTTTTGATTTTCTCTAAACCACTTGCATTTTCTTCACTTGCGGAAAACATGCGGCTGACTTACTATGTAAAAATTCATTTTGTCGGGATTTTTAAGGAAAACCAGCTTAAGGAGGAAAACCATGCAGTTACGTGAACTCGGCGGCAGTGGAATCAATGCGTCAGTCATCGGTTTCGGCGCTTGGGCCATCGGCGGCTGGAACTGGGGCGGCGCTGACGAGAACGAGGCGATCAAGGCGATCCATGCCGCAATCGACAATGGCATCAACCTGATTGATACCGCGCCGATCTATGGTTTTGGCCATTCGGAAGAAGTTGTCGGCAAGGCGCTCAAGGGCGGCTGGCGGCAGAAGGCGGTTCTCGCCACCAAATGCGGCTTGGTCTGGGAAGGCACAAATGGCGACCATTTCTTCGATTCCAGCGATGGCATTGTCGAAGAGGACGATAACCCCAAGGCCAAATACCATGTCTATCGCTATCTCAACCCCAAATCCATCCGCAGGGAGGTCGAAAACAGCCTCCGCCGCCTTGGCGTCGACGTTATCGATGTCATGCAAACCCATTGGCAGGAGACTGTCACCCCGATAGCGGAAACGGCGGCGGAACTTCTCAAATTGAAAAAGGAAGGCAAGATCCGTGCGATCGGCTGCTCGAACGCCACCCCGGAGCAGATGGACGAATACCGCCAGGTCGCACCCCTCGACGTCGACCAGGAAAAGTACAGCATGCTTGACCGCGATATGGAAAAGACCAACCTTCCCTATTGCGCCGAGCACAAGGTCGCCTTTTTCGCCTACTCGCCGCTGGCGCAGGGATTGTTGACCGGCAAGGTCGGGCTTGACCGCGAGTTTTCCGAGACGGACCAGCGGGCCAACGATCCGCGCTTCAGCCTGGAATCGCGAAAGAAAATCCTCTCCTTCCTAGACGGTCTCAAGCCGATCATGGACAAGCACCGTGCGACGCCCGGGCAGCTCGTCTCCGCCTGGACAGTGGCGCAGCCCGGTTGCAGCCACGCGCTCCTCGGCGCACGGAACCCGAAACAGGTTGAAGAAAACGCCGTCGCCGGCAGCATCATGCTCGACAAGGAAGACCTGGACTTTATTGCGAACGCGATGGAAAAGCTGTAACCGTTTATCATACAGCTTGCTACTTTTTTGGAGGACACGGAGATAATGCATTGATCTCTGTGTCTTCCGTCATTTATGGAGTAAAATAAAAGATAGGTCTCTGTTCTTGACCTCCGAGACGGCGTTGGCTAGAATATTACGTTCTATATTTTGATATATGCCAAGCAGTTACCGTGATAAAATCGTTACCCGACAATATTGCCATAGGAATTCCCAAATGCGGAAGCGCCGTCCACTTTTCAATTTGCCCAATGCGTTGACGCTTTCGCGTTTCGTGTTCGCGCCGATCATTCTCTACTTGATCCTGAAAATGCGTGATCCGGCGCAGAACGTGCAGACCTGGCAGGTGTCGTTGTGGATACTGATCATCCTGGTCGTCGCATTGTTCACCGATCTTATCGACGGCGCGGTGGCGCGCGCCAGGAAGGAAGTGACCAATTTCGGCAAGATCATGGACCCGGTCGCGGACAGCACCTTTTTTATGACTATCTTTTTCGGTTTGTCCGAAAGCGGCCGTTTCGGCTCCCACGTGACGGTGTGGATTCCCATGCTGGTTCTTTACCGCGAAATCGCCATGCACATCCTTCGCCGCTACGCGGCTCTGAAAGGGCATGCCGTTCCCGCCAAGTTTTCCGGCAAGGCGAAGATGTTCACCCAGAGCATCGTGACTGCGGCATTTTTCCTCTGCGCCTTTATTCGGGATTGGACTTTCGCCAACAATCCGAACGGCGCGTTTTTCAGCGAACAGACAATTCAAAATTTCGCCATGGGGGCTGGCGTTTTCACGGTCATCGTCAACCTTCTCAGCCTGGTCGAATATTCCCGCGATGTGCCCGAGTTGATAGCCGAGTATGTGTCCGCCGATTCTTCCGACTCGGAAAAGAGCAATACGGACGAGGCGGCCAAATGACCCGCACTGCAGTCTCCCTGCTGCGGCACGACACTTATGATCCGGATAAAACCCTTGCTGCGCTAAAAAAACTGCTGGAACCCCTGGGCGGCATGGCCGCCTTCGTCAAAACCGGCGACAGCGTCGTACTCAAACCAAACCTCGTCTTTGGCCGTTCCGAAAACAAGGCTGTCAACACCCATCATGCAATTGTCCGCGCCGTCGCCGTCCTGGCCGACGAAGCGGGGGCGGGCAAAATCGTCATTGGCGACTCTCCCGGTTATGGCTCCGCCCGCATGGCCGCAAGGCACTGCGGCATACTATCGGCGGCGGACGAGCTCGGAATCGAAGTGATCGAATTCACCCCCCGCGAGCATATCGACCAAAACCGATTCTTTCCACGCCTTGAGCTGGCGGATGAACTGCTCAAGGCCGACTGCATCATCAATCTCCCCAAACTGAAGACCCACGGCCAGATGCTCATGTCCATGGCGGTGAAAAACATGTTTGGCGCAGTGCCGGGAGCGAGGAAGTTCCAGTGGCATTATCGCGCCGGCCGCGACAAGATATTTTTTGCCCGGATGCTCAACGACATCGCCCTGGCGGTAAGGCCAACCTTAAGCATTATGGATGCCGTATTGGCAATGGACGGCAAGGGACCGGGGTCGGGGAGGGCACGGCCCGCCAATTTCCTCGCTGCCGGGGCCGATCCCTGGTGCATGGATGCGATCCTTATGGATGTCCTTGGGCTGGAGCGAAAACTTTTGTTCACCCTGGCTGAGATGGAACAGCGTGGCCATGACTGGTGGCACGGTGCGACAGCCGTCGGTCCTGAACCGTCAGTTTTACGGCCGAACGACTGGGACATACCCGAACTCATAACCACCCAAATGCATGGGAAATTTATAGAAAAGCATCTTCCCTCCGTCGCCGCCTGGATGCGGGAACGCATAACGCCGCCCCCTTTTCCCAAAAAAAGCTGCACAAAGTGCGGCTATTGTATTAACATATGTCCGGTGAAGGCGATACGCGGAATAGACGGCGGCATCGCCATTGATTCGAAAACATGCATCCGTTGCTACTGCTGCCATGAACTATGCCAGCATGACGGAATGGACATGGCGAGAGGCGGATTGCTGGCGCGGATATTAGGAATAAAATAGCAAAGGGGTGAACGGTGTCTTTTCTCAAATTGGATGACAGGGTCTTTCTTGTCGTTGGCGTGGCGAATCGTAAAAGCGTTGCCTATCATATTGCCAAGGGCCTGATAGACGAGGGGGCGAAGGTCGTTCTCGCCGTCAAGGACGAGGCTGCCGTCGAGGCGGTGGGAAAGCTCTTTCCCGGTCATGACGTATACCCATGCAATGTCGAGAACGAGGATGAAATAAAAGCTCTGGCTGAAAAGGTGACCGAGCGCCACCCGATAGTGCACGGCATGGTACATTCTATCGCGTATGCCAATTATTCGGACGGCCTCAGGCCGTTCCACGAGGTGGCGAAGCGGGATTTTCTCCAGGCAGTCGACATCAGCATGTTCAGCCTGCCGGCTCTCGCGAATGCTTTTAAGAATAACTTCAGCAAAGATGCATCGGTTGTCACAATATCCATCTCGCACACCACAATGGCGTCCGAGAACTACGGGTACATGGCGCCGGTGAAGGCTGCGCTCGATTCGTCGGTGACCTTTCTGGCGAAAAGTTTTTCCATGTTTTCGGAAGTCAGGTTCAACGCCGTCAACGCCGGGTTGTTGAAGACATCGGCGTCGGCGGGAATCCCCGGCTATCTTGAAAATTACCTGTTTGCCGAAAAAGCGACCCTTCGCAAGCGTCCACTGGAGACCAGTGAGGTCGCGGACCTGGCCCTTTTCCTGTTAAGTCCGAGGTCGAGCGGCATCAACGCCCAGCGCCATGTCATAGACGCCGGCATGAGCGTCAACTTTTTCGACAGGGAGATTGTCCAAGCTGCTGTGCGGCTGGATTGATTTTACTTGGAATTGCCTGCAGCCTTTCTGTACAGTATAGGGTGTGGGACAGGTGTCGTTAGACAGACGACATTATTATAAATGGCCGTATCGGGAAAAAACCATGAACAAGCGCGCGTATTCGTTAGTCCTTGCCTTGGGGCTGTCATGCCTCATCGCCGCATCCTCTCCTGTCGTGGCGGGTGAAAGCATCACCAACGCGGACATTATTCAAATGACTCGGGCCGGATTGACTCCGGACGTCATTCTCATGGCAATACAAACATCCCCGAACTCCTTCGATCTTTCCACCCGCTCAGTCTTGCAGCTGAGTGAAAACGGCGTCGGGGACGCGGTCCTGAAGGCGATGTATGCTGCGGCCGCCGGACAGGGCGTCGGCGCGCAGCAGGAGCGCTTTTCGTCCGAACTCGGAAATGTCGGTTCAAGCCAGCCGGAGGTCAGGGACGCGGCCGTGGCGTGGTTCCTAGCCAATAAGGACAGCGTGCTTCCGGAACTCCGCAATAACCTCCTGAATCTCAATGCCGCCAACCGGGCGGCATCCGCACTTATCCTCGGTCGAATGGCCGATCTCCAGTCCGTGGGAGCGCTCAGGAACATGCTGACCGACCCTTCCTCCGAGGTGAGGAAAAACGCGGCGCAGGCGCTTTTCAATCTCAACGACCAGCAGGCCGTCGCCGCCGCCGAACAGGCGCTGGCGCGCCGGGTCGATCCGCTTGACGGATTTATACGCCTGGTCGGCTATTTCAAGCAGACCAAGCATGTGGACAGCCTCGGCGGCATCCTTTCCTCCAACCCCGATGCGGCCAACCGCGTCGCCGCCGCCTGGGCGATCGGTGAAATTGGTCGTTCCGCCGTGGCGGGGCGTCCGGCCCTTGAAAAGGCGCTTGCCTCCGACACCGAAGCGCCGGTCAGGTGCGAAGCGGCAAAAGCAATTGCACGATTCAACGATTCCGCCGCCGCCGCGAGCCTTATTGAAGCCTGCCGCATCGATCCATCGGTCCGCATGACAACCCTTCAATTGCTTGCAGATTATCCCGAGGCCGTGGATTTCCTGGTCAGCGTCATGAACCTCGGACAAGACCTGATCTCCGTCGACGAGACGGAAGCCGCCAGGGCAAGCCTTACCCGTCTGGCCGGCAGGGATCTTGGCAGGGACGGCCAGGCCTGGAACGAATGGCTGGCGCAAAATCGCTCGCGTTTCCCGGGAACTGCGGGCGGGGCTATGACTGCGCAAGCCCAGACAAACCAGTTTGACGCCTTTGGCGGCATACCGGGCGTACCGATGTCCGGCAGCTCCGGCAGGAACGAGCCTGTCGACGTCGCTGCGTGGGGCATTATCGCCGATTCGGCCATGATTCCGACCGTTCCTATGGCTGGTGGCGTTTCGCTGTCCGGCGGCTCCGGTTTTACTTCCAGTTCCGCAGCCGCGACCCCAGGCGCCGGAATGTCCCTTGGCGGTGTGCCCTCCCTGGTCCCGGATATGGACATGCCCGACATGGACGTGCCGTCCTCCGCGATGTCGTCTGATCAATTCCAGGCCAGCCAGGTTGTGGATGTTGCTCCGCAACCGCAGGGAAGCGGCGGAAGGACGAGACTTCGTACCTGGTCCTCGGACCCCGACCGCGTGGGCGGTGGAGGGGGTGCGGGCGGATCCAGGCAAACCGCCTCCGCCGATGGCGCTGTGCCGGGTTGGGCTGGCGCATTTGAACCGATCGAGGAATCCGGCGATTCGGCCAAGCAGGGTGAAATTATCAATGCCGCCACATTAAGCTCGCCTACCCACACTTTCTCTCCGGCCCCATCCGCCGCGTCGGGTGGATTCGATGATGCGGAAGCCTCCGCATTCGGTTCGTCGTCGTCCCTTTCTTCATATGGCATCACCGGTTCGAGTTCTTCATCCCAGCCGGAGTTGACCGGTATTTCCCTGCCTATTCCGCCAATTGGCGGAACTGACGATGACGCTTTCTCTTCCGCGCCTTCGGGCTTTGGTTCATCTTCCTCCCCTTCCACTTCTTCTCCCTCGTCCAGCTCGTCCACATTCTCGTCATCCGACTTTTTCTCTACGTCGGAACCTGCCGGGTCTACCTTTACTACCGGACCGGTGGACGGCCAGATGGGCGAATGGACCACCTTGTCCCCGACCGATACGCCTGCTTCAACAAGTGGCGACACGACAGTGTTTGACGCGCCCTCGGACGAGTGGTCGTCGTTCCCGGCGGCGACAGCAGATCCTGAAGCGTTTTCCGGTATTACAAGCGGGCCGGTGGACGACGCCAACGGCGAGTGGATGACCTTTTCCCCGACGGATACTCCAGCCCTGACCGAGGGCGAGACGACAGTGTTTGCAGCACCTTCGGACGATTGGCCGTCGTTCCCGGCGGAGACAGGCGGCGCGGAATCGCTCGCCGATCCTTATGCCGACTGGAACCAGTCTTCCCAAGGAGCATCATCCGGCAGCATGCCGCCGTCGTTGGGCGACAGCGGCTTCCCGATGGAAGACGGACCGATGGTTGTTTCCGGCTCCATGCCGGAAGTGCCGGTGGGTACTGTTCCCGAGTCTCCCGCGACCGATTATGACACGCCGCAAGACGGCACGGACGTTTTTTCTTCCGAATTGCCCGAATCCCCGTACGCCTCGATGCAGGAAGGCGATTCGCTCGCCGCACAGCCGGAAACGACCGCACCTGACGCAGGGGTAGGGGAAGATGCGGCCTTTGTGCCTGCTCCTCCGATAAGTGAAGAACAGCCCGCCTATCGATCCGATCTCTTTGTCGAGCCGGAACCCGGGCAATTCGTCATCACCGACGACAATCCGCTTGGTGCCCCGTATCAGCCGCAAATGCAGGCCGAATCCCCGGTATACAGCGCCCCGCCGGTCGACATGACGGAAAGCGCCGCCGTCCAGGGCGAGCCGATGTTTGAAGCAATGACCGATCCGGTTGTCGAGTCGACTCCTCCTGCGGCCACCGTCGCCGCCCCTGTCGACGCCGCTCCAGTTGTCACAGCGCCCGGCACGACCACAACCACCGCCACGGCATCGCGGGAGGTTTTCAAGAGTTCTTCCCCCGCGCCGGAGCCGCCTCCCATCAATGAACCTATACAGCCGGGCGACACGAACACGAATTATGCCGCCTCGCAGCAGCTTGCCCCGCCGCCCGCCGAGTCCGGCGGCAACTTCCTGGTCGACCCATCCGTTCCCCTCCCGCCGGTCCGGCCGGAAGGAACGATAAGCGTTCACGATGGAAAGAATCTGCCGTTGTTGGGTGAAGGGTTCTTCTAACATTATGCCTGACACACCGCTCCTTGATTCGATAGACTCCCCGGCCGACCTGGTGGGATTGACAATGACCGATCTCGCCCGCCTCGCTGCGGAAATCCGGTCACTCATCATCCGTACCGTGGGAAAGAACGGAGGCCATCTGGCGTCCAACCTCGGCGCGGTCGAACTGACCCTGGCGCTGCACCGGATTTTTAATTTCCGCCGCGACAGGCTGTATTTCGACGTCGGCCACCAGAGTTACCCGCACAAGATCATCACCGGGCGGCGCAAGGTATTTCACACTCTTCGCCAAAAGGGCGGCGTTTCCGGCTTTCCCAGCCCGGTAGAGAGCGAGTATGACGCGACTGTCGTGGGACACGCCAGCACCTCGATCAGTTCCGCCGTCGGTTTCGCCGAGGCGGTCAGGGGGGAAATGCCCCGTCGGCAGGCAGTTGCCCTCATCGGCGACGGATCGATTGGCGGCGGCATGGCCTTTGAGGCATTGAACCACGCCGGGCAGTGCGGATCGGACGTCCTGGTGATCCTCAATGACAACGACATGGCGATCGCGGAAACAACGGGGGCGCTGTCTGCGTACCTGACTGACCTGCGGACGCGGCCTGCAACCCGGTCGCTACGGCAGTCCCTGACGGACCTCTTGTCCTCCGCGCCTCTGGTCGGCGGCTCGTTGAAGAAAGCCCAGGAGTATTTCCTCACCAGTGTCAAGGGGTTGACAGAGGCGACGCACGTGTTTTCCGCACTGGGCTTCAAGTATTTCGGGCCTCTTGACGGGCATAACATGGAACTGCTGGAAACGGAACTCGCCCGTATCAAGGAGATTCCGGGCCCGCGCCTCCTGCATGTCGCGACGGAAAAAGGCAGGGGTTACGCCGCAGCAGAGGCGGATCCGGAGAATTATCATTCTGCCGCGCCGTTCGAAGTGCAAAGCAGCCGCGAACACGCCTCTATGCATAAACGAAAATCCTACACCGATGTCTTTGCCGACAGCCTTATCGCCGTCGCGGACCACGACCCCGCGGTTGTAGCCATTACGGCGGCCATGCCGGCAGGGACCGGGATCCGCAAGTTTGGCGAGGCCCACCCCGGTCGTTTTTACGACGTCGGCATCTGCGAGGCCCATGCCGCCGCGTTTGCCGCCTCCCTCGCGAGCAATGGGAAAAAGCCTGTTCTCGCCTTGTACTCTACTTTTTTGCAGCGTTCGTACGACCAGATCATTCACGATATCGCGGTGCAACCGGACGTCAAACTGCTTCTGGCCATCGACCGCGCAGGGCTGGTCGGCTCCGACGGTCCGACGCATCACGGCGTTTTCGATATCGCGTTCCTGCGCCATATCCCAGGCGTTGTCCTGATGGCGCCGCGTGACGGCGCGGAGCTCAGGGCCATGCTGGAGTTTGGGTTGACCCTCGGTCATACTTCCGCCGTCCGTTACCCTCGCGGCACCACTCCGGATTCGGACGAACTGGTCATGCACGCCGGCTGGCCGGAAAGCCGGGAACCTCTGGAAATCGGCAAGGCCGAACTGCTTCGACCCGGCAGCGACGGGGTGATCGTCGCCTATGGGCGGATGGTTTTTACCGCCTGGCGGGCGGCCGGATTGTTGGCGAAAAAGGGGCTCCAGGTCGCCGTGGTGAATGCCCGCTTCGCCAAACCCCTTGATACGGACTTTTATCGCCAACTGGCAGCGGATTATCCCTGGATGGCGACGGTGGAGGATCATGTCCTTCCCGGCGGCTTCGGATCGGCTGTCCTCGAAGCGCTTGCAGAAGGAGGCTCTCTGGGGAAAATCTTTCGTTTCGGCCTGCCGGACGCGTTTATTTGCCATGCGGAAGTAGAGGATCTCGACCGCAAGCTTGGTCTCGACCCGGAATCGCTGGCGTTCGCGATTTATCGCTTTGCAAAAGAGTCGTAATAGCACATAATGCAGTGCAATCCACTCATACCGGAAGTTTTTTTTTGCCTATTGACCGGCAAAAAGTATCGGTTAATCTCTCAGACGTCAGATTTTATTCTATTCTTTCCATTGAGGATTAACGGGATATATGAGTAAGACGCCACGGAACGAAGGTTCCGCCAAATATTTGAAAAAGGCCGAATACTATCAAGCGGAGGGTTTGGCCGCCCATGCTCTTGCGGAGCTGGCCCTGGCGGTAAAAGCGGGGCCGGACGAGGTGGAACCGAGGATCAGCAGGGCGGACTTTTACCGCCGCCAATCCTGTTTCGGCGAGGCGATGCAGGATCTTGACGCTGCGATGAGGCTCGATCCCGCCAATCCCGAGCCCTGTGTGATGGCTGCGCAGATCTTCGCCGCAGAGAAACGCCTTTCCGATGCCATGGCAATGTTGGAGCGCGCCGAATCCATCGATCCTTTCTGGCATCGAACATTTCTTATTCGGGGCGATGTCCAGGCAAACGCAGGCAATTTCGCGGAAGCCGGCGAAAGTTATCGCCGCGCCATCGAACTCGATCCCGACAACCCTGAAGCCATGGCTTCCCTCGCCGAGACTTTCCTCGAGCAGGGCGAATCCGGCAAGGCGCTGCGCATCGCCGAAATCATCCTGCAAAAACACGGCAACAACCCGGACGCCAGACTGGTCAAGGCCCTTGTCTTTATCAAAGGAAATGATTTCGAATCGGCCATGAACGAACTGAACCGCTCCCTGTGTCTCGCTCCCGACCATGTGCGTTCCCGTATAGAGCGCGGCAATCTTCTCCTCGGAGACAACCGCTACGAAGAGGCGTGCCTGGATTTTCGCCGCGTGGCAGACATCGAACCCGGCAATTTGCGGGCATTGTGCGGCCTTGGCGAAGCTGCCTGGCGTTCCGGAAAAGTCCGTGAATCGATTGATGCCTATACCAAGGCCATAGGAAACGGCACCGACGACGCGGAAGTGTATCTTGGCCGCGCCGAAGCGCTTGCGCTTGCCGGCAGGAGGGAGGAGGCTGTCGAGGATTGCGGCAGGGCGCTCGCCCTTGATCCCGCAAATCCCGACATCCACGCTTCCAGGGGCGTTCTGAATATGGAAATCGGCCGCTACAGCGAGGCCATGCGCGACCTGACCCGAGCAATTGCGCTTGACGGCGATCTCGTCGAGGCGATTCTCGCTCGCGGCGAACTCAGAAGCAGGCAGGGAGACGCCTTTGGCTCCACCGCCGATTTCGCGACTGCGGTGCGGTTGAATCCGGAAGAACCGGACCTAATCGCCCGCTGGATACGTTCGATCGCCGACTCCGGCGACGATGCGACTGCGCTGCGCCTTCTCGAAAGGGAAATCGCCAACCACACCGAGGCGCAGGCACTCCTGCTTCTTCGGGCGGACCTGCTGTTTGAATCCGGCAAAGCCGAGGCGGCGGAGAGGGAATACCGCGTCGTTGCGGAACTGTCGCCGAACGATGTTGAGCCGCATCTGAGGCTGGCCGAGTATTATGAAAGCGTCGGCGCTTATGCGAGCGCCGAAAAAGAATATGACAACGCGTTGGCTATCGATCCTTCCGATCCGTTCCCGCGTCTCATGCGGGCAAACCTTTTCGACAAAATGGGTAAGGCCGACCAGGCCAAGAGCGAGCGCGAGACTGCGAGCGTCCTTCGCCGCTGGCGTACCCGCTGATCATTTTCAATCGGAAAATGAATAGTTGCAAACCCGGCATTTATATGTGATAATATAGAGATAGGGAACCTTTTGTAAGGTTCCCTTCTTGTTTACTGTCACAGTTATATGTGGGGTTATCATAAATGCTTGTTTCAATGGTTAGCCTGGGTTGCGCCAAAAACATGGTCGACGCCGAGATGGCGCTGGCGAAGTTGCTTGGCGAAGGGTTTGACCTGGCGGTCGATCCGTCCGACGCGGACGTAGTGCTTGTCAATTCCTGCGGCTTCATCCAGTCCGCCAGAGACGAGGCGGACGACGTTGTCAGGGAAATGCTTGCCTTGAAGAAAAAGTCGGGAAACAGGATCAAGGTGGCGATCATGGGCTGCCTTTCCGAGCGCTTTCCCGAGGAAATGTCCGCCAAACATCCGCAACTGGACGCTGTTTGGGGATTGGAAATATACGACACCCTCGGCTCCGCCGTCAGGAACCTGGTCGACTCCTCTGTTCGCGGGATTCTCGGTATCGGCAAGCCGTCACGTCCCTACGAGGGAGCGCGCCTCCTTTCCACCCCGCAATCGTACGCGTATCTGAAAATTTCAGACGGCTGCGACAACCACTGCGCCTATTGTGCCATTCCGGGCATTCGTGGCGGATTCCGCAGCCGCGAACCACATGCAATTGTCGATGAAGCGAAAACCCTCGAGGACCAGGGGGTGCAGGAAATCATAGTCATCAGCCAGGACACGACCTGCTACGGCCGGGATCTCGCGGGCGGTGCGACTATCGAGTCCCTGATGGAAGCGCTGCTCAGGGCGGTATCGGTGCCCAGGCTGCGGCTGTTGTATGCCCATCCCGCCCACATCGGGTGCGGCCTGGTAGATATGCTACTGGCTGAACAGCGGTTGTGCCGTTACCTGGACATTCCTTTCCAGCATGTATCGGACAATATGCTTACGGCTATGGGCAGGGGATACGGCAAGGACCGGGTCTACGAGATACTGGACCGCTTTAAGGGCAAGGACTTCACCGTCCGCACCACCTTAATGACCGGCTTCCCCGGCGAAACGGAGGAAGATTTCCGGGAGCTTCTCAGTTTGGCTGAAAGCGGGATGATCCAGCAGATGGGCGTTTTTTCCTGGTCGCCCGAAATTGGGACCCGAGCCTCGACTTTTCCTGGCAGGCTATTCGATGGTATAGGTGAGAGCCGGAGGGAGATTTTGCTTGCCGCACAGCAGAAAAGCGCGTTCAATTGGCTTGATTCGCGGGTCAGGGGAACCGAACGTCTTCTTGTCGACCAAGTCGCGGGGGACGGTTGGTTCGAGGCGCGAAGCATTCATGAAGCGCCCGATGCCGACGGAATAATCTTCGTCAAAGGCAGGGGATGCAAACCGGGAGGGTTTGTAAACGCTTGCATTGTCGGGCGTGAAGGGTATGATTTATTGGCCGAGACTGTGCAAAAGGACGGCGGGAACGCCGCTGGAAAAAAACGCCGCGTACAAGGGAAAAAGCGGAAATCATGAAAGCGTTTCGAGGTTCATGGTTGTGAACATATTTTCCATGGAATGACAAATGGCGCAACAACACGGTGAATCAGGCAGATTTCACTTCGGCCCGGAACACGATGATGCCGACAGTACGCATTTTCGTCCCTTGACGACAAGGGAGGCTATTGACCTGTCCGGACGCGACGAGTCGCCCATTGACCGTTCCTTCTACTCGACAGCCGGGTCGCTAAGGATGCACAGCCAGACCACAAACTGGGGACTGGCGTCCAAAATCACAGCTCCCGTCGTCGGTGCTCTCCTTATTTTCCTCATCATCTTCATCTATATCGCCCATGGTAAGGTCGCCGAGTTCCAATATAACGATATCAAGAGCCGCGCCTATCCCATGGTCAAGACTCTTTCCAAATACGGCAGGATACTTATCTCCTGCCGCAACCAGTTCCTGCGCGAGCATCCTGAGTACGACACCGCCGGGTCCTGGCGCGTCGATGAACACTGGCTGGTTACGGGCGGCTTTATCAGCGACAACAAATGGGCTCTGTTGGTCGGCGAAGAGCCGGACGCGATGGCTTCGGTGGAGCGGCTGCGCAGCGCGGAAGAACAGGCGGAACTCCTGAACCTCGCCGACTGGGGGGTAGACGACATTTCGGATGTCGACAGGGACGAAATGCTTGCCGCCTACATTATCGACCTTTCGGGCGAACCTGTCGCCGCCAGCATAAACCTGCATCAGCAAAACCCGCTTGCCACCCCGAGCGCCTGGCGCATTGTCCGCGGGCGACCCACCACCTCCGAGACTGTCGAAGACGAGGAGGAACAGGCTCATATTATCACCGATTATCCCGCCGACCTGGGTCACGGACAGGTGATGCGGGTCATCGTGCCGATAACCAGGAATGCCCTGAACCCGAACCGCATCGGGGCAGCTGTCGTTTTGTTCCGTATCGACCACCTCAACTACGAACGACGCGGCTTTATTGTCCTCATGGTCATTATGTCCGCACTCCTTTGCATTATCATGGCGGTGCTGGCATGGCTGTCGGCGAGGCGGGTAACCGTGCCCCTGAAGCGGGTCACCATGGACATGTACGCCATTGCCGAGGGCGATCTCACGCGGCGTTCGTCCATCACCGGCAACGATGAAATCGGCATGCTTGCCCAGGCTTTCAACTCCATGGCCGAGCGGTTGCGGGTGGCGCGGCTGAACGCGATGGAAGCGAACCGCCTGGAAAGCGACCTCGCGGTGGCGAAAAGCATCCAGAACAGCCTGCTGCCGCCGCAGACCCCGCGCATTCGTGGCCTTGACATGTATGCCTTCTACCGCCCGGCCAAGGAAATCGGCGGCGACTATTACGATTTTCTCCCGGTGGACAGCCAGCATATGGGCATGGTTGTCGCGGATGCGTCGGGGAAGTCGATCCCGGCAGCTCTCGTGATGTCGACGACCCGCGCCATCCTTCGCTTTGTAGCGCCCGGCGGCCTGTCTTCCGCCGAAACGCTGACCCGGGTCAATGCCATCCTCAGCGTGGATATTCCACGCGGAATGTTTGTCACCGCATACTACCTCGTCTACGATCCGATCAGGAAACTGATGACCTGCGCATCCGCGGGGCATAACCCGCTCTTGATCGGCAGGGCGGACGGTTCCGTGGAACTGGTGAACCCCGGCGGCATCGCGCTTGGCTTCGACCAGGGTCCGATTTTCCAGCGTTCGATCAAGGAACAGACGGTGAGCCTCGGTGAAGGCGACAGGGTGCTTGTTTATACTGACGGCGTGGTGGAATGCGCGAACCTCGAGAACGAGGAGTATTCGGACAAGCGTCTCCAGGAGTTCCTGCGCCGCCACCGCAACCTGCCGTCCAAGGATTTTGTTGGGGAACTTCTGGCCGATCTCGACCGGCACCGCGGCGCGGCGTCATATCGCGATGATGTCACCATTGTCACCTTCAAGGTGATGGAAACCACAAAAAAATAAACTCATGCACAGGGATGGAATATGCCGGAAATCAAGGTGAACAGCCAGCCGCTGGGCGCGAAAAACGGCCTGATGAAAATAAGCGGCCAGCTCGAGTCCGCGACTTTCGAGCACATGGAGGACGAGATCAACCGCCTTCTTGAAAGCGGTATCATCGGCCTTGGCGCAGATGTATCCGGCTTGGAATCAGTGTCCAGTGCTGGGCTAGGGCTGTTTGTCAACCTTGCCGAGACGCTTCGCGAACGCAAGGGCAAGTTTATGCTGATCAATCCCGTGGGCGACGTCAAGGAGATCATCGATGTTCTGGGAGTTGCGGAAGCGTTGAACCTTGTGGAGTCTATTGACGCCGCGAAAAAGGAATTGTCGAAAATAACATAAAACCCGGTTGATAATTGTCAATTGTTTGTTGAATCGCCGCCGTTCCGGGCGTTATCCCGGAGCGGTTCTCTTTTGGCTATGAGGAACCAGCATGTGGGTAAAAACCGTTACGCCCCGTTTCGGCGATGCCGATGCCTTGCGGCATATCAATAATTGCGCGCTGCCGGAATGGTTCGAGCTTGGGCGCGATCCGCTTTGTCGAATTTTCATGCCGGTATTGGATTATGACAACTTTTGTCTTATAATGGCGAGGATCACGGTTGACTTTGTCGGACAGATGCGCTTTGGCGCTGATATCGAGATCCGGACATATGTCAAAAAAGTGGGGCGTTCGTCCATTACGGTCTACCAGGAAGCCTGGCAGGCCGGTAGTCTCGGTGCGAAAGGCGATTCCACCATTGTCCACTACGATTTTGCCAATGGAAAATCCATGCCGATACCGCAGGAAATTCGGGATGAGCTGGAAAAGCACCTGATCCCGGAAGACAGCCATCCGCCCCGCAGCCGTTCGGGAAGATTTCCCGTGTTGTAAAAAGCGGCTATTAATTTCGACTATTGACTATTGGCTTTATAAGGAGTGAGTATGACCGAAGACGGCATTTATACCGATTTGACGATGGGCCAGTTTCTCGACAAGATGACGGCGGAGGACCCCGACCGCGATTTTATCGTCTATCCCGATCGCGATCTCAGGTTCAGTTATCGTCAGTTCAACGAACGCGCGACCAATCTTGCCAAAGGCCTTCTAGCCATCGGCATCAAGCCTGGCGACCATATCGGCATCTGGGCCCGCAATGTCCCCGACTGGCTCACCTACTTTTTCGGCGCGGCCAAGATGGGTGCGGTGCCGGTGACGATCAACACCTATTATAAAAGCCACGAACTCGAGTATGTCGTCCAGCAGTCCGACATGAAAGCCCTCGCCCTTGTGGACGGCTACAAGGGCGGCAACTACAGCTATATCGACATCCTCTATGAAATCGCGCCCGAGCTCAGGGAAACAAGCAGCTTTACCAGAAGGGTGAAGTCGGAGAAGTTCCCTGTTCTGCAAGCCGTCATCTACATGGGGCCGGAAAAGCACCGCGGCATGTACAATACGAACGAACTGCTCACCCTCGGCGCGCACTCGACCGATGACGAGCTCGAAAAGGCGATGGCCGGGATCAAGAACACTGATGTGGTGAACATGCAGTACACCTCCGGCACAACCGGCTATCCGAAAGGCGTTATGCTCACCCACAGGAACCTGCTCAACAACGGGTGGGTCGTCGGCGAGCGCCAGAAATTCACAAAAAATGACCGCCTCTGCATTCCTGTGCCCCTTTTCCATTGTTTCGGCATTTCGCTTGGCATGATGGGTACGCTCACGCACGGCGGTACCGTCGTCATCCTTGAGCAGTTCGATGTGCTGGAAGTGTTAGCCGCTGTCGAAAAGGAGAGGTGTACCGCCCTTTACGGCGTTCCCACCATGTTCATTTCGGAGATGACCCACGACTTGTTCGACAAGTTCGACCTGTCGACGTTGCGAACGGGGATTATGGCCGGTTCTCCGTGCCCGATCGAATGGATGGAAAAGGCGGTCTCCATGATGAACCTGACGGACCTCACCATTACTTACGGCCTCACGGAAACGAGCCCGGCCATGACCATGACTTCGGCGGACGATACCCTGGAACGGAAGGTTGCGACGATCGGCCAGGCCATGCCCGGCATCGAAGTCAAGCTGATCGATCCGGAGACCGGGAAGGAAGTCGGTCCACACACCCAGGGCGAACTGTGCTGCCGCGGCCACAATGTCATGAAAGGCTATTACAAAATGCCGGAGGAAACGGCAAAGGCTATCGACAAGGATGGCTTCTTGCATTCCGGCGACCTTGGGACGGTGGATGAATACGGCTATTACCGCGTCACCGGCCGTTTGAAAGACATGATCATTCGCGGAGGCGAAAACGTCTATCCGAGAGAAGTTGAAGAATTCCTCTATAAAATGGACGGCATCAGGGATGTCCAGGTGGTCGGCATCCCCGACGCCAAATTCGGCGAAGCCGTGTGCGCCTTTGTCATCCTGCATCCGGGTTCCGACCTGAAGGCGGAAGACATACAGGATTTCTGCCGCGCCAAGATCGCGCCGTATAAAGTGCCGGCCCACGTGTGGATGATAGACGAATATCCCCTCACTACGAGCGGCAAGATCATGAAATTCAAGCTGCGCGAGATGGCTGCGGAACTAGTTGAAAAGGAAAAGACGCAAGCTGGATAGCACCGCTTCGCCGTATGGCTTTTCGAAAGGCAAACACTCTCAACATGCTCATTTCCTCGGGAAAATATTCGGTACAGGAACTCCACGATGAACTTGCTCGTCGGACGGGAGTGCGGATACTCATCTTCGTAACGGGCAATCGCCGACGCATGATTTCCGTCAAGCGGCTGGAGCCTGGGGTATTCGAGGTGCGGCTGCAGGGGATATTCCTGAGTGCTACGGCTGAAGTCTTGGACGAGATCGCAGGGATGATCACTGGCAGGGGAACGAGCCGTCAGGCCATTCAGGCGTTTGTCGACCAGCGGATCAATGACGAAAACAGTTCCCTGGCGTACCGGGCGGCACAGGTAAAACGCCCGGTTCAGGTCGAGGGGAAGGGGGAGCATCACGATCTCGCAGGCTACGCCAAGGAGTTGAATCTCCTTTATCTCGGCAACCGCTCCACCGCCCAGGTGGCGTGGGGGAGGAAGTCCAAGCGGAAGAACATCCGCTCTATCCGCTTCGCCTGCTATGATGCGAGCCGGAACATGATAATCATGAACCGTAAACTCGACTCTCCCGATATACCCCGTTACTTTGTGGAGTTTGTCCTCTTCCACGAAATGCTTCACGAGGTTTTGGGCATAGGTGAAAAACCCGACGGCAGGCGGGATATTCACGGAAGCATATTTAAACTCATGGAGACAACATACCCGGACTACGACAAAGCGTTGCGTTTCGAGAAGCAATTATGCGAGAGTTTGTTTGGGTCTGCGAATAGCTAGTAATCGTCTCATATAATAAGATGTATTGGCTGAGGAAATTTTTTGTTTCTTCTCTTTACACGGAGAGGAAATTTCTTATACTCGAAAAGTTATAACATTTTTCTAACCTGTTGCGGCAGTAGAAAAATGTCCTGGTACTGGAGTTTTGCAAAACATTTGATCAAGTACGCGGATTGATGTTCCGTACAATGGAAAGCCCTGTTTTTTATTGGGAAATCCGACTCTTACAAAATGGCGAACGGTCGTTTGGTCGCCATTTTGCAAAAGTCCAGTGAGGAGTATATATGTCCACGTCAATGGTCTCCACCGTTCTTGAAATTGAACGCGAAGCTGAAGACATCATCACCTCCGCCAAAAACGAGGCGGTCAAGCTCCTGGAAGACGCCAAGGCCAAATGCACGGCCGAAGCGGAAGAAATTCGCAGCAAAGTCGAAAACGAGGTCAAGGCGCTCGAGGCGCAGGCCGCCGAAGACCGCTCCCTTAAGGTGAAGGAACTCACCGCCGTCGGCGAAGCCAACCTTTCCAAGGTGCGCAGCGTCTCCGATGCGGCGTTTGACAAGGGTGTACAGACGATCATGGCCGCTCTGGCCGGTAAATAAGCATATTATATTGACTTTGTTGTAATGCCTGTCGAATCAGACGGGTCGTTCATTAATGTATTGGTCTGTCAGTAGCGACGGACCTGGAGGAAAATGAACACCCAAAGGGTTGGCGAGAAGAGAAGACCGGGAAATCCCGGTTCGAGGAGTTGATTCGACGGGCAAAATATACTGAAAATGCGGTAGCGGTTTTTATACGGCAATCGGTTACTTGTTTGGGTTTTGCGGTACGAGTGGAATAGACCGAAAAACGCCGAGGAAGGCTCTACTGCAATACAGAACGCAATAGTGTGGCATATTTTATTGTGGTTCGTGGAGTCGAAGCATGATTGAGCCAATGACCCATGTAGCGATTCTGGCGAAAGCCGGAGACAAATCTGGACTTCTGGACTGGCTGTACAAGGAACGTGGGTTCCACGTCATGCCGATCGAGGAAGAGGAAAATGAATTCTGGACCGGACGCTTCTCCAGTCTTGAAGACACCTCCGCCGCGGTCGACGCGGAACTCAGCCGCCTGCAGTCTATCGTTTCATTCTGCCAGGAATTCCAGACAAACAAGCCCGGCTTCCTCGACACCATGCTCCCGCTGAAGGTGGTCGGCAGCCAAAAGGAAATTGACGAGGCAGTCCAGGCCACGAACATCGACAGACTGTACGCAGGAACCAGCGATCTGCGCTCGAGGATGGAAACGGGGCAGGAAAACCTACAGCGCCTGCGCCTAAGGAAGGAAGCCATCACCCAGTTCGCCTTCCTTGGCGACGACCTGCCGAAGCTCCTTGATCTGAAACATCTCGATTTTGTCGTGGTTGCCGTATCCGGACAGGGTGGTAAGGCTTTTCTCCTGGACAAGCGCGTCGGCGACACGGTTATTGCCGAAGAAATAATGGCGGATCAGACCCACACCTATTATGCGCTAATCGCACCGAAAAACGACAATACTGACCTCAAGGCCGTCATAGACGATCATGGCTTGCATGTCTATCCGCTGCCGGAAGTGAAAAACGGCGCATCCAAGGAATTGTCCGACATCGAACGCGAGATCGCCGATGCGCAGAAAGTCGTCGATGACATCGCCGCCGAATCAAACAAATTCGCCGACCAGTGGATCAGAACCTCCAGCCTGGCGCTTGGTCAATACGAGAGCGACAAGAATATCGCCCAGTTGCAGACCCGCATGAGCAAAAGCGACCATCTCTTTGTCGTGCGCGGCTACATCAAGGCGGACAAGATGTCGGACTTCAACTCCCGACTTGAAGCAGCTGTTCCCGGTTCCACTCTGCTTCCCTGCGACGCGCCGGAAGGCGAAGACCCGCCAACCAGCCTCAAAAACAACAAATGGGTTCGTCCCGCGGCGCTGTTGGTCAACATGTACGGCACGCCTGCATACAATAGCATCGATCCGACGCCGTTCGCGGCCAGCATCTTTTTCATTTTTGTCGGCATCTGCCTTGGCGACGCGGCATACGGTATTCTGTTGATTCTCCTCATGGCCTGGCTCAAGCGGAGATACCGTGAACAAAAAGGTCTGCAAGACTTCTTTCAAGTGTTCACTTACTGCGGTATCGCGACCATCGTCTTCGGTATCCTGACGGGATCGTTTTTCTCCAATATTTCGGAAATCATTCCGGGGATGGAAAAGTTTAACGAGCTTCGCGTAGGCATGTCCGTAATCGACCCGATCAAGGATTCACAGCTTGCCTTGTACATCGCCGTCGGCATCGGTATCGTCACCCAATTCTACGGCATGGGGCTCTTGGCTTACCGCAACTGGAAGCGCGGCGACAAGATGAGCGCTGTCTCCGACGGTATACTCTGGATGTGCTTCTTCGGCTTCCTGATCATTGCAGGCGTGACCGGGATCACCGTTTTCTGGTACCTTTTCCTTCTGGCCGCGCTCGGGCTAATACTCACCCAGGGCCGCGACCAGTCGAACTGGTTCCTCCGGATCATCGTCGGTGTCGTCAGCTTGTACGGCATCGTCGGTGCGTACGGCGCGAGCGCCTTCCTTGGAGACATCATCAGTTACGCTCGCCTTATGGCGCTGGCACTCACTGGAGCCGCACTTGGTTCGACTTTCAACATGTTGGCGCAGCTCGGCGGCCAGATCGCGGTAATCGGCGGCATCTTCGCCATCGTTATCCTGATCCTCGGGCATCTGATGAATTTCTTCCTCAGCCTCTTAAGCGCGTTTGTCCACTCGGCGCGTCTTGTGATGCTTGAATTCTTTGGTCGCTTCTACGAATCGGGCGGCTACGCGTATAAACCCTATGGTTTCGACAGCCAGACGGTCGAGGTGAAGAAAGACTGAACTGGCAAAAAAAGACATTGTGGATTGAATGAGTAAATGCCCTCGCGGGCGCGTCCTGGATTTCCGTGGACGGAAGGTGGATTATCTTTTTAGGAGGAGTAACGGCATGGACCTTTTGAAGTTCTACTTCATGGATTCGGGAATTGGCTGGACCGTTTTGGGCGCCATGATCGCGTTGTCCCTTGGCGGCGTCGGCAGTGCGTGGGGCATTTCGACCGCAGCCGGGCAGGGCGCTGGCGTTCTGTCGGAAAAGCCGAGCCTTTTCGGTAAGGTGTTCCTTTTGATTCTTCTTCCCGGTACGCAGGGTCTGTACGGCATGGTGTACGCTTTCCTTGTCGCCACCTTCACCGGCATCGCCGGCGACATTTCCCGCGCCCAGTCCCTGACCCCAGGGATCGGCATCGCACTTGGCTTTGTCGGCACTTTCCTCGGCGTCGTCCTCCTGATGTCTGCGAAATACCAGGGTGATACTGCCGCCGCAGCCATCAATCTTGTCGCGAAGAAGGAAGACCAGTTCGGCCGCGGCATCATCCTGCCGGCGCTTGTCGAAACATACGCCGTGTTTGGGTTGCTTGTCGCCATCCTCATGCTCAACTGGCTGATCGTTCCCGGCACCACCCTCGCCAACTGAATGTAAAATAACCTTCGACCCTGTCCGTCGCCCTAGCGGTTCCGGACAAGGGTTGGGAGAATATTTACTCATTCGCGCTTGCGGGTAACCGTGCGCGTGATGCCAAGGTCAGAGAGTGGATAGTTCCACTGCCGCGCCGGCCGGGTAATTCGAGTGGAATAGGGAAGGATGGAAGAGCTATGGGTCTCGAAAGAGTCAAAAGTACGGTTGTTGACGCGGCAAAGGAGAAGGCGGAAGCCGTCATTCTCGGAGCCCGGAAAGAGGCTGAAAGTCATATCTCCGACAGCAAGGCCGCGGCGGAGCGCAGGGCCGCGGAAGTCGTCCGCGACGCCAAGCTGCGCCTGGAGAGGGAGACGAACCGCGAACTCGAGCGTATTCAGTATGAAAACCGCCTCGAGATGCTGTCCGCGAAGAACAAGGCCGTTGACGAAGTCTTCAAGCGGGTCGGAACTTCTCTTGAAAAACTTTCCGATGACGACTATGTCGGCATGGTCGGCAAATGGCTCGCCGGACTCCCCGATTCAGTCGGCGGAACCTTGCGCGTCAATCCTAGGGACGAACAGAAATTCTCCTCCCGCCTCGATGCGCTGAACAAAGGCAGGAACGGGACAGGGAAATTCAATAAGGTCGAAGCCGACCCGAAAGTGTCTTCGGGTGCCGTCGTCAATGGCCCGGATTACGATATCGACTGCACCTTTGAACGGCGCATTTCCGAACTCCGGGAGTCGGTTATCGGCGATCTGGCCAAGATCCTGTTTGGCTGACTTTTCGGGAGGGGGTTTGTTCGGAACCTGTCCGGTCCCGACTGACAGTGTTTTATACAGTCAAAAGCGGTTTTTGGAATCAGCATAATGACCAAGACCTTGAATATGAAAATAGAGAAACGCCCCGCCGCCTGGACCTTTGTCAGCGGCAAGATAGCGGCGCTCGAATCGGAGCTCTTGCCAAGATCGTTTTTCGATTCGATCTTGAAGGCTGCCGACCGCTCGGAAGCGCGTATCGCCCTAGGGAAATCCGTCTATCGCACTCTTTTCCCCGACGACCGCTCCCTTTCGGACGTGAGTTCCATCATGGACGCGAAGGCCAAAGAAGTGAGAGCGGACATTTTCAAGCTGTGCCCGCCGCATCCCTTGGAAAACTTCTTCGGCATTGGCGCGCGATTCCGGTCCTTCCGGACGCTCTTCAACAGCCTGTCGAAGCAATCGAATCTGCCGCTTGGCGAACTGGATGCGCTGTTCCCGGTGTTCGCGGTAGAGCCGGCCTACGCCGACCAGATGACGGAACACCGCCAGATGCTGGCCCGCAAGAATTCGCCGCAGGCGGCGACACCGATGGAGCGCTCCCTGTACCTCGATTCGGCGGCGTGCACGCTGATGCAGGTTGTCGCCGATTCCGCCCCTGAGGAATTGGTGAAGCGGTACATGAATGACCGCGCCCTACTGACCGCCTGGTCCGGAATCTTCCGTGCGCGCTGGAACGGCGTCGGCGCGGACATGATTAAGAGCTGGTTCATCCTTGGCGAGTCCGGTGAATTCGCGAGCGCTGTCTTGGCGCAGGAAAACGACCCCAAAGCGGTTGTCGCGGGACGCCTGTCCATGCAGTCCTCGACAGCCCTTGAGTCGGTCGATAACAACCGCATCAAGGCCGATATCGATTCCGTCTCCGCCGATATCCTGCGCGACACCGTCCTGTCCTGCCGCCGCGTGCCTTTCGGCGCTGAACGTGTCCTTTCGTATCTGGTGGCCAATGAAGTGGAGATGGTCAACTTGGAATTGTGTCTCAGCTCGGTCGCCAACGGCATTGACCGCGCAACCACGGCCTCGCGCCTCAGGAGGGAATATGCCTAGGGTCATGGTTATGGGAAAACATGCGGCGATCCTGCCTTTCAAGGCTGTCGGCGTGGAAATAGTCGACGTGAAAGGCGTAGAGGAGGCGCAGGAAAAGCTGTGCGATCTCGCCGGCACTGAAGAGGAGACCCTTGTCCTGATCCCCGAGGATATCGCGGTCGGCTGCACGGCGGAAATCGCGTCGATCCGCAAGGGCAGTTCCATTGTCGTGATGACGCTGCCCGCCTCGTCTGGAAACATCGGGCTGCAGCGGGAGCAGGTCAGGCAGCTGGTGGCGCGCTCCATCGGCGTCGACCTGATGGGCAAGAAATAACGGTTTGAAAACAACAAAAGAGATGTGATATATTTCGGACGAAAACAGGTGTGTAACATGGAGAGTAGCCGGTTTTCGTTTTGCTGGTATGATTTCTACGAATTATAGGAAGGGTGCTTGCGATGACCGCCGAGCGTTCAAACGGAACGATTGTCAAAGTGAGTGGTCCTCTGGTCGTGGCCAGGGGTCTGTTCGGATCCAAGATGTTCGAGATGGTCAAGGTGGGCGAACTGGGCCTCTTTGGCGAAATTATCGAAATCAGGGGCGACCAATACTCCATCCAGGTCTATGAGGAGACGGAAGACATCGCTCCGGGCCAGCCGGTCGTGCCGACGGGCGTCCCGCTATCCGCCGAACTCGGACCCGGCCTTCTGCAGTCCATCTATGACGGCGTCCAGAGGCCGCTCGATAAGCTGATGGCCCGCTACGGAGAGTTCATCGTCCGCGGTGCCGAGTCCCCAGCTATCGACCGCGACAAGAAATGGGCCTTCACGCCTGTTTTGAAAAAGGGCGACACGGTCATAGCCGGCGACATCTTGGGCACTGTACCGGAAACGGAACTCATCACCCACAAGGTCATGGTTCCGCCGAATATTTCCGGCACCCTCGATGACATCAAGTCCGGCGAGTTCACGGTCGAGGAAGTCGTCGCCGTGATCAAGAAGGACGACGGATCGATGGTCGACATCGCTATGCTCCAGAGGTGGCCCGTACGTATCCCGCGCCCTATCAACCACAAGCTTCCCCCGATCCGGCCTCTTCTCACCGGCCAGCGTATCATCGATACCCTGTTCCCGGTCGCCAAGGGCGGCACCGCTTGCATTCCCGGACCGTTCGGCAGCGGCAAGACGGTTGTCCAGCACCAGCTCGCCAAGTGGGCCGACGCCGACATCGTCATCTTCATCGGCTGCGGCGAACGCGGCAACGAGATGACCGACGTGCTTCTCGAGTTCCCGGAGTTGACGGACCCCAAGACCGGCCGCCCCATCATGGAGCGCACGGTTCTTGTCGCCAATACGTCCAACATGCCGGTCGCGGCGCGCGAAGCGTCGGTCTTTACCGGCATCACCATGGCGGAATACTACCGCGACATGGGCTATTCGGTCGCCCTGATGGGTGATTCGACCAGCCGCTGGGCCGAGGCCATGCGCGAAATGTCCGGCCGTCTCGAAGAAATGCCCGGTGACGAAGGCTACCCTGCCTATCTCGCCAGCCGCCTTGCGGCGTTCTACGAACGCGCGGGCCTGGTGGTCGCGCTTGGTTCTGACAAGCGTGAAAGTTCCGTGACGATCATCGGCGCGGTATCTCCCGCCGGCGGCGACTTGTCGGAACCCGTCACCCAGTCGACCCTGCGCGTGACCAAGGTGTTCTGGGGTCTTGACGACCAGCTCGCCTTCCAACGCCATTTCCCGGCCATCAACTGGCTGACCAGTTACTCCCTCTACCTGGACGTCACCGACCCATGGTATGACAAGGAAATCTTTGCCGACTGGTCGAAGAACCGCCGCCAGACCATGCTTATTCTCAAAAAGGAAGCCGACCTCCAGGAACTGGTCCGTCTCGTCGGCCTCGACTCCCTCGGCGCTTCCGACCGCCTGATTCTCGAAGCGGCCAGGCTGGTCCGCGAAGACTACCTCAACCAGAGCGCATTCGACGACATCGACACCTTTACATCGCTCAAGAAACAGGCGCTGATGCTGGACGCGATCCTGCACTACTTCAAGCTGGCGAACAAGAAGCTCGAGTCTGGCGCTGAACTGTCGACGCTCCTTGATCTCCCGGTGATGGAGGACATTTCCCGCGCGAAGCTTATTTCCGAAAAGGAACTGGATTCCAAGTTCAAAGAACTCAAGGACAAGATCAGCCAAGCCGTAGACGCGTAGGCCAGGCGGTTAATACTGAGATAAATAACAACTAATAATTTTTGTGTCGGGCATAGGAGTAAAGACATGTCTAAAGCGGCAGCCAAGGAATTCCGCACCATTCAAAATATTGTCGGTCCCCTCGTTTTTGTGGGCGGAGTGGAAGGCATCGGCTATTCGGAAATCGCCGAAATCATTCTCCCCGACGGCACCATCCGTCGCGGCAAGGTTCTTGAAACGCAAGAGGACCGGGCGTTGATTCAGGTTTTCGAAGGCACCAGCAACCTTGATCCCGGAACGGCGCGCGTGCGCTTCACCGCCAAGGGGCAGGAAATCGGCTTGTCGCCCGACATGGTCGGCCGCGTATTTGACGGCTTCGGCCGCCTCACGGATGGCGGGCCCCCGATCATCCCCGAGAAATACGCCAACATCAACGGCGTTCCCATGAACCCGTATGCCCGCGACTTCCCGAATGAATTCATCCAGACCGGCATCTCGACTATCGACGTCCTGAACCCGCTGGTCCGAGGCCAGAAACTTCCGGTATTCTCCGGCTCCGGCATGCCGCACAACCGCATGGCCGCGCAGATCGCGCGTCAGGCGGCGACGAAAAAATCCGGTGAAAAGTTCGGCGTCGTCTTCGCCGCCATGGGCATCACCTTTGAAGAATCCAACTTCTTCATCGAAGACTTTAAGCGCACCGGCGCTCTGGAGCGCTCCGTGATGTTCATCAACCTCGCCGACGACCCGGCTATCGAACGTATTTCCATTCCGCGACTTGCGTTGACCACGGCCGAGTACCTGGCCTATGAACTCGGGATGCACATCCTCGTTATCCTGAGCGATATGACCAACTACTGCGAAGCGTTACGTGAAATCTCCGCCGCCCGCAAGGAAGTTCCGAGCCGCCGCGGCTACCCCGGCTATCTCTATACCGACCTGGCGACCATTTACGAACGCGCCGGCCGTCTCAAGGGCAAGAACGGTTCGATCACCCAGATCCCGATCCTCACCATGCCGGAAGACGACAAGACTCACCCGGTCCCTGACCTTACCGGCTATATCACTGAAGGGCAGATCATCCTCGGCCGTTCGTTCCACAACGAAGGCATTTACCCGCCGGTCGATGTACTGCCGAGTCTGTCCCGCCTGAAGGACAAGGGCATCGGGGAAGGTAAGACCCGTGCCGATCACGCCGGCGTGATGAACCAGCTATACGCCGCCTACGCCAGGGGTAAGAACTCCCAGGAACTGGCGGTCGTCCTTGGTGAATCGGCCTTGACGCCTCTCGACCTGCGCTACATGGAATTCGCCAACAGGTTTGAAGCCCAGTTCATCACCCAGGCGGAAAACGAAAACCGCGAGATTGAGGACAACCTTGAACTCGGCTGGCGTCTTCTCGGCGTTCTTCCTAGGGGTGAGCTTAAGCGTATTCGCCCGGAATATGTAGAAAAGTACTATGTCGAGGCGACCGATTACACTCCGCCGTCCTGAGTTGATAATTGAGCGAGAAGAATAATTTCAATTATTGATTCTTTAAAAGGGAGTTTAAGGGAAAATGGCGAAAATCAGGGTCAACGCCACACGCATGCAGTTGTTACGCCTCAAGAAGCGCCTCGTGATGTCCAGGCGCGGCCACAAACTGCTCAAGGACAAGCTCGAAGGCCTGGTGCAGGCGTTTATGGAGCTGGTCGGCGAATATTCCAAGCTCCGCGACAAGGTAGACCAGGATCTGCCGTCCACGTTGAACCTGTTCATGCTGGCTCAGGGCATTTCCGGTGAAGAGGCGATCACTTCCGCTCTTGAGGAAGTCGACACCCGGCTGGAAGTGGAAATCAACAAAAAGAGCGTGATGAGCGTTCCCTATCCGGAAGTAAACCTCAAGGGGTTTGAACTCCGGCCCTCTTACAGCACTCTGGCGACAACCACGGATTTCGACATCGCCAGCACCAGCCTACGGGACATCTTCCCGACCATGCTGGAACTCGCATCCAAGGAAGAGGCGGTCATTCGCATGGCGGACGAAATCGAAAAAACCCGCCGCCGCGTCAACGCGCTTGAATATGTCCTTATCCCGCAGCAGAAACAGGCGATCAAGGAAATCTCATCCAAGCTGGAGGAAGCGGAGCGTTCGAGCCGGGCCCGGTTGATGAAGGTCAAGGATATGCTGCTGATGCAAGACAATTAATCGTTAAAATATCTGATCAATAACAAAGCCCCGCCCGAGCGGCGGGGCTTTGTTATTCATAAATCAACCGTTGCCATTTCACTTCTTTTGGATACAATTTCATCATGGGAACCGTCGCCATGCCGAATGCCGATTCGCTCCGGGCGATATGGGATTTGGCCAAAGAAAAAGGGATACAAAAGGCAAGGCCCGAGGCACTGCTCGAGCGCCTGGAGGGATTTAGTGCCGACCTGTTCCCCGACGGCGCACAGGTTTTCCAGGCGCTGATGACGGCGCCGGTAAAAGAGCGGAAGAAGGAAAATGTACACGGTTCCGACAGGCTCCGCCATATCGGCGACGAGTTCCTGCGCATCGGCAACAGCTCGTCGGGACAGGCCAAAAGAGAAGGCCGTTACTATACGCCGGTGTGGGTTGTCGATAAGATACTCGAATTGCTTTGGGCGGATATTTTCCCTGACAACGAATTCAGTTCACGCTCCTGCCGCAGCTTCTGCGACCCTTCCATGGGTTGCGGTTATTTTTTCCTGCGGCTGGTTGAACTCGCAGGCGTGTCGTTTGGCGTCAAGCTGCCGGAGCTTAGGGAATGGGTTGGGCATTGCTTCTACGGCGTCGACAAGGATCCGGCAAGCGTTTTTATGACCAGGGCGCTGTTATGGCTCTGCCTGTCCGACCGCGACGGGGAGTTTGTTCCTGACAATGGGCATTTTGTCTGCGGCGAGGCCCTGCTTGGCGACGGCTTCGGCTGTTCGCAACAGTCGCGCCTTGATCCGTTTGAGCGGGAGAGCTCGGTCAATTGGAATGTTTTTTTTCCTGAAATCGCTTCAGTGGACGGCTTCGACGTCATTGCGGGCAATCCCCCGTACGAAGTCTTGACGAACTTCCAGACCCAGCCGGACAAAAAATGGTTTGCCGACGCCTTGCGCGCCAGCGGTTTGTATTTTGACGCCTTGACCGGCCAGATAAACCTTTACCGCTGCTTTATCGAGCGCTCGCTGAATTTACTGAAGCCCGGCGGAATCCTGTCGTTTGTCGTGCCGATGTCGTTGGCGCGCGACTTGTCGGCGGAATCGGTACGGAGGCACCTGATCACTTCCTGCGGTTCCGACCGCTGGCTCCTTTACGGCGAGGATGAAGGGATATTCCCCGGCATATCGCAGGCTGCCTGTATTTTCCGTGCCCGCGCCTTCGGCGGAAGGACGCCGGTGTTGCGGATCTCGATGGGACACAGCCAGGCGGAGACGCTGGATGTGGAGGAATTGGAGGAGGGTACCAACGGTACTCTGTTGATCCCGAGCTTAGACCCGGCTGGATTGGCTGTGCTCCGATGGTTCTGGCAGAATCCCTTTGGCGAACTCGCGGATGTCGCCGATTCGCATGTGGGGGAGGTGGACCAGACCTTTTTTCGGGATTGCATGGCCGACGTTCCGACCGGCTGCATCTTGGCGCGGGGTATGCACCTGTCGCCGTTTTACATCGACGTGACGGACGAGCCGGGAAAGGAGCGTTATCTCAGGCGCGACTTGTTCCTGCAAAAAAAGGGTGCGATGGCCGCGAGCTGCCAGGAACGGGTGCGGGGAAAAAGGGTGGCGCAGCTCGGCATTCGCAACCTGCACAGCCGCCCGCGCCTCGTCGCCGCCATCCTCCCCGAAGGGGTGTACGCCGGCAACAGCCTGAACATCTTTTACCCGCGGGAAGGCGTATCTTTGCAGTATCTGGCCGGGATGCTCAACTCGCGCATTCTCGACTGGTTTTTCCGCATCGGCAGCGCCAACAACAACATCAACCTGCACGAGATGCGTACCGTGCCGTTTCCGTTGGAGGCGGCGGACGGTGACGTCAAGGCTGTAGAGGAAGCATATGCCGTGTGCGCGAAGTTGGCGGGGGCGGGCAAGGATGAGACCAAGTTGGCCAAAGCCCGCCACGATCTCGACCGCGCGGTGGCGGCGTGCTTTGCCATGCCGGAAGAGTTTTTCGAACAAATATTGAAACAGTGAAACGGAGTTGTTTTTCGATGAAAAATACGCGAGCTCTCGCAACAGCCGAAAAACCGGACAGCAAAAATTCGGTCGGTTGGATCGTGCCGCAAAATATTGTCCTGGCGACGGAAGCCGAACCGTTCGAACTGGAAATCGGCGCGAAGATGAAATACGTGTCGGTGGAATATGAGGCATACGGGCAGCTGTCGCCGGCCAAGGACAATGTCATCCTCATTGCCCACGCTTTGTCCGGGGACGCCCATGCGGCCGGTTGGGACCAGACGGCGGTGAGCAAAACCCTTTCCGGCAGGATAAAAGTCAGGAAGGACGGCTATTCCCCGCCCAGGTCCTACAGGCAGAAAAAACCCGGCTGGTGGGACTCGATGATCGGGCCGGGAAAGCCGATAGACACCAACCGCTTTTACGTCATCTGCTCCAATGTCCTGGGTTCATGCTATGGCACGACAGGCCCCGCCGACCTCAATCCCGATACCGGCACGCCATACGGGTTATCGTTCCCTGTCGTGATGGTCGGCGACTGGGTGCGGTTGCAGGCGCTTCTCTTGGACCGGCTGGGGATTGACCGGGTTTTCGCCGTTATCGGCGGATCGCTTGGCGGGCAGCAGGCGCTGGAATGGGCCTTGGCTTATCCCGACCGCGTGGAAAAAGCCATAGTACTAGCGGCAAGCGCCAACCTGTCGACGCAGGGGGTGGCATTCAACGCGGTGGGCCGTTATTCCATCATTCACGACCCGAATTTCCATGACGGGGATTATTATGACGGCGCAATGCCGGAGCATGGCCTCGCGTCGGCACGGATGCTTGCGCACATCACCTATCTCTCGGACGAAGGGATGGACCTGAAATTCGGCAGGCGTCTGCAGGACAAGGCCAAACCGGATTTCAACTTCGACATCGAGTTCGCCGTCGAAAGTTACCTGAACTACCAGGGCAAGGCATTTGTTGAACGTTTTGACGCCAACTCTTATCTCTATGTCACCCGCGCGATGGATTATTACGACGCGGCCGAACGCTGGGGCGGGGGGGACCTTGCAACGGCGTGCGAGCGGTTGAAGTCAGATGTTTTGGTGGCGAGTTTTTCTTCGGATTGGCTGTATCCTCCTGAGAGCTGCCGCGAGCTGGTCCATGCGATCTGCCGCACGGGAAAGCCTGTCACCTATGCGGATATACCAAGCCAATACGGTCACGACGCCTTTCTCGTCGAGACGGAACGGGTCAGCAAGCTTCTGTCGGGCGTATTGGGGGCTAGGAAGCTGTTTTAGAACAATGAAACATGAAAAGGAGAGTTATGGAGTACGTAAGCATTATGCCGTGCCTGGACATGAAGGACGGCAGGGTTGTCAAGGGCGTGAACTTCATCAATTTCCGTGATGCCGGCGATCCGGTCGAAGTCGCCGTCGCCTACGAAAAGGGCGGCGCGGACGAGTTGACCATACTCGATATCACGGCCACGGTGGAAAAACGGGCGACAATGCTCGAAGTCCTGCACGAAGTCTTTGCAGCCACCAAATTCCCCATCACCTACGGCGGCGGCTTGAAAACCACCTATGACGTCGATATCGTCCTCAAGGCGGGAGCGAAAAGCGTATCCATATCGTCTGCGGCGTTCCGTGATCCGCAATTCGTCAAGGAAGCGGTGGATATGTTTGGTTCGAAAGCGATAACGATCGCTATTGATATCGACAAAAACGACAGCCTTCCCTCCGGCCGTGAACTGTACATCGACGGCGGACGCACCCCGACAGGCTACGACGCCGTCGAATTCGCCGTCAAGATGCGCGACCTTGGAGTGGGCAAGATATTGCCCACCAGCAAGCTCACCGACGGCGCTCTCACCGGCTACGACGTCAAGGCGCTGCGGGCTATCGCCGACGCCACCGGCCTGCCAATGATCGCCTCCGGTGGTGCGGGGAAGCTGGAGCATTTTCTCGAAGCGGTCAGGGACGGCCATGCCACGGCGCTTCTTGCTTCGTCCGTATTCCACTTCGGCACATTCACCATCCGTCAGGTCAAGGACTTCCTCAAGGAGAACGGGGTGAAGGTGGACATGGCGATGTATAGCTAAACCTGCGTCCTCATCGGTCCCTGTTGTCAAATAGCGGTTCCAATCGCGTCCGGTCAAACCTTAAGGTCTGACCGGACTTTTCTTTTGTCTTCATAAAAATGGAATATTTAAAGATTTATTCTGCAGAATGTTTTCCCCACTGTACTGACAGTTTAATGGAAGGTTTTCTTTTATAGCATTTTGATTGCGAAAGTTTAAGCGGAGGGTGGACATCATGAAAAAAATCCCTGGCCCAGGTTTTTCCATTACATTGACTATTCAATACGCGCCTGGCTTTGACGGCGTCGGTACGGTCGCGAGGGCAGTGGCCGAAGCGGAGGCGCTCGTGGACTCGGCGGTGGAAGTGCCGGGTTATCCTGGCAGCAGGGTGACGGATGTCTGTGTCTTTTGCCGTGACCTGGAACACCAGAAAGAGGTGCTTGCCAAGGTTACGGCTTTAGAAAAAATCCAGGTCATGCAGGTGGTGGACGATACCTATGCCGTCCACAATGGCGGAAAAGTCAGGATCGCCGGCGCCGACCCGCTCGTTGATCTGGATGACCTGTCGCGGCAATACACGCCGGGGGTCGGGAGGATTTGCCGCTCCATCGCCAATGAAAAGGAGCGTTCCTTCGTCTTGACGCAGAGGAAAAATATGGTGGCCGTCGTATCGGACGGGTCCGCCATACTAGGTCTCGGCAACCTCGGGCCCGAAGCGGCACTGCCGGTGATGGAAGGAAAAGCGCTGTTGTTCAAGGAGTTCGCGGGCGTGGATGCCTTCCCTATCGTGCTGGCTACGCAGGAGGTGGACGAGATCGTCGAGACCGTGGTCAGGCTTGCTCCGACCTTCGGCGGCGTCAACCTCGAGGATATCTCAGCGCCGCGCTGTTTCGAAGTCGAGGATAAGCTGAAGAAACGCCTCTCAATCCCGGTTTTCCACGACGATCAGCACGGCACGGCAGTGGTGGCGCTGGCGGCGCTGCAAAATGCGTGCGAGGTGCTGGGCAAGAAATTGGCTGACCTTAAAATGGTGGTAATGGGTGTGGGTGCCGCCGGGACGGCGTGCGCCAAACTGTTTCTCGCGGCGGGCGTCAAGGACATCGTCGGCGTCAACCGCTCCGGCGTGCTCTGGGACGGCAAGCCGGGCCTGAATTCCAGCCAGCAGGCATTTGCGGCGATGACCAATCCGGGTAAGGTGCAGGGCACGCTCCATGATGTCATCAAGGGAGCGGATGTTTTCGTCGGTCTTTCCGGTCCCAACACAGTGAAGGAAGAGGATATCAGGCTGATGGCCAAGGATGCGATGGTTTTCGCCATGTCGAATCCGGACCCCGAGATCAGTCCCGAGGTGGCTGCGCCGTATGTGGCAATCATGGCGACTGGACGTTCAGACTACCCGAACCAGGTGAACAATGTCCTGGCGTTTCCGGGGATTTTCCGGGGCGCTTTGGATGCCGCCGCGACGGCTATAACGCCCGCGATGAACCTTGCCGCCTCGCAAGCCATCGCCTCGATTGCCAAGCTTGACGGCCTCAGGCGCGATTACATCCTCCCCCGCTCGACCGACCGCAGGGTTGCACCGGCTGTGGCGGAAGCGGTAAAACAGGCCGCGATCCGCGAAGGCGTAAGCCAGAAGCGGCCCGCGATGCCGGGAATAGGTGGGTTGGCTGACGCATAGCGTTTTGTATTCGCTCCCACCCTGACCCTTCGATAATTACGGAACCCCGGCTAAAATTTTCGGCCTCTTCAAAAGAATCTGTGGGCGTAATCCGGCATAGGCAATTCGCCC